>JBKGZI010000151.1:0-12202 GCA_046545675.1 Persicimonas sp.
GGGTTTTTGCGCTGGTAGCTGAGCTCGACGGCCTGGTGGAAGTGGTCGGTGATGAAGACCGCCGGGCGCAGGACGACGGCGCCTTCGCTGAAGTCGTCGAGGTCCGTCTCGTTGGCGTCGGCGTCCTCGAAGCGGCGAAGGTAGGCGCCCGCTAGCACGCCGACCCAGCGGCTCTCCCAATTGCCGGATAGCGCGCCGAGCAGCTCGTCGGCGCCGTCGGCGGTGCCGGCCTCAGTGGTGCCGAACGGTACGCCCAGTTCGCCGAAGGCGGCGATGCCGCGTGACCAGCGAAAGAAGAGATTGAGGTGGTTGGCCGTGTCGGATTCGAAGAGGCCGAGTTGCGTGCCCAGGACGAAGCCGTCGTCGGAGGGCAGCGTCTCGAGCAGAAGATCTTCTTGCTGGATGGGCGCGCCGGCTTCGATGAGCTCCGGCGAGATGCGCTCGCCTTCGGGCAGGCGGTGGTACTCGCCGTAGAGGATCGCCTTGGCGCCCCATTTGGCGAGCAGATCGTGTTCGGCGTATTCGAGCCTGGCCGAAGATAGCAATCGCTGGCGGTCGAGCAGCACTTTGGAGCGCGTGCCCACCGGTTGGGCGGGCACGTCGATAATCTGCAATTGGTAGTCGTCGTCGAGCCGGTTGACTCCGGCGTGGACGCGCGCCTCGAAGCCGCCGGGTTCCTGGCTGGCGCGCCAGCTCGCCCCGCCGCCGACGGTGTTGAGCTCGTCGAGCGGCCACCAGTCGAGCAGGTAGATGTCGTCGCCGCGGTACATGCGCGAGCCGGCCCACAGGCTCAGGCCCTCGAGCGGGGCGCCCAGGCCGCTCATCTCGGCGTAGAGGTTTCGGACCGCGAACGCCTGGTCGGTGAAGTCGCCGTCGTAGTGGGCAAACGGGCCGAAGAGCGCGAAGGTGAAGAGCACCCGCGAGGTGAAGCCGTCCGGTTGTGTGAGCGTGTAGCTGAGGTCGAATTCGGCGTAGTCCTCCTGGAAGAGGCGCGGCCCGTGCGAGACGATATTATTCGCCGTGCCCGCGTTACCGCGGTCGTCGAGCTCGAATTGGGTGCGACCGTAGGAGCCGAATAAGAACTCACCGGTGGTCGACGGCTCTTCGGCGGCAGCGTCATTCGCGTCGGGCGCTTCATCTGGTTCCGCGCCCACAGGAAGGCTCACCAAGGTCAGCACGACCGACAAGGCCGCAGCATAAGGGATAGACTTCACGTTATAACATCCCGATATCGGACGGTCTCTAATTGGGGCCAGATTAGGCGACCATATACAGTTGCGCAAGGCGGCGATAGGCGACGAGCGCAATCGGAATCGTGTGGGTGAGCGCGGGTAACCGGTGCCCGACCAAGCGCTGCGATTGCACCCCACTCTATTAAATCTTTCAAAAAATTCCTTGAGACTCTCATATTTGTGATACCTTTATTAGTCCTTGCTAGTTATCGATTAGTTGTAATCGAAGAAGATGGAGACGATTGATGCGAAAGTTGAAAATATTGCTGATGAGTTTGCTGGCTGTTGCTGCCTTTAGCGCCTGCGGTGATGATCCGGAGGAGCCGGAAAACAACGCAAATAACACCAACAACACCGTCGCGGATGCCGGTGACGATGCCGACGACGAGGACGATGCCGACGACGAGGACGACGCCGGCGAGACGTGCGAAGCCGACGATGAGCCCGAGTGCTGCGACCCCCTCACGGGTGAGCTCGAAGACGCCGAGTGCACCGACGGGAGTTGGACATGCCCCTCGGGCACCTCGCCGCTGGGCGCAGACGAAATCTGTGAAGTCGAGGGCGACGCCGGAAACGACGGCGGCGACGACGACGCCGGAGATGCCGGAGACGGCTCCTGACGAGCAGCTTAGTCCCGCATAATTTAGCCCCGCAAAAAAGAAGCGGCGCGCCTGAGAAGGCGCGCCGCTTCTTTTTTTGTTGATCAGTCTATTCGCCGGTCGAGCGGATATTGCTCGGTTGCGCCTGTTCGGCCTCGCGGAAGCGATCGCGGAGTCCATCGAGGATTTCGATGATCTCGAGGCGTTCCTTCGCAAGCTCTTCGATGAGCTCTTCCTCGGTGCGGAACATCGTGCGCACGAGGATGCGACCGCGGTAGCGGGCCAGGCGCTGGCGGTAGGACAGGAAGAAAAAGCCGGTGGGAATCAGGGACAGAAGATAGCCGCCTACAAACCAGGGTCCGGCGTCGGCGCCGAACCACAGCGCGGCGCCATACGCCGCGTAAAAGAGCGGGAAGACGACCATGCCCACCAGCAGCGCCGCAAACGCGCGCATCGCCTCGTCGGGGGCCTCGAGCGCGGTGAATTTGGTGATCGAGTAGGGTGCGGCGTTGTGGACGAAGCCCCACACGGCAGGCAGGGCGAAGATGAGCGCGTAGGCGGTGAGCTTGAGGCCTTCTTTGCGCACCGAGAGCGTCTCGGGCGGGCGCTCGAGCATATCGTGCTTGAGGCGGACCTGGCGGACGTGGTCGATATAGCGCCAGATCCTCAGGCGCAGTTCGCGCACCAACTCGGGGTCTTTTTCTTCGTAATGACTGATCGCGTCGGCGATGCGCTGCTGGACCCAAAGCTTCTCTTCGAGGTCGTCTTTGGTCTTGTCGGCCGAGCGCATCTTATCCCACAGCCAACTGCGCAGCCCCCTGCGGCCGCGGTCATTGGCGAGTTCGTCGACCAGGGCGTCGTCGTCGACGCGCCCCTCGCGCAGATCGTCGAAGTCGTAGCCTCGCTTTTCGGCCCCCTGGGCCTTGTCGGAGCGGTAGGCGACCATATTCTCGAAGAGCTGGCGCCCATAGATCCGATAGATGCTCTCGACCAGCCCACGCACCCGCTCCCCCTCGATATGAGTGGCCAGCTCACGCAGGTCGTCGGCGATACGATCGGTGAGATCGCGCACTGCTTCCTTTTCGTAGGTGGCGTGCAACTCGGCATATTCGAGCGCGTCGATGGGCTGGCCGAAGCGCACGAGCACCTGCGACAAAAAACGGTCGCGGTTCTCGAAGTTCAGCCCCACCGGCACGATCTTGACCCCCAGCGAATAATCGTGCTGGCGCTCGGCGCCCAGCGCGATGCGCGCGGTGCCGGTTTTGACCCGAAGCACCTCGCGCTCGCGCGAGTTCTGGCCCTCCGGAAAGATGCCGATGCACCCGTCATTGGCGAGCACGTCGAAGGCGCTCTGAAACGCCTCCTGATTGCTGGAGGTGTCGCCCTTGGGGTTTTTATAGATGGGGATGACGCCGCAGCGGTCGAAGACGGTGGCGACCACCGGGTTTTTGAACAGCCCGCTCTTGGCCATATAGTGGATCTGGCGGTCGAGCTCGGTGCCCAAGATGACCGTGTCCATGATCGAGTTGGGGTGGTTGGCCGCGAAGATCACCGGCCCCTTCCTGGGGACCTTCTCGCGGCCGACCGACTCCACGTCGGTAAAATACAGATCCACTGCAATTCGCAGAAATTGGCGCAGCGATCGGTATAGAAGGGGCACGGTTATGGGCTGCTCATGTGAACATCACTATTCGATTTCGCCGCGCTTGGCCTTGGCGATCCACTCTTGAATCTCGTCGTCGATGACGCCGACGGCTTTTTTCCGGAAGGGCTTGAGGATGAACGGGACGTCCATCTCGAGGACCACGTCGTCGTCGGTGATCTCGATGGCGCCCTCGACGTTTATGCCTTTGGCCGAGAACCCTACGTTCGCTTTGTCTTCGGTGACCCATTCCGAGGTGGGGTTGTATTTGGCGAAGCGTTTTTCGTAGCTCTCGAAGGCTTTGCGGGTGGCTTTGCGGGCGAGGTCTTTGTCGAGTCCGTGCTCAATGCTGTGTTTCATCGCTTCGAATGCTCCTTCAATATTAAAAATCACTTCAAGACATAGCGATGACGCCGAATTTGGTCGTCTCGCTCCAATATCACGTCGAAGATGCTCATCTGACGCATCTCTTCCAGATCAGAGAGCGCTTTTTGGGGTGTCGTAACCTGTTTGTCGTTGATTGAGAGTACCACGTCACCGTTCTGGATGCCCAGTCTTGCGAAGATCCCACCCGGAGCCACGCCGGCGAACTTCATCCCGCGGCGCTCGCCGTCGACGATATTGGGCAGCACGTGGCCGTGGCCCTCGACATCTTCGGGGTCCTTGAATCGCTCCTCGAGGCGCTGGCGATCCAGCGTAAAGACACGGGTGTCGGGACCGGAGGTCTCGGGGGTCGGGGACTCGGCGGAATCGCTGGGCTCGGGTGCAGCCTCGGGGCGCCGGGTTGGTTCTTGATGAGCTTCTTTTTGGGATGCTTGACGAGGTGTCGGCTTCGGTGCGGGGGCCGGCGCTTCGGCAGCGGACTCGTCGGGTTGGTCGGCCGAGGGCTCGGCGACGATCAGATCTTCGTCGAGCGCCTCGAGGGGCCGAGCCGTGGGCTCGGGGAAGGCCGGCGGTTCCGGGCGAGCCTCGGCGGGCTTGGGCTCGGGCGCGTTTCGCTCGAGCTGCAAGATGGCAAATTCGTTGATGCCCCAGCCGAGCGCCGCGGCCACGACGCCGATGACGAGCAGGTGCGCTGCACGGAAACCTCTCGAGGGACTCGTTTTCATCTCGACGATGCGCCTTCTTTACTTCAAGGGATTCTTCGGCCGGACAATCCGTCGTCGAGGATAGTTGATGTGTGCGGATACGTCATCCATTGCGGCTGATTTATGGGATATACCCCTGGGCGAAGGCGACGCCGAGAAGCGCCAATGTGCCGATGGCGGCGGCGAGCGTGGCCATGAGGATGGGCCGGGCGGTGGGCTCGTCTTTGGGTCCGGTGTGATTGTGGTGGTCGTAGCCGGGCTCGATGGTCACCCCCTTTGTGAAGCTGTCCATTTGCAGCGGTCGCCGCCCGCCGGGCGCCGGCGCTTCGCCAGCCTCCTCGAGTTCGGCGAGCGTCTGCGCGATCCCCTCTTCGATCTTCTTGATACGCTTTGCGTGCTCGTCCCGCGCTGCTTCTTCAAATAACCCCTCGCAGCGCACAGACCCACTCAAAACGTCCCGTACGTCCTGCATACGAGCCTCCCTCTCGACCGGTGTCCCCCGCGGCAGTGCTCTTCGTTCCCCCGAAGAGCACTGCCACGCAATGCAGGCGGTGCGTCGATATCTCGATTGATTGCTGTCTTGTTGTTCAAGCTAACCAATGCCGGGCGAGCGACAACCGCATCGGTCAGTCTCCCCAAAGGGCATCCCAGCGCGGGGCGTTGCACTGGCCGCTTCGGGTGCGGCGGGACATTTCGGCGGAGAGATCGCTCATCAGCGAGGCATAAAGACGCGGTAGCGCCTGGCATACGTCGCGCTGGCCGCCGACGAAGTCGTCGCGCACTCTGAGCAGGTCGCTGCGCACGTCGCGATGATCGAAGTCCTCGGCGGCGCTAAAAAAGCGCGCCAGCGGACTGTCACCATCTCGGCAATCCTCGCGGATCCGGGAGAACGCTTCGCCCTGATCGACGGCGGTGGTGAGCCGCTCGCTGCCCCAGGTGATCTCGGCGGCGAACGCCTCCATGACGTCGCCGGCGGTGACGGGGTTGAGGTCGTAGCCGTCGATATAATGCCGATAGATGCGCTGGGATGTGCTGCTGGCCGAGGCGTGGACGCATTTGGGCTGGTCGCCGGCCTGGAAGCATTGCCAGTCGCCGCGATCTGCGGGCTCCTGGACGGGCTCTTCGATGATCACGATCTCTCCATCGTCCTCTCCATCGTCGCCGTCATCTCCAGTGGGGCCGCCGCCGCGGCGATCGGTTTGAGCCTCGGCCTCGGACATGGCCCGGCGCACTTCCAACTGGGCCTCGGCGCGCGCCTGCACCCCCTCCGAGCGCCGGGCCATCTGCCCCTCACCCTCGCAGACTGCCTGGTCGTAACCGGTCGCCAGCATGCTCACGGCGGCGGTCATCTCCGTTTGAGCGCTCTGTACCTTGTCCGAGACTTGCTGGGGCACACTGATGGCCACCGGTTTGTCCGGAGGCGCAGCCCGCTGGTGGCAACCGGCGAGGCAGACGGCCATCGCGGCTGCTGCGGCCAAGAATCCGGCGAATCGACTCGTCGGCGGCCGACCCAGGCCGGCGCGCATATTCTCCCCTCGATGACTCATGGGTTCCTCCCCCGCAATTTCAACGTCACTCACCGCAAGAACTTCTGATTCTTCCCGATCTTTAATTTATACACGGGTGCAGGTTGGATCACTAATCTTGGGAGACGAAGATCCTGTGGGAACTGCGGGCGTGGGGCTTGGGGGACGGCGGGCGCGGGGCTTGGGGTTAGGATTTCTTTTTTGCGTTGACTGCGGCTTCCTCGCGTTGTTTTTCGGCCTCTTCGAGCTCGGCGAATTCCTCGAAGAGCAGCTCGACCTCGGCGTCCTCGTCGAGGATCGAGCGCGCCGTCTCTTTGTCGATGCCGCCTTCGACAAACGCGGGAAATACGTAGACCTCGCCGCCGGAGTCGCTGATCTGCATCTCGCAGATGCCCTGCAGCTCGAATTCGTCGAGGAGGGCACGCGCCTGGGCGACCTCGAGGCGAGTCTCCAAAGTGATCTCGGGGAGGGTGACGCGGCCGTGATATTTTCGGGCGGTCCGAAGCACACCGCGCTGGTGGCTTCCACCACCGATGGAAGGACGCACAGTCTGCTCTTCCGCGCCGCGCCGAAGTCCGTGGCGCGCCAGAAAGAGCCCGGCCAGTGACATCACCCCGAAGAAGACCGCAGCCAGCACGTTCAGCACGCTGAACGCCCCGAAGAGCTGCCAGATGCTGAAGCCGGCGAGGACCGCGAAGGCCAGCGCCATGCCCACGCCGGCTGTGGTCAGGCAGCCTCGGTAGAGCACCTCGGAGGGTTCGCGTTGGCTGTTATTTTCAGTGGGTGCGGGCATCGCGACCATGGGCTCGGGCCAAAAGAACGTCGGACGCCGGCAAGTGTCGCACTGGTCGCGGCATGGTGCAATAGCCTGACTGCGGGCTCGAACAGCGGGCTTGGGGCTCGAGGCGTGGGGAACTGCATGGCTCACGAGCCCGTTGATCGTGATAATCTGCTAGGAGAGGTTTCCAAGAACCAAGAACCAAGAACCAAGAACCAAGAACCAAGAACCTCGACGTGATGGGCGTCATCTCCAAAGCTGCGAAGACTGCTCGCAGGCCGAGAACTCGACGTGGTTCGACTCAAAATCGTGGGTGGACGACGCTATTGGTGTCGAAGCACCAACTGGCGGCGTTGGCCGCGGCGTCGGCGCCGGTGGCGGCGTTGCTGAACGAGCGAGCGCGCGGACTGTCGGTGGCCAGCGCGTAGCCGGCGGTGAGCGCGAGGGTGCCGAGAACGTCCTGGATTGACGAGGCGCGGGATAGCAGCCCGACCGGCTTCTCGAAGCCCTGTAGGACCGGCCCGCAGACGGTGGCGCCGCCCAATTGCTGGGCCATCTTGGCGGCGATATTACCGGAATTTAAGTCCGGAAAGATCAGGGTATTGGCGCGCCCGGCGACGCCGCCGGCCTGGGAGAGCTTCTGTCGGGCGACCGCGGCGTTGAGGGCGGCGTCGAGCTGGAGTTCACCGTCGACTCGAATGCCCGGTGCGCGCCGGCGCACGATGTCGACCGCGCGGCAGACATGCTCGGCGCGAGGCTCGAGCGGATGGCTGTGGGTCGAATGCGACAGCAACGCGACGCGCGCCTGCCAACCGAGCACGTCTTCGACGCTATCGGCGGTCTCCAGGGCGATGTCGGCCAGTTGGTTTGCGTTTGGCTGTGGGTTGACCGCGCAGTCGGCCAGGGCCAAAAGGCTGCCCTCCGAGCCGCTCCAAACAGGCAGTTCGAGCACCAAAAAGCTCGACGGCGTCGGCACGTCTTCGCGGGCACCTACGGCCAGATCGGTGGCCATAAGGGCCTCTTGGCTGGAACAATTCGCCCCCACGACCATCGCGTCGGCCTCACCGCGGCACAGCATCATCGCCGCGTAGAAAAACGGCACACTGCTCATGCATCTGGCAGTGCGCAGCGGGATATTTCGCTGCTCGGCGAATTCGACGGCGTATTCGTCGAATCGCTCGGAGGTGGCGGGGTCGTGGAGCTCGATGCCCTCCAGATCCACGCCGCTGCTGCTCGCGGCTGAAGCCATCTCATCAGGCGCCCCGATCAAGATGGGCGCGGCGAGGTTCTGTTCGAGCGCGAGGCGGGCGGCTTCGACGACGCGTGGATCGTGGCCGTCGGCGAAGACGACGCGCTGGGGGGAGTGCTCACTCAAGCGGAGCGTGTTGATCAACTCAGAGCATATATCTGCGTTCATGGGTCCTCTCGGGTCGTCGCTGCACGATGATACTGCGTGACGGTCATCTTGGGAGAACGCGTCGATCTGAGGCGCTCCCAAAACTCTTTCTCGCCGTACCTCTCACGAGAAGACTTCATTTACTGCATGGCACCAGTATAGGCAGAAGATGCCGGCCAAGATCAAGTTGAAAAGAAACCGGCCGGTGGAACTCGAAGCTCAGTCGACCAGGTCGACCAGCACCCGGTCGTCGATGGGGATCCATCCGGCGGCCTGGTCGGTCTCGATATAGACCCACCAGATACGCTTGGCGGGGTGCATCTGCTCGGCGCGGGTCTTGCCCGAAAAGTCTCCGTCGAAGTCCTGGGCGGTCGGGCAACTGCTCCGCAGGATATCTCGGTCGACGCCCACCCAGCAACTGGTCGCACCGGCGTAGTGATAGACCGCCACCGACTGTCCCGGTTGCACCGTCGCGCGGATCGGTTCGTCGTGAGCCCGGGTGCCGGGGGCGTGGCGGCTTCCGGAAAACTCGACCTGTTTTTGGGCCGTGAAGACGGCCGGTTCGTACACGGCCACCCAGCTCGCCCGCCAGGGGAGCGCGTCGCCCTCCGAGAGCTCGAAGCTGCCGATCGCTTTGCTATTGAGATCAGGGTCCTCGCGCACCTCCAGCGCGGCCCGAGGCTCGCCCCAGGTCAGCTCGAAGGTGATCCCCTCCTCGACATAGGGCCACACGTCGGCGCCGAAGATTGGCTCCGGGTAGTCGCGCGAGGCCGGATCTTCTTTGGCGATATCGAGCTTGCGAGGCCCGCTGGGTCGGTTGGCCTCCTGGATCTCGTCCTCGGGAGGCTCGCCGACCATGCCTTCTTGGGGCGTTTCGCACGCAGTGGTGGCCAGGGCGATCGAGAAGACCAACACAAAAATACGTCGATGCATGGGAGCTATTTGTCTTTGAGACGGAGTTGGCGCGATCCAGAATGCGACGCGATTCGAAGTTACGCAAGAACCACACCTCAATTGCCAAAAGGTTCCCTATAAGCAGCCCCTAAATGGCACGCGCCGCTGTATAGGCGCCCCAAATAGAAGATCTTCAGAAACCGAGACGCCCGCTATTTAAGGCGCACACTACGCGCACAGAAGGCCATTTAGGGGTCGTTTCAATGGAGGCGTAGGCTTTCTGAAGCTCCGAAATGGGTGGCATTGCAGAAGTGGCGGCGCTCGCTATATTGCCGGGCGTGATTCCTCCAACGCTCCAAGGCCCCCCATGTCCGACACATACCCGATCGTCGATCTGCACGTCGATAGCATCATCCAACAGCGATTGTTCCGCTACCGTATGACCCGGCGCCACCGCGCGGGTATGCGGGGCCAGCCGCTGTTCTGGCACGCCGATATCCCGCGCATGCAGGACGCGAGTTACGGCGGGGCTTGTCTGGGCATTCACTATTGGCCGTGGGAGTCCGAGCGCGGTTTTCGGGAGATGAACCGTCAGCTCGACTATCTCGACGAGGTCGTCGCCGGCTGTGAGGATCTACTGCGGGTGCGCGAGCCCGCTGACTGGCAACGGGCGGTCGACGAGGCACGGCTGGCCTTGGCGCCCGGCGTCGAGGGCGCCCATATCCTGGCCGGGCGTATCGAGCACGTCGAGACGCTCGCCGAGCGCAGCGTGGCGTATCTGACGCTGGCGCATTTTTCGAAGAATTCGGCGGCCACGCCGTCGATGGGCCGGGGGGCCAACGAGCGAGACGGCCTGAGCGGTTTTGGCCGCGAGCTCATCGCGGCGCTCGAGGACCACGGGGTGGTGGTCGACCTGGCCCATGTCAACACCCCCGGGGTCCTCGAGGCCTGCGCGGTGGCCACCCGCCCGGTGCTGTGCACGCATACAGGCGTCAAAGGCGTGTACGAGCACGCCCGAAATATCAGCGACGACGAGATCGACGCCATCGCCGACACCGACGGGGTGATCGGGGTGATCTTCGCGCCGGTCTTCTTGGCCGGCCGGCTCAAGGCGGACACTTCAGTGGTCGTCGATCACCTCGAATATATCATCGAGCGGGTCGGAATTCGGCACGTGGCGCTGGGGAGTGACTACGACGGCTGGATCCCGAGCATCCCGAGCGACCAGCGAGACTGCCGCGACATCCATCTGGTCGCCAAAGAGTTATTCGCCCGGGGCTACCCGGCCGAGGCCGTCGACTCCATCACCGGCCACAACGCCCTGGAGCTCCTGTCGGGCCAACGCTGAGCGTCGCGAGCTCTATCGGTCCGCCAGAAATGAGCGCATCAGCTCGTTGACGATCTGCGGGCGGTCCTGTTGGACCCAATGGCTACAGTCGGAGATATACTCGACGCGCAGGTCGGGAAAGAACCGCTGCATATCGTAGGTCAATTCTTTGCCGAGCGCGGCGTCGTCTTCGCCCCACAGCAGAAGCGTGGGCACCGAAATAGGTGTATAATCACGCGGTTTGAAGGTCAGGGCCGTCGAGGGGATACCGCGGTAATAGTTGAGCATCGCGCTCAACGCGCCCGTCCGGCAGGCGGCCCGACGGTAGGCTTCCAGGTCGGCGGCCGAGAAGGCGTCGGGGTTCTTGGCTTGGCTGGCGAAGAGCTCGGCGACCGCCTCGCAGTCCTGCCTGGACAGAAGCTTTTCGGGCAGCCAGGGAAGTTGGAAGAAGAAAATATACCAGCTTCGCCTCAATTGGCTCGGCGTGCGCATGGCCTCATAAAAACGCACCGGGTGAGGGGCGTTCATCACCACCAGCTTGTCGAGCATCTCGGGATGGGCGTGGGCAAATTCCCAGGCGATGGCGCCGCCCCAGTCGTGGCCGACCAGGATGCACCTTTCGTAGCCCAGATTGAAGATCAGCTCTTTGACGTCGTCGACGAGGTGCTCGAGGCGATAGGCCGATCGGGACTCGGGGCGGTCACTTTTGTTGTAGCCGCGCAGGTCGGGGGCGACCGCGTGAAAGTCGGCGGCGAACTCGCCGAGTTGGTGGCGCCACGAGTACCAGAATTCGGGGAAGCCGTGCAGAAAGAGCATCAACCGGCCGCGATCGCCCTCGCTACCGTTGCCTGCTTCGACACAATGCAGATCGAGGCCGCTGGCCCGAACGGTGCGGTGGTTCCA
This sequence comes from Persicimonas sp., assembly GCA_046545675.1. Lineage (GTDB taxonomy): Bacteria > Myxococcota_A > Bradymonadia > Bradymonadales > Bradymonadaceae > CAYLTX01. Next base: position 11,386 of record JBKGZI010000151.1, read on the forward strand.
CCTGTCGACGGCGCCGTCATCGGTATCGATGGGGGACATATTCAGGCCTCAGGTAGCTCGCCGAGGTTGTCGGCGCGAAGCCGTTGGCCGTCGACCCGCAGATAGGGCTGGCCCTCCACGCGGACCAGCTCGATCTCTTCGCCCAGGTTTTGTTGGTCGTGATCCCAGGTGAAGATGCGCTCGTCGGCCTCGAGCAGCTCGATGAGGCGCTCACGATCGATCATGTCGCAATCCTCGAACTGCTCCTCGCGGCGCTCGAGCAGCCGCAGCTTCGAGATGCGTCCGGGCTCGCCGGAGGGGCGAAAATGCGTGGCGATATAATTGGCAAGGTGTCCCATAGGCCAATACGTACCTCAACGAAAATCTGCGTCAATGCCCACAGAGGGGTGAATAGCTATTCGGAATAATGACCCACTTCTCGCTTGTCCTGAGCGACGATAGCCACAAGTACCGGGTTAGCCAAAGGATTTTTTCAGCATTTTAATGTCACAGGGGCGCCTTTTTACGCCACTATTAAAGTTGCTCTGTTATGATGGCCATGAAATGAGTCGATAGTGAGGTGCTTTGTACCTCGCCTTCTGCTCATCACTTCGCATCAGCGCGACGTCGACTCGTCGATCATTCGCCGAGCCCACGGAAATGTTCGAGTGAGCCAGGCAGTTATGAAACCACCTCCAAATATCGGTCGACCGCTTCCGTGGAGGGAAGCTGATAGGATACATGAAGACCGCTTCCGTGGAGGGACGCCGATAAAAGACATAACTAAGTACAAGCGCGTAAGTCTTGTGGATAACGACAAGCTCGAGACACTCGATGC
>JBKGZI010000152.1:0-12185 GCA_046545675.1 Persicimonas sp.
ATCGAGTGTCTCGAGCTTCTCGTTATCCACAAGACTTACGCGCTTGTACTTAAGGGAACTAATAAGGGAACCAGGTTCCCCGACGAGCCGCGCATCATGCGGGTGAGCGGCTACTCGGTCCCATTTTCCACCAGCGAAATGAAGTCCTCGAGGATCAGATACATGCAGGGGACCAGCACCAAGATCAGCGCCGTGGCGAAGACGATGCCGAAGCCCAAGGAGATGGCCATGGGGATGAGGTGGTTGGCCTGGTTGGAGGTCTCCCAGATGATCGGGGCCAGCCCGCCGAAGGTGGTCAGGGTGGTCAGCAATATCGGGCGGAAGCGGCGAAGCCCGGCCTGGTGGATGGCCTCGCGGGCCGCGGAGTCGCCGCGTTTTCGGTTGGCGTAGTCGATCATGATCAGCGAGTCGTTTACCACCACGCCCGACAGCGCGATGATGCCCATCAGGCTCATCAGGGAGAGGTCGTGGCCGAGCAAGATATGGCCGGTGACCGCCCCGATGATGCCAAACGGGATGACCCCGAGCACCAAGATCGGCTGCAGGTAGCTTCTGAAGGCGACGGCCAGCAGCGAGTAGATGATCAACATGGCCAGTCCGAAGCCGCCCCACAGCGCCGCGGTCGACTCGCGCATCTCGGCCTGGGTGCCCTCGAAGCTCCAGGTCAGGCCGGGATAGTCGGCGCGCAACGCCGGCAACTCCTCGAGTTGGAAGGACTCGACGACCCGGCCGACCGCGCTCTTGGGGTCGACGTTGGCGCTGATCGTGATCACCCGGCGGCCGTCGCGCCGGCCGATGCTGGTAAACGCCTCGGTGCGGCTGACCTCGGCGACGTCGAGCAGCGGCACCTCGGTGCCGTCGGGGGCGCGCACCACGAAGTCTTCGAAGGCGTGGATATCCTCGCGCTCGTGCTCGGGCAGCTTGACGCGCACCTCGATCTCGTTGGTGCCGCGCAACTGCCGCAGCGCCAGCGCGCCATAAAAGGCGTCGCGTACCTGCTGGCCGACCTCCGACGGGGTCAGCCCCAGCGCGCGGCCCTCGGGCAGCAACTTCAGGTCCAACTGCACCTTGCCCCGGTTGTAATTGTCGGTGATGTCGCGCGTCTGCGTAAAGCGCTCGGCACGGGCTTGGAACGCCTCGGATGCCTGCTCGAGCATGTCGATATCGTTGTGGCTGAGGTCGACCTCGATATCCTTTCGCCATCCGCCGGGGCCGCGCTCGGCCTCGAAGCTGATCTGGTCGATGCCCTCGATATCACCGATCTCGTCGCGCCACAGATCGATGACCTCGTTGGCGCTCATATCGCGCTGGTCGGGGTCCTTCATGACGATCTCGACGTCGATGAAGTTGCCCCCGCGCACGTTGGTCTTGACTCCGTGGGCGACCTCGTAAAGGTCTTGCTCCTCGAGCATGCGCAGGGTGTCCGAGGTGATCTCGGTGGCCACCCGGCCGGCCTGTTTGGGGGTCGTGCCCACCGGCAGTCTGGCGCCGGCCTCGATCTCGTCGGCGGCGACCTCGGGCATCATGACCATGCCCATATGTCCGCTATAGCCATAGCTGCCGACGACCACCAACAGCCCGATGGCGGCGACCAGGACCACGTATCGAAAGCGCAGCGCCCCGTGCAACAATGGGCCGAAATACTGCTCGACGGCCCGGTTGAAGCCGCGGGCGAACTTCGACTGCTGGGCGTTGAACCACTGCTCGATGCGCGAGCCCTCCCACCGGGAGGTGTGCCCGAGGTGGGCGGGCAGGATGAACAGCGCCTCGACCAGCGAGACCAGCAACACGGCGATCACCACCGCCGGCAGCGGCCACCAATATTTTCCGGTGGTCCCGGGGATAAATAGCAGCGGAGTGAAGGCGACCACCGTCGTCAAGATCGTAAACGTCACCGGCCGGGCGATCTCGCGGGTCGCAGCGATCGACGTCGTCAGTCGATCGCCGCCGCGCTCGCGGTGCTCGTGGATATTCTCGCCGACCACGATCGCGTCGTCGACCACGATGCCCAGGGCCACCAAGAAGCCGAACATCGAGATCATATTGATGCTCACGCCGGCGGCAGGCAAAAACACCAGCGAGCCCACAAATGAGATCGCCATGCCCATCATGACCCAGAACGCCAGGCGGATCTCGAGGAAGAGCGCCAGGATGCCCATCACGATGATCACGGCGAGCAGGGCGTTGTCGAGCAGCAGCGACAGCCTGTCGTCGTAGTCGTCCGCGCTATTGCTATCGATGCGCATCTGCACGCCGGCGGGCACCGATCGCTCGAAGTCGTCCATGATCGCGTGGACGGCCTCGGAGATCTCCAGCGGGGACTGGTCGCCGATGCGGTAGACGGCCACCTCGACGGAGGGCTGGCCGTTGAATTGGGAGTGGAAGCCGGCCTCCTCGAAGCCGTCGGTGATCTCGGCGAGGTCGTCGAGGGTGACCGTCGAGCCCGACGCGGAGGTCACGATGGGGATGCCGGCGAATTGCTCGGCCCACTGCTTGCGCTCCTTCATGCGCAGCAAGATCTCGCCGGCGTTGGTCTGCACGTCGCCGGCGGGCACGTCCTCGCTCGACGAGGCGATGAGATCGGCGACCTCACCCAGGGTCAAGTCGTATTCGCGCAGCCGGCTGGCCGGGATCTCCACGTGGGTGACGTAGTCGGGCGCGTTGCCCATCTCGACCTGGGTGATCATCGGATCGCTGAGCAGTCGGTCCCGCAATCGCTCGCCGAGTTGGCGCAACGTCCAGGGATCGACCTCCCCGTAGAGCACCAACTGCATGACTTCGCGTTGGCGCGCCTGCAGGTTGACCTCGGGCTGGTCGATATCGTCCGGGAAAGTCCGGATGCGGCTGACCGCCTGGTCGATATCTTGGAAGGCGACGGTCCGGTCGGTGCCCGAGACCAGCTCGATGGTCACCGACCCGGAGCCCTCCCTGGCCGTCGAAGTGATCTCTTTGATGCCCTGGACGCCGCGAATCGACTCCTCGACGGGCAGCAAAATGCCGGTCTCGACCTCGGCGGGGGCCGCACCGGGATAGGTCACGCTGACCTCGACGATATCCAATTGGAACTCGGGCTCGACCTCTTTTTGGATGTTGAACGCCGACCAGATGCCTCCGACGAGCAGCAAGAACATCAGCAAGTTGGCCGCGATCGGATTGCGGGCCATCCAGGCGATCGGGCCTTGGAGCGTGCTCGGGTCTGTCGGTGTCGGGTCTGAATTCGGCGAGCTACTCATCGGAAGGCTCCTCTTCGGGGGCCTCTTGGTCGGAGCCTTCGTCGCCCTGTCCGTCGAGTCGAAGCGGCGCCTCGTCCACGACCGTGGACAAGTGCGTCGTCACGACCTGCTCTCCGTCTTCGAGTCCGCTGGAGACATAGGCGTATTCGGCGTCGCGCATGGAGATCTCGGCCTGTCTGATCTGGAGCTTGTCGTCCTCCATGACCCAGATGGTATCGCCGTCGCGCACATAGTCGCGGTCGATCCTGACGACGTCCTCCAATGGCTTGCCCTCGATGGCTACTTCGACGTACTCGCCGATCATCAGCGGGGGCTTGTCTTGGTGGTCGGCCTCGCGTGCCAGCGGGTCCGGGATGGACGCCAGAAGCTGGGCGGTGCGTGTATCCGGGTCGAGCGCGCCGACCAGCCGGAAGAGCCGTCCGCTGCGAAATGAATCCTCCGGCCAGGCCTGCCGGTTGCGCACCCGGACTCGCGAGCCCTCGTCGTCCTGGTCGGGTGTCTGGACCCAGCGCAGCTTCGACAGCGGCAACTCCACGCCCACCCAATACTCCTCGACGCCGACCAGTCGGCCGATGCTCTCGGTGGGCGAGACCTGCGAGCCGACGTTGGTATCGCGGCCCAGGATATGTGCGTCGAAGGGGGCGCGGACGGCGGTGCGGCGAAGGTCGAGTTCGGCTTGCTCGACGGCCGCCCGGGCAGCGCCGACCTGCTGTTGGATCGCGTCGAGCTGGGGCTGGCGCAGCACCAGAGCCTCGTTCTCCGGGGCGAGCTCCTCGTCGAGGTAGTCGTATTCGGCTTGCGCAGCGTCCTGGCGGCCCCTCTCGACGGACAGCTCGGAGAGCGCCTCGCGAAGCTCACTTTTGCGCTGGGCCACGGCGTGCCGATAATCGGCCGCTTCGATCTGGATGAGCAGCTCGCCCTCTTCGACGAATCCGCCGGGGGTAAACGCCGGCGCCAACTCGGTGACCCGGCCGCCGACCTGCGGGCGCAGCACGATGTCCTGGGACGGCTCGACGGTGCCGGTGGCGACGATGCGCGGGCGCCAGTCGCCCCGCTCGACGTCGACCACCTCGACGAGCATCGCCGTCTTCTTGGTCGCCCCGCCTTTTTCAGCGGTCGGCTCGGTGGTGAAGGTCAGCGCGGCGAGCCCGCCGGCGACGGCCACGATGACCGCGCTGATGAGCAGGCTGAGCATCCACCCCGCAGACTTCTTGTCCTGTTTAGTCAATTTGTCAGACACGATCTTTCTCAGTCATCAGAGGTGATCGACGGCTGCACGGAGTCCACCCAACTGCCGCCGAGGGCCCGACAAAGTTCGATGCGGTGGCTGATTTGCTGTCGGCGCGCCTCGAGCAGGGTGCGCTCGACTTGTTGGAGCGCCTGGAGTCCGGTGAGCACCCGCAGGTAGTCGACGGTGCCGGTCCGGTAACGCTTCTGCGCCAATTCTAGCACCGATTGGGCGATGTCGAGTTCGCGCTCGAGGCTTTCGATGCGCTCGCTGCCGGTGCTCTCCAGGGCGAGGGCGTCGCGCACCTCTCGCATGGCCACGAGCAACGCGTCGGCATAAAAAAACAGTTGCTCCTGGGCGACGGCCTCGCTTCGCTCGACCTCGGCGCGCAGCCGGCCGCCCTCGAAGATCGGTTGGGCGATGCCGGCGCCCACGCTCCAGAAGAGCTGCTCGAAGAGGCTGGCGATCTGCTCGGCCTGGAAGCCGAGGCTGGCGGTCAGCCGAAGCCGCGGCAAGCGGTCGGCGACCGCCGCGGCGGTTCGCTCGTCGGCGGCCTCCAAAAATAGATAGGCCGAGCGCACGTCCGGGCGGCGCTGGAGCAGGTCGGCGGGGACCTCCGAAGCCTCCAGTGGCTCGACGTCGGGCAGCGTCTGGTCGCCGACGAGCTGATCTTCTCGGGCGTGGTCGCCGGGGGCCTGACCGACGAGCACGGCCAGCCGGTGGCGGCTGGTGCGCTCCAGGCCCTTCGCGGCGGCCAGATCTCCCTGGATGGACTCCACGTTGCGATCTTGCTGGGCGACGTCGAGCGCGCCGACCAGGCCCCTTCGGGCCCGAATTCTGGTGATCTCGGCGATGTCTCGAGAGGCTTCGAGCTGGGCCTCGAGCAGCTCGACGCGCTCGCGTTGGGCGATGACGTCGAACCACGCCTCGGCGACCTCCGAGGTCAACGTGATCGCCAGCGACCGGGCATCGGCCTCGACGGCATCGGCCTCCAGGGCGGCCGCCCTCGCGCGGCTTCGATGGCGGCCCCACAGGTCGACCTCGTAGGCGGCGGTGGCCGACAACTCCCAGGAGGCCTCGGTCTGCGTGCCGCCGTCACCTGTGCCCTGAGCGCCGTTGAAACCGCCAAACTCCCGATTCGAGACGTCCACCTCTGCGCCCGCTTCAGCCGTCGGCCACAGCGAGGCAGACTCGATCCTGGCGACCGCCTCGGCCTGTCTGAGCCGCGCCCAGGCGGCCTTGAGCTGCATATTATCGGACCAGGCACGCTGGACCGTCTCGTCGAGCCCCGCGTGGCCAAAATCGCTACACCACGCCCGGGCGCCCAGGCCGTCGATGGTAGCGTTTTGCTCGCCGTCGTCAGGCGTCTCGACGACCTCGTCGGCCTCGTCGGCGTATTGGGTCGACGAGCAGCCGACTGCCACGGCCACGAGACAGACAAGTCCGAGTAGGCCGTCGGCCGCTCTCGAGATGTACGAAGGTATGGACATAAAAATGTCGGGCGCTGGGAGGAGCATATTATGAATGGCGCGCCTGTCTGAAAAATGCAACCCGTCGCATCGAACTGCCGGTGGTCGCCGGATTGAACCCCGCCTAATTCAAGGACATAGAGATTGAGGTGCGGTCGTCTGGAGGTGGTCGTTTCCCGAGCCGTCACACCGCGTACCTGATTGATAATTCCAACAAAAATAGCGCGCCGCTTGAAGACAATATGCCGCGGTCGAAGCCGCCTTTACGGACCTGGCATCACCTGCTAAATTCGGCCCTGTTATTGCTCAAACTTCCACGGGGGCAACGTATATCGTTCGGGTCTGGGCCCCAGACAAGTACCAGGACCGGCCTTTAGACCCGGCTGGGGCGTAGTCAATTGTCGGCACGTATCGGCCTTGGGTGAAAATGTATATTTGGCCATTTCGTTTTTCATATTGTGATGAGGAGTAAGTATGGCTTCGATTCCGAATTATCCCGGTGTTCATCTGCGCGAGGTGCCCAGCGGCACCCAGACGATCGGCGGCGCCAGCACGTCGGTGGCCGCCTTCGTGGGCTATTTGCCCAAGGGTCCGGTCGACGAGCCCACCCGCGTGTTCAGCTTCGCGGAGTTCAGCCGTCACTTCGGCGGGCTCGACTCCGACAGCGACACCAGCTACGCCGTCCAACAATTCTTCCTCAACGGCGGCAGCGAGGCGTGGATCGTGCGCGTTGCCTCCGGCGCTGAGGCTGCCGGCGCGACCCTGGTGGACGCCAACGGCGTCAAACGCCTCGAACTCGAAGCTCTCACTCCGGGAAGCTGGGGCGATGAGCTCGAAGTCGCAGTGTATCCAATCGAGGACTCCGAGGATGAGGTGACCGGCTTCGACTTGGTGGTGAGGCAGTCGCGGCCGACCCAGACCGAAGATGGCGATAAGAAAGTTCTCGCCGAGGAGGTCTATCGCGGCTTGAGTCTCGACGAGGACTTTGCCGCGCGCATCACCGAGGAGTCGTCGCTGGTCAAAGCCACCGAAGAAAACGGCGACACGAAGACGGCCCCCGTCGCCACAGACGACGAAGGCGACAAGATCGACCCGCAAGGGGATGTCGACGAACCCAAGGATGACGATTTTCAGCCCTTCGACAATGGCGATGACGGAGTCGTGCCGTCAGCGGATTGGTCCGACGGCGACATGACCGACTTCGTCTCGGCCATCGAGGGAGATGCCGCGGACAGTCCCCCCACCGGAGTGTACGCGTTGAGCTCTATCGCCCCGTTTACCTACAATATTTTGTCGCTACCCGACGCCACCCATCTGACCAATACCGACGGGCGCAGCGGGCAGGACAAGGCCAAGGATCTGTACGAAAAGGTGGCAAAGATCTGTGAGGACGAGGATGCCTTTTTGCTCGTCGATCCCCCGGGCGACATCGACACGACCAGCGACATGACCGACTGGGCGGATAAACTCCGCAAGAAGAACGCGGCCACCTACTTCCCTTCGCTCGAGATCGCCGATCCCCTGGACGGCCACAAACCCCGCAAAGTTGGCCCCAGCGGCACGCTCGCCGGGTTATATGCGCGCATCGACAGCAGCCGCGGCATCTGGAAGGCGCCGGCGGGCACCGAGGCGAAGCTTCGCGGCGCCGAGCCGGCCAAAAATATCGATGACGGCAAAAACGGTGTGCTCAACAAGTCGGGGATCAACGTGCTTCGCACCTTCGCCGGCTACGGGCCGGTCTCCTGGGGGGCGCGCACGCTGGTCGGAAATCAGGAGGGCGACAACAAATACGTGCCCGTCCGGCGCATGACCCTCTTCTTGAAGAAGAGCCTCGAGCTGGGGCTCAAATGGGCGGTCTTCGAGCCCAACGGCGAGCAGTTGTGGGCCACGATTCGGCTGACCGTCGAGTCCTTCCTCAACCGACTCTACCGCCAGGGCGCCTTCCAGGGAGCCACCGCCAAGGAGGCCTATTTCGTGCTGTGCGACACCACCACGACCACCCCGGACGATATCAACCGCGGGATCGTCAACGTGGTCGTCGGCTTCGCGCCGCTCAAGCCGGCCGAATTCGTGGTCGTCCAGCTCCAGCAGATGGCCGGCCAGGCGCAGTCCTGAGAGTACAACGTCGCCTTTCGAACCCGATATAAATCCGTGATGTGAGGAAGTCTCATGGCAAGCAATATTCGACCCTTCGATCCCTATAAGAACTTCAAATTCAAGGTCTTTTTCGGCGAGAGCACCGATCCGGTGGCCGGCATCAGCAAGGTCAGCGCGCTGACGCGCAGCACCGAGGTCATCGAGCACCGCTCCGGTGGCGACCCGAGCTCGCCAAGGAAGGCACCCGGCCTGACCAAATTCGAGCCGATCACCCTCGAGCGCGGCGTCACCCACGACACCGAGTTCGAGAAGTGGGCCAATAAGGTCTGGTACGTGGGCGGCAGCGACGGAAAAGAGGTCTCGCTGGCCGATTTCCGCAAGGATATGCGCATCGAGATGTACAACGAGGCCGGCCAGAAGGTGCTCGCCTATAAGGTTTATGACTGCTGGGTCTCGGAGTACCAGGCGCTGCCCGAGCTCGACGCCAACGGTAACGCCGTGGCCATCCAGACGCTCAAGCTCGAGAATCAGGGCTGGGAGCGCGCCACCGAGGTCGCCGCGCCCGAGGAGCCCAGCTTCACCGTGCCTGAGGCGTAATCGTGGTGCATGGACTCGACGCGCGCGACATCTTGTGGGTCTGGGAGCGGGGCCAGGGAGGCTCGTCTTCGGAGCGCGCGCTGCTCGTATTGATGGCAGCCGTCGCCGGCGCCGACTGGCGAGAGCTGGCCGAGTTGCCGCTCGGCCGGCGCCAGGCGCGTCTGCTGTCGGTGCGCGAGAAGACTTATGGTCCGCGTCTGGAGGTCTTCGTGGAGTGCCCGGGCTGCGACGCCGAGCTCGAATTCGAGCTCGACACCTCCGAGGAGCGACACCTCGAGGACGACTGCGCACTGGAGTCGACCCTTGCCGCTGACTCGAGCATTGCGCTCGAAGTCGGCGAATTCGCCCTCGAGCTTCGTCTGCCCAATACCGCCGATATCCTGGCCCTCGAGCGTGCAGACGGCCTCGAGGACCCGCGCCGGGAGCTATTCTCGCGCTGTCTGCTCGAGGCTCATCTTGTCGGCGAGTCTGCCGGCGAGTCTGCCGTCGAGTCTGCTGGCGCCGACAAGCTCGACGCGCAGTCGGTGCCCGACGAAGTCGTCGCACGCGCCGCGCAGGCGATGGCCGAGCGTGACCCGCAGGCCGAGTCGTTACACACCCTCGATTGTCCGATGTGCGGCCATCAGTGGGAGGCGGTCTTCGAGATCGCCGACTACCTGTGGCGCGAGATCGAGGTCGACGCGCGCCGACTTCTGCGCGAGGTCGACCTCATCGCCAAATCCTACGGGTGGAGCGAGGACCAGATCCTCGCGCTCAGCCCGTTTCGCCGACGCTGCTATATGGAGTTGATCGCCCCATGAATGACTTCTTGAGTCGACTGGCACAGCGCGCAGCCGGACGCGAGCCGACCGGCTCGACGCTCGAGCCGCGCACGCGGCCGATGTACGCCGCCGAGGCGACGCCCGCAGATCTGCAGCCGTTCGTGCCGCCGCCGGCCGAGCCATCTCTCGATGGAGACGACGCTCCCTCGTCGATGCAGCCGCCGCGGCCCGGCTCGAGGCTATCCGGCGATGCGTCGCGCAGCGAGAACCCATCGGAGCAGGATGCGCGCCAGCCGACCCGCAAGCGCGCAGCGCCGCCCGACAAAACGCCGCCGACAAGCCAGCCGCCGACACATGATCTGCCGGCATCCGAGCCGTCTACCAACGTCCCGCCGGCCATCGAGCCGCCGGCGCTGCGAGCCCCACGATCAGTCGACTTGCCCACGCACCCGCCGGCCACAAACGACGAGGCGAACGCCTCCGACGTCTCGAATGCGAGGCCCACGTTGGAGCCACGCGTGAATCCCGGCGATGCTCGGCGGGAGCATGCTCGGCGAAGACGAGAGTCTGCAACGCGCGAGGCTCGTTCAAAAGCTAGCCCCGACTCGGGCCCAGATGTACATCCAAAAACTGACTCGGAGACGGCGACTGCCGGGCCGACTCGCCCGTCGCTGTCCCATGACGCCACCCGAGAGCGCCAGAGCAGGCCGATCCTGCGCCCTCGCCAGGGCGAGCCGTCGCCGAACGCGTCGTCGCCGAACGCGCCCGATGACACGCCGGCCGAGTCGTCCAAGCCCGCCGAGGTCACCATCGAGATCGGCCGGCTCGAGGTACGCGCGACCAGCACCAAGAAGACCCAAACACCGGCGCCCAGCCGCCAGAAGTTTCGCCCGAAGACCTCCCTCGACGACTACCTCGCCCGACGCCGCGGAGACGACCGATGAGCAACGCCATGGCAATCGCAGCGGTCACCACCGTGCTCCAGGAGTTGATCGGCGAGGCTATCGTCAATCTGACCAGCGACCTGGGAAGCGAACCCGCGGTCACCGCCGTGCCGCCCGACCGGGCGATCGGCGACGGCGGAGAGGGCCCGTTGCTCAACTTATTCATGTATCGGGTCTCGCAGAACCCGGGCTGGGCCAACGTCGACCTGCCCGAGCGCGACGGGCGCGGCCGGCGCATCTCCAACCCGCCGCTGGCCCTGGACCTGCACTATATGCTCACCGCGGTGGCCACCAGGGACGCCCACTGCGATGTTCTGCTCGGCTACGGCATGCAGGCGATGCACGATTTCCCGGTGTTGCCGCGCGGCCTCATCGACGAGAAGCTTCGCGACTCCGACCCCAACGGCACCCTGTCGGGCCGGCTCGAGGCGCTCGCCCGCTCGGGGCTGTCCGGCCAGGTCGAGCAGATCAAGCTCAGCCCCGACTTTCTAAACCGCGAGGAGACCTCCCAGATCTGGTCGTCGTTGCAGGCGCCCTATCGCCCGTCGGCGTTTTATCAGGCCTCGGTCGTGCTCATCCAGAACGAGCGCCCCGTCCAGCGGCCGCTGCCGGTGCGCCATGTCTCCTCGCGGGCGCTGCCCATTCGCCGCCCGCATATCGACGAGATCATCCCCGCGAGCGGCGCCGGCAGCGTGATCGAGGCGGGCGTGACGCTCGACATCCACGGCCGCCGGCTTGCGGCCGACCACGTCGCCGTTCGCCTCGACTCCGACATCATCCCCATCGACGCGAGCGACGTCGCCGATGACCGCATCGAATTCGACGTGCCCGCCGACCTTTCGCCGGGTCCGCACGTCCTGCAGGTCTTCCACCGGCTCGAATTCACCGACCCGAATACCGATGCGGTTGTCGGACAGCCGCGTCCGATCTTCGAGTCGAACGCGGTGCCTTTTTCGGTGCGCCCGAGCCTGAACTCCGTCGACGGCTCACCGCGGGTCATTCGCATCGAGCTCACCTCGTCGGTCCAGCCGGGACAGCGCATCTTCTTGACCTTGCAGCCCGTCGACCCCTCGCAGGCCGAGGCCGTGTCATTCGTCGTCGAGCCGCCTACACAACCCGCACCGGTGCTCTACGCCGCGGTCAGCGGCCTCGACGCCAACCTCGAGTACGTCGCACGGCTGCAGGTCGACGGTGTCGAAAACCTCATCGACTTCGACGCGGCCCAGGGCGAATTTACGGGGCTCGTCGTCCAGCCGAACCTCGACGAGCTCATCGTCGACGGACTCGACGTCAGTTTCCCGGGCCAGAAGGCGAAGGTCGACGTGGAGATCCGCGACCGGGCCGGCGCCAACGTCAAAGACGCCGAGGTCTCGCTGCGCCTCCGCGGCCCAGATGGCCTGTTGCTCGAGTCCACTCAGGGAACCAATTCAAGCGGCAAGGTGACCTTTGAAAGTTCGGACGCCGACGCGTCTGGCGTTTATACCGCCGAGGTGGTCGACGTCACCAAGTCGGGCGCGCTTCTGAACGCGCTGGAAGGCACGCTCGTCGCCAGAGGCGAGAAGTAGAGGAGAAATCCGTGGCCAAGGTGCGCGTCAAAATCGAGGCCCGGGCTCGCAAAGAGTCCCCGGAGCAGCGCTCGACCTGGCGGCCCACCTCTGCGCGCTCGCGCGCTGCTTCCGAACGCAGCGGCGAGGACGAGCACGACCACGCCGATGATCAGGCGCCGTTCGAGAGACTTTTAGCCGAGATGCAGGTCGATTTTCTGAGCCTCGACGAGCCAGATCGAGAGGAACAAGATCAAAACGCACCGGCCTCAGACGCCGAGTGGCTGCTCGACGCCGCCGAGTCGGATACCG
>JBKGZI010000153.1:0-12183 GCA_046545675.1 Persicimonas sp.
CCGGAAACACCGAGCGGCGATGGCGCCGCGTACTTGGTGCCGGGCGCGGGCAGAACCGGTATTGCCGGCGGCGAGATGTCGCTCGAAGATGTCAGCATCAGGCTGTCGGGCGAGGTGGCCGAGAGCAGAGGCGACGACGCCGCCGGCTCCGTGATCAGCGCGGTGGGCGACCTCGACGGCGACGGCTTCGCTGATATGGCCATCGGAGCGCCCGCCTCGGACTCCGGCAACGGCGGCCGCTCGGGGGCGGTCTGGATCGTCTTCGGCCGTAGCCAAGGGCTCGGCGATCGAGCGACCTCGGCGAGTCTCAACGACGTGGCGCTGCGCCTGGTCGGCGATGTGGCCGGCGCCGAGGCCGGCGCGTCTGTGGCAGCGAGCGGCGACGTCACCGGCGATTTTCAGACCGATCTGCTGGTAGGCGCCCCGGGAAAGACCGCCCCCAACGACGAGGTCAGCGGTGCCGTCTACCTCATCGGTGATTTCGCCGCGCTTCGCTCCTCGGTGGGAGACACCGTCGATCTTTCGAGCGCGCAGATGGTCATCTACGGAAACGAGTCCGATGATTCCTTTGGTGCGTCGGTCAGCGCGGTCGAGGATATCGACGGCGACGGCCGCTCCGAGATTTTAATCGCTTCCCCCAATCACGATTATAATGGCTCTAAGGACAGCGGCGCGGCATTTTTGTTCTGGGGGCTTTGAGATTGTCGATCCCAAAGCGACCAACGGGAGCTTCGCAACGCGTAGTTTAGCGTTGCATGGGTAGCCCGGGCTGACCGTAGCGCAAGCGAAGGGAGCCCCGGGAGGGCCCACAAAAATCCGAGACGTATCTTTAATGGCAAGCGCGCATCCCACCCTCGGCTCCCTTCGGTCGGCGAGGGCTACCCATGCGCCCTAAAAAGCAAGGGCGCGTCGCTCCCGTTGGTCGTTCTTGGATCTTCAATTGCGCGGCTCGTAGTAAACCCGGCCATTCCGCTCGTCGGTCCAAACCACGAATCCATCTCCAACCAGCAGACCTCCGGCGCGCGTCCACGGCGTCAACTCGTGGACGATGCGGTCCTGATCCCACTCGTAGGTGATGACCGAGTTTCGAATCGGCAGATACACCGTATCTTCGACGACGGCCATGCGGGTCTGCACCGGCGGCGGCGTATGGGTCGGACACGAGCCGGAGCCTTCCTCGAGATCGATACGACAGGCGAAACCGTTTTTGGGGAAGCTTCGGTAGCCCATCACAAACCACAGATAGCGCCCGCTATCGCCGATGACCATATGGATCGGGTTCAGGGCCTCGCCGAACGTGGCTTCGTCGAGCAGACCATTGGGCTCGGCGGCTCCGGTGATGTCGACGGTCGACAAGGTGGTCTGGGCCGGGTCGCCGTCGCCGTCGGTGGCGTAAAAGACCGTCGAGCCGGCGAGATGCAGCGAGACCGGACCGGCAATGTCGGCAGCCAGCTCACGGACCTCCTCGGTGTCGAAATCGTAGTAGTTCAACGTCGATTCGCTGAACCACGCCAGGCCGCTGCCATCGGCGTCTAGCCGGCGAGGAACGGGCTGATCGGCGGCCAACGTGGTGACCTCGCCGCTGGCCGGATCGACCGACAGGAGCGACTGACTCCCGCGGTCGGTGACGTATAAGAGCGCACCGTCGGTGGCCATGTCGACCGGCTGATCGAGGCTTTCGACCACCAGGCGGGTCGACCAGTCGTCCGGGTCGATGCCCACGATGGAGCCGCCGGCCCGCTCGAGGACGAACCACTCCCCCTGGGCGGCCACCACCGATCCGGGCCTGCTCAGCCCTTCGGTGACCACGGCAGGCGTTTGGGCCGCCGGCACGCGCGGATGGTCGCGCTGCTGGCGATCCTCGTCGGCAGGCGCCGCGAGCTCCCCGCGCAGCGCGCCGTCGTCGGAGGGGCTGTCGTAGGCGCAGCGGAATCCGATATTTCGCGAGCCTCGCGTCGGATCGGCGCCGAAGCGCGCGCGGGTGCGCCGCCAGCGTCCGCTGGACAGGTGGCCGCCGCCGCGCACGACCTTCAGCTCACCGGCCTCGGGTCCGGTGGGATTGGCCAGCGATGGGGCGTCGTCCGGATACCGGCCGTACCAGTCGGCGACCCATTCAGCGACGTTTCCAGCCATATCTCGCACGCCGTCAGGGGTGGCGCCGTCGGGGTGGCTGCCCACCGCGATGGCGCCCTCCTGACAAAACGACGTGCCGGCGAAGTAGTTGGCGGCCTCGCAGCCGGCACCTTCGTCGCCCCATGGGAACTCGCGGCCGTCGGGTCCGGCGGCGGCGTACTCCCATTCGGCCTCGGTGGGCAGTCGCTTGCCGGCCCATTTGCAGTAGTGATCGGCGGCCTGCCAGCTCACCGAGCGAATCGGCTCGGCGGCGTGGCCGTCGACCGGCAGGTAGCCGTCGGCGACCTTCTCGATCGGCTGCACCGCTCGCCAATGGTGATCGCCGCCGGCGTAGCTCAAAAAGAGGGCGAATTCCTCGACGCTCACCTCGTGGGTGTCCAGGTGAAAGCCGTCGACCTCGACGGGGTGAGCGGGCTGTTCGTTGACCCACCAGCTATCGCCATAGCGGCCGACCTCTTCGTCGGTGCTGGTGCCCATGGTGAACTCGCCGCCGTCCAACTCGACCATCTCGGAGAGGTCGACTTCGGGCGCGTTCGGGGCCTTTTCTTGGGCCCCGGCAGTCGCGGCCGCGCCCAGCAGAGACGCCGCGGCCATGCCCGTCAGAGTATATCTGACTAATCGTTGCAACTTCATGATCAATATCTCGGTGCCTGAGACCATCAGTGTCTATCGTGGTTCGTCGCCGGCTGAGGGCTATTGGGAAAGCGGTCGGGCGGATAGGAAATCCCACCACTGTTGGTTGAGCTGCGATTGCCAGCGGTGGGCGACGTTCTCCAAGCGGTGATAGACGAGGTCCTCGCCGCGTTCCCAGCCGAGCGCCTCGAGCCGCTCGACGATCGCGTCGCTGGCGTGCATGCCCTGGGCGCAGCCGCGAAGGGGGGCGGCCGAGCAGGTGCCTCCGGGTTCACAGTCGATGCAAACGTCGTCGTCGAGCACGCCGTGGATGAAGACCAGCGGCACGCGACGGCCGTCCCACCGAGCGTCATCTTCAAGCGACTCATCTCCTAGAGGCAGGCGCGCGTCCAGGTAGCCGAGCTCCGAGAAGCCCGACTCCACGGCGGCTCCTGCGATGAGGTCGGGCATCTCGATGGCGCCGATAAAGGCCATCGCCGCCCCGCGGGAATGCCCGCTCAGATAGACCCGGCGCCGGTCGAGGTTATAGTCGGCGGCGACCTCGTCGACGATCGTTCGGATGAACTCGAAGTCGGGGTTCTCGTCGGTTCGCTCCTCCCAGTCCCAATCGGTCCACCAGGCCCAGCGGCCCTGACGAAACTCCTGGGCGGCGTAGACGACGATGAAGTCATTGAGGTCGGCGGTGTGGGTGAGATCGGTATGTGGCGCCATCACGCGGTGGTCGACGCGGTGGCCGGCCATCGTGATGACCAGCGGGTAGGCCTTTTTCGGGTCGTAATACTCGGGGACGTCGATCCGGTAGGGGCGCTCGACCTCGTCGACGTCGTCGAGGCCACTGGAGACCACGGTCGTGCGATCGATAAAGCCGGTCTGAGGGGCGTCCCCGCCGGAGGGCTCGGGATCCGCGTAGGTGGGCTGATCATCCTCCGATCGAAAGGCACATGCGGCGGCAAAAAGATGCACGTTCTCACCGCTCTCACAGGCCGCCTCGCAGTCAGCGCTGTCCGTGCCCAGCTCGCAATTAGCCGGCTCGTCGCAGACGCCGTCGCCGCTGAACTCACAACTATTGCCCGCATCCGCTTCGGCGCTATCGTCGCCGCAAGCCACCAATGCGCCGCCCATGGCGAGCAGCGCCGCCAATGCCACGTGTCTTATCGTCTTCACAACCTTCCTCACGTCGTGCTAGTTAGGTAAGTGAGCGTTTACTTACTTGAGGAGGGTCGAGTTGGCAAGAGGAGCGAAGCTCCGGATGGGATCCAAGAGCGACCGAAGGGAGCTCCGCAACGCGCTTTTTAGCGTTGCATGGGTAGCCCGGGCCGACCGTAGCGTGAGCGAAGGGAGCCCCGGGAGGGCCCACAACAACCCGAGACGTATATTTAGTGGCAAGCGCACCTTCCACCCCCGGCTCCCTTCGGTCGGCGGGGGCTACCATTGCGCCCTTGAAAAGCAGGGCGCGGAGCTTCGCCTTCGGCTACGCTCTTGGATCCAAAAACGATCAATGTGGTTGATCCAAAAGCGACCGAAGAGAGCTCCGCAACGCGTAGTCTAGCGTTGCATGGGTAGCCCGGGCCGACTGGAGCGAAGCGAAAGGAGCCCCGGGTGGCCCGCAAAAACCCGAGAGGTAACGAATCAATCGCGACGTCTACGCCAAACCATCAACCCCAATCCAACCACGAGCAACCCGCCCGCGTCGAGTGGCGTGGTGCCGCCGGCGGCGGTGCAGCCTCCGCCGGAGTCGCCGTCCGAGTTGGAGCCGGCGCTCGAGCCGTTGTTGGAGCCAGAACCATTGTTGCCGTCACCGGACGAGTCGCCGCTGATCGGGGTTTCATCGTTGTGGGCGGCGAGGATCGCCTCGATATCGGCGGTGTGGTCGGTGACCGTCTCGCCGCTGCCGCTGGCGTTCTCCTGGCGGATCTCGCGGCTGGCGGGCAGCTCGTCGCCGGCGCTCAGCGGCCAACTGCGGCCGCTTCCGTTGACCACCTCACCGGAGGGCAATTCGACCTGCCAGGGCGCCTCCCAACGGGTGACGTCGCTCGAGCAATGGATGGTTTGCTGGGCGGTGTGGGTATTGGAGACGTCGTCGAGCGTCGTGTTGAAGTCGAAGACCGGGTCGAGCGTCATCTCCGGCGGAGACAAGGTCGTGTACATCCGGGTGACGTAGGGCCGCGACTCCAGCAGATCCTGGGTGTCGATGACCGGATCGATGACCTCGGTCTGCATGGCCTGGAGGAAGACCGACGGGCTAAAGCCGTCGATGCTGGCCTCGTTGCCGTCAAAATAGCAATCCGGGCAGTTCATGAAATCGTCGACGGTGGCGCCGTCGGGCACCGGGATGGCGTCGGCGACCACCGAGCGAAATCCGTCCCACAGCCCGAAGGTGCGCATCACGTCGAAGAGCATCGCGCCGTGCTGGCCGTCCCAGGCGTCCGGGTCATTGACCTGCTCCCAATACTGAATCTCGGAGTCGGTGATGACCGCCTCCTCGAGCGTGGTCGCGGATTTGGCGTATTCGGTCACGAAGCCCTGGCCGTTGGCCTCGTTGGCCGCCTGGGTGATGACGTCCTCGTAGGTGCTGCGCCAGTCGAACCAATTGATGGCGGCGTCGTTGAGCACCAGTGACTTGTAGTTTTTGGGGATCGCGCGCCCGTCTCCGAGCACCCATACGAGCACGCCCATATCGGATTGGGCGGCGACCGCGGTGAGCTTGATCGGGATCATGGGCAGCTCGGCCGGATAGGTCAGCGTGACCGGGCGGACATCGCCGGAGTCGGCGTTTTTGGTCAGCTTGAAGGCGATCAGGTTCATCCCGTCCTCGAGATAGTCGCGAATGAGGTCCGGGCCCATCTCGGTGAGGTCGTAGCCGTTGGTCTCCAGCCAGTCCAGGGCGGCCTGGGCGGGGTCGGCGTCGCCGGGCTCCACCGAAATCGTCGTATAGTCGTAGGGGCCGACCGAGCCCTCGTCGAGCACGTCCACGCTCGGATCGCCCGCGTCACTGCCCCCACCGGCTGCCGCGTCCACCGCGCCCCCATTATTCATACCGTCGTCGTAGTCGGGCGGCTGGGCACACTCACCCTCGACGGTCACCTCGAGGTCGTAGCGCGGATCGGTATGATCTTGGAGGCGCTGGAAGGCGGTATTCGACGAGACGCCGACCTCCGGGGTGCCGCTGACCGGCAGCAACCAGGCGAATTCCTCGCTGGGGCCCTGGTACAAGATCTGGACCGCCGCAGTGACGGTATCATCGCTGTTTTGCGAGAAGATGATCCGCTCGGCGGACTGGTCGACGGGTTGCTGCTGGTTGCAGAAAAACCCGCCGCAGGCTTCGGCCTTTTGGACGTGGCTCACCTGTGCGCCGAGCGCGACGAGGACGGACACTCCGAGGATGCTGGCGAGCTTGCTGATTGTGTTCATCATTGCCCCAATGTAGTCATAAAAACGTGTTGTGAGATCAAGAGGCTCCGAGACTAACAACTTGTCCATTGCGCTTCAAAGATTATGAAAGCTTATACCATCGACGGAAGCTTCGGGTTGGATAACTTCGTGCAGACCGACCGCCAGGCGCCCGCAGTGGGCCCCGGCCAGGTGCGCGTGGCCATGAAGGCCGCCTCGCCGAATTACCGCGACCTGTTGATGATCGAGGGACAATATAATCCGCGCCAGCCCCTGCCGCTGATCCCGCTTTCGGACGGCGCCGGCGAGGTCGTCGAGGTCGGCGAGGGCGTCGAGCGGGTGGCAGTGGGCGACCGGGTCATGCCGATCTTCGCCCAGGATTGGGTCGCCGGTGAGCCCAGCCGCGAGCGATTCAAGTCCACCCTGGGCGGCCCGCTCGACGGCGTCATGGCCGAGCAGGTCGTCGCCTCCGAGCAGGCCCTGGTGCATATCCCCGAACACTTGAGCTTCGAGGAGGCGGCCACGCTTCCCTGCGCCGGGCTGACCGCCTGGAATGCGTTGTGCGAGCACGGCTCGGTCAAGGCTGGCGACGTCGTGGTCTGCCAGGGCACAGGTGGCGTGTCCACCTTCGCGCTGCAATTCGCCAAGATGCTCGGCTGCGAGGCAATCGTGACCTCGAGCAGCGACCAGAAGCTCGAGCGCGCCCGGCAGATGGGCGCCGACCACGGCATCAACTACCGCGAGCAACAAGAGTGGGGCGAGGTCGTGCGCGAGCTGACCGACGGCCGCGGAGCCGACCACATCATCGAGGTCGGCGGCGCCGGCACCTTGCAGCAATCCCTGCAGGCGGCGCGTTATGGGGGGCATATCAGCGTCATCGGCGTGCTCAGCGGCGTCGCCCAGAAGCTCAATATCATCCCCATCCTCATGCATAATATCCGCGTGCAGGGCATCTTCGTGGGAAGCCGTGAGATGCACGAAAATATGGTCCGCGCCATCGCCGCCAACCGGATGCGCCCGGTGGTCGACCAGGTCTTCGGCTTCGACGACGCCCGCCGGGCCCTCGAGCATATGAAGTCCGGCGCTCACTTCGGCAAGATCGTCATTCGCATCGGCGAATGAAGGGCGAAGGCGTCACAAGAAAGCACAAGGCCCCGCCGGCTAAAATGCCGGCGGGGCCTTGTTGTCACTGAGCCACCTCAGCGCAACTGTGAAATCAATTGAATTGTTCTTCTTCGGTGGAGCCGCGCAGCGCGACCGTCTCGCTCTCGCCGGCGGTCACGGTCATCTGGACCTCGTCGAAGTAGCCGGCGCCCACAAAGCTCTGGTGCTTGATGGCGCGATAACCGTCGGACTTCTCCAGGGCGAACTCACGCTCTTGGAGCTCGGAGTAGGCGTCCATGCCGCGCTCCTTATACTCCTTGGCGAGCTCGAACATGCTCGTGTTCAGCGAGTGGAAGCCCGACAGCGTCACGAATTGCAACGCGTAGCCCATGTCGCCGAGCTGGTCCTGGAAGGTGCGGATGGTCTTATCATCCAGGTGGCGCTTCCAGTTGAACGACGGTGAGCAGTTATAGGCGAGCATCTTGTCGGGATACTTCTCGTGGATGGCCTCGGCAAATTCGCGGGCCTGGCCGATATCGGGCGTGGAGGTCTCGCACCACAGAAGATCGGCGTAGGGCGCGTAGGCCAGGCTGCGCTCGATGGCATATTCGAGGCCGCCGTCGACCCGATAGAAGCCCTCGGCGGTCCGCTCGCCGCTCAGATAACGCTCGTCGAGCGGGTCGACGTTATTGGTCAGCAGGTCGGCGGAGTCCGCGTCGGTGCGCGCGATGAGCAGGGTGGGCACACCGGCCACGTCGGCGCCCAGACGCGCCGAGATGAGCTTGTTGCGGAATTCGCTGACCGGCACGAGCACCTTGCCGCCCATGTGGCCGCACTTTTTGGCCGAGGACAACTGGTCCTCGAAGTGCACCCCGGCGGTGCCGGCGGCGATGAGCGCCTTCATCAATTCGAAGGCGTTGAGGTTGCCGCCGAAGCCGGCTTCGGCGTCTGCGACGATGGGAGCGTACCAATCGACCTCCGTGCCGCCGTTGAGCGACTGGATCTGGTCGGAGCGGCGCAGCGCCTTGTTGATCCGGCTGACCAACTTCGGGACGCTGTCGACCGGATAGAGACTCTGGTCGGGATACATCTGCCCGGCGGTGTTGGCGTCGCCGGCGGTCTGCCAGCCGCTGACGTAGACCGCCTGAAGGCCGGCCTGGACCTCTTGGATGGCCTGGTTGCCGGTCACCGCGCTCAGCATGCGGACTGGGGCGTTGTTTTGAAATCGGTCCCACAGCTTCTCGGCGCCGAGTTTGGCCAGGGTATGCTCGATCTGGACGGAGCCTCGAAGTTTCACGACCTGCTCGGCCCCGTAGGGCCGCTCGATGCTCTTCCAGCGATCGTCCTCCTTCCAGTATTGTTCGAGTTCCTCTGCGCTTGCGCCTTGGTACGAATGCGTCATGGTCATCTTCTCCGTTGAGAGTTACCAACCTTCGGAACAGCTATAGCCGAAGGGGATCGGCCCGTGTCGATGCGGGCCGAGTTCGCTGCCTGCGTGCCGGTGAGCGGCGGCTGGCTCAGTCCAGCTCGTCGTAGGCGATAAGTGTCAAAAACCCGATAAATTCGTCTTCGAGGCTGAGCCGATCGAAGATCTGGCGGGCCTTGTCGAAGAGCTCGGGGTCGTAATGCTCGCCCCAAAGCTCGCGGATGGACTCCATCTCCTCGGGCACCATCTGCTCGTACAACTCGGCGGTGACCTCGCGGCCATCGGCGAGTTTGGCGTCCGGGTGATGGATCCACTGCCAGACCTGCGAGCGCGAGATCTCGGCGGTGGCCGCGTCTTCCATCAAATTGTAGATCGCCGCCGCCCCCTGGCCGGCCAGCCACGAGGCGATGTACTGGATGCCTACATTGATGTTGAGACGAAGCCCCTCCTCGGTGATCTGGCCGCCCTCGATGTCGGTGTTCAGCAGGTCGTCGGCGCTGACCTCGAGGTCCTCGCGCATGACGTGCTTTTGGTGGGGGCGCCCCTCGAGCTTCTTGTCGAATGGCTCGCGGGCGACCGCGACCAGGTCGGGGTGGGCCACCCAGGTGCCGTCATAGCCCTGGCTGGCCTCGCGCTCTTTGTCTGCTTTGACCTTCTCGAAGGCTCTCTTATTGACCTCTTCGTCCTTGCGACTGGGGATGAACGAGGCCATCCCGCCCATGGCGTGGGCGCCGCGCTTGTGGCAGGTCTTGACCAGCAACTCGGCATACGAGCTCATAAACGGCACCGTCATGGTGACCTGGGAGCGGTCGGGCAGCAGGAAGTCGCCGTCGCTGCGGAACTTCTTGATCATGCTGAAGATATAATCCCAGCGGCCGGCGTTGTGGCCGGCGGCGTGCTCTCGGAGCTCGTAGAGGATCTCGTCCATCTCGAAGGCCGCCAGGATATTCTCGATGAGCACCGTCGCCTTGATGGTGCCGCGGTCGATGTCCAGGGCGTCCTGGGCGTAGTTGAACGCGTCGTTCCACAGCCGCGCCTCGAGGTGGTTCTCGAGCTTGGGCAGATAGAAATACGGCCCACTTCCCTTATCGATCAACGCCTGGGCGTTGTGGAAGAAGTACAGCCCGAAGTCGAAGAGCGACGCCGAGATCGGCTCGCCGTCGACCTGGACATGCTTTTCGACCAGATGCCAGCCGCGCGGGCGCACCAGCAGCGTGGCCGGGTCGTCTTCGAGCCGGTAGAGCTTGTCCTTGGTCGGGTGGTCGTACTCGATGTCGCCGCGGATCGCGTCGCGAAGGTTGATCTGGCCGTTGACGTTATTGTCCCAGGTCGGGCTGTTGGAGTCCTCGAAGTCCGCCATGAACACGTCTGCGTCCGAGTTCAGCGCGTTGATGACCATCTTGCGGTCGACCGGCCCGGTGATCTCGACGTTGCGCTTCTGGAGATCGTCGGGGATCGGACCGACCTTCCAATCGCCCTGGCGCACCTCTTTGGTCGACTCCAGGAAACCGGGGCGCTCGCCATTTTGCAGCCGCTGATCGATCTCGGCGCGCTTGTCGAGCAATTCGAGCCGACGCGCGTTGAATTCGCGGTGCAGGCCGGCGACAAATTCGAGGGCCTCGCCGGTCAGCACTTGGGCCTGGGTCTCGTTGACCTCGGCGCTGACGGTGACTCCGTTGGGCAATTCAGACAGAAATTCATTCATGGGGAAACTCGCTCCTGCAAAGTGGCGTGATGAGCGGCAAAATCAGCGTTCGTCACAAAACGGGCGGGTTCGGTAGGTCATCAGCACTGTATGACGCGCTGCGTCAAAGTGAGTATGTGCCAAGTGATACACGATGGGCCTGTCCTGTGTAAAGACGATCTCGGGTAAAGACGATGCTTCGCAACGCCGAAGTTGGCGAAAGACGGTTGACGAAAGGACGATATTTTGCACAGCCGGTGTCGAGCGGCCGCGAAGCTAGACTCGAAGGCTTCTCCATCTCCAGACCGGCGACGTTGGGGAAATCTGGACACGAGCGCCGGCACGGCAAATCCACCCGGTAGTCTTCGCCGGTCTACGCCTGCCCAGATCTTGCCGGTCACGAGTTGCAAAGCGGTGGGAGGTCCAAGTAGGACTATCGATAATTGCGGCTACTTTATTCAAGCCGCAGCCGGGATGCAAACCCCGGCTGCGGCGGCTGCGCAGGGTCAGTTCTGGGCGTTGGGCGCGCGATACGTCCGCGGCGTCGGGAGTGGAGGAATAGAGTGGCGACCACCCGCCTTTTCAAAAGACTGCACGTGCGAAATAACTGCACGTACTTTTCAGGAGTGAATTCTGTGTGGAGGATGGTCTTGTTTGCCGTGATCGCTACATCCATCTGGGGAGCTGCTCACGCTCATGTGGCTTGGAGCTTGAGCCGATACGTGCGCCGGCCTCGGCTACGCCACATCATCTGGGGCCTGACGGCGCTGAGTTTTTCGGTGACGCTGGTCGCGTTCATGCTGCGCCGCTCGGAGCTCGACCCGGCTGTGCTCGATGTACTTCAGTTGGTCAGCTACGTCGGCATGGGCGGTTTCGCGCTGTTGTGGTCGCTGGTCTTTTTGCGCGATCTCTTCGTGGTCCTCGCAGCATTCGGAAGGCGGATGGCCGGGCGTTTCGGCGACGACGGGCCCTCCGCGGTCGGTGACGTGGGCGACGCGCCCGCCGAGCCGAGCCGGCGAGAGTTCTTTCACGGCATGGTCAACTCGAGCGTGGTCAGCGCGGCCGCGCTCGGGGTCGTCTACGGCCACCGCCAGGCCACCGGCGTGCCCGCGATCGTCGAGGTCGACGTGCCCGTCGACGGGCTCGCCGACGATCTCGACGGGCTGCGCATCGCCCAGATCTCGGACACCCATATCGGCCCGACCCTCAAGGGTGATTGGCTGCGCGCGGTCGTCGAGCGCACCAACGCCGCCGAGCCCGACGTGATCGCCTTTACCGGCGATATGATCGACGGCGAGGTCGCCGACCTGCGCCCCCACACCGAGCATATCGCCGATCTTCGGGCGACCTACGGCGCCTACTACGTCACCGGCAACCACGAATATTATTGGGACGCGCCGGGCTGGTGCGACGAGGTCGCCCGCTGCGGCCTGCACGTGCTCAACAACGCCCACCGGGTCGTCGAGGTCGGCGCCGCGCGCCTTTTGGTCGGCGGGGTCACCGATTATCGCGCCGGCAGTCGCATCGACGGCCACGACTCCGACCCCCACCGTGCCATCGAAGGCGCCCCCGAGGTCGACTTCAGCCTGCTGCTCGCCCACCAACCCAAGAGCGTCTGGAAGGCGGCCGAGGCCGGCTTCGACCTGCAGCTAAGCGGCCACACCCACGGCGGCCAATTCTGGCCCTGGAACCTGGTCGTCGGCCTGGCCCACCCGTTCACCCGCGGGCTACACGACTACGAGTCGATGAAGATCTACGTCAGTTGCGGCTCGGGCTATTGGGGCCCGCCGATGCGGCTGGGCGCCCCCGCCGA
>JBKGZI010000154.1:0-12152 GCA_046545675.1 Persicimonas sp.
CTCGATTGCCGTTTAGGCTCACAGCGAGTCTACCGACGGACGATGATCACACCCCTGTATGAGGTGTGTGATCCAGTTCGGTGGCCGCCCAACCGGAGCGAAGGCCTCCGTGCCTTCGAGGCCTGCGTCGCATGACTCCCCCGACGCCAGGGACGGCGTCGCTCCCGTGGTGGCACCGAAACCGATCACACACCTGTATGAGCGGCGGCTTGTCAATTGCAGGTGCCAACAGGTAGAATCCACCGCGAATCTCCCATCCAGCCCTCCGAGGCTCCACACTGCATGAAGTTTTATTGTGACAATTGCAACACCAAGTACGCCATTGCCGATGAGAAGGTGCGCGGCAAAGTACTGAAGGTACGCTGCAAGAAGTGCGAGAGCGTCATTACGGTCCGCGAGCAGACTTCGCCAGCCCAAGCTCGGTCAGACCACAAGGGACCCTCCCAGCGGAGGCCGACCAACCAGCGGTCGAGCCAGGCGGGCCCACCTGCCGCGCCTGGGCGTCCGCAGGCGCCGTTCGATCCCCGCGTCGTCCCTTGGCACTACTCACTGAACGGCCAGAGTTTCGGCCCCTTCGAGTTCTCGGCGCTCGCCGAGCGTTTTGCTTCGGGCGAACTCGGTGACGAGTGCTACGTGTGGACCGACTCGTTTTCGAATTGGAAGCCGGTCAGCCAAGTCGATGCCTTCAGCGACGCCTTGGCGAAGAGCCGGCGCGTCAAGCCGAGACAAAATACCATCGGGGTGTCGCAGGCGCTCGAAGCCGTACGACCCGAGGAATTCGAGCGGCGCCAACAGAAGAAGCAGCGCGCCCAGAAACAAAAAGAGCAGGCCGAGAACCGAGACTCTTCAGCGTCTGCACGGTCGGAGTCGCCCGCTCAACTCTCCGAGGAGGCCTCAGAAGCGTCACCCGCACAGACGTCACCTCGAAAACCGGACGCCGAGCCAAGCCCCAAAGAGGCCCAAAAGGAAGAGGCCCAAAAAGAAGAGGCCAAACAGAAGCAGGAGGACGCCCAGAAGGACCGTCTGGCCAAGCTTCGTCAACGTCTGAAGTCGGAGGCAGGGCCCGGAGAGCGGCCTGCCGTGACGGCACAGTCTGCGCAGGGCGACCCTTCCGTCGATGAGGAACTCGCCGCCGACGGTGGTTCGCCGCAGCCCGATGCCGATGTCTCCGACGGACCCACGGCGTCACCTGACGATGACGAGTTGCGCGAAGACGACGCGCTGCGCACTACGCTGGCAGCTTCCGACGCCGAGCAGACCTCCGAAGGGGAGGCCGACGACGACGTCGGCGAGCATAGCGGGCTCTTCCAGGACGTCGACGCCGATGCCGGCCCGGTCGGCGCACAACAAGACGAAGCGAGCTCCTCCGGTCCCGAAGGATCCGACCAGATTCCGTTCCTGGCAGGTGCGCCCGAGCTCAGCTCCGAGTCCGCTAAGGTCGCCGACTCGAAGGGCGACTCCGACGACGGGATCACCGGCAGCTTGCTCATTCAACTCGACAATATCCAGAAGCAGGGGCGCGGCAAAAAGACACTCCTCGTGGCCGTCGCTCTATTGGTCGTGGGCGGGTTGGTCGGCACCGGCATCTATATCTCGAGCCAATACCAGGCCGATAAGCCCGAGCCGCAGGCCAAAGCGAGCTCCGCGGACGACGATGACGACGAAGTTGTCATCCGCACCTACGGCAAAGACGAGCAAGATAAAATACTCGCCCTCGGAGATCAGCGTGTTGATCAAAAAGAAGCTGAGGCCGACGAAGAAGAAGAGCCGGCCGAAGAGGAAGAGGAAGACAAGAAGGTCGAGCCGCGGCGCATGGCTCAGAACAGCGCTTCGTCGAAGTCGAATGACCCGGTGCGCGGGGCCGAGCGGGGCAAAGAGGAGGACTCCGAGCTCGACGACGCCTTCAAAAAGGCGCGCAAGAAAAAGGCTGGCAAAGACAACTTTCGAAGCGGCATCGACGACGGCGGGGTGGCCAAGAGCAACTTCGACTCGCCCATCGCCAAGGACAGCAGCGCGTTGAACGCGGCGGCGGCGATCAACTCGGATCGCAAAGATTCCATCTACAAGCCCACCGACTCGCTCAACGAGCGCGAGAAGGCCTCCGGTGGCACGAAGTTGACCCGAAAGCAGATCAACATCGGCATCAAGTCGGTGCGCCGCAGCGTCAGCTTATGCCGCGAGCGTCATTCGCGACGCGGTCAGCCCCTCGAGGCGCGTAAAATCTATGTGACGCTGACCGTCGAGCCCACCGGCAGCGTCTCGGGCTTCGGCCTCGCCCCGGAGCGAGTGCGCCACAGCGAATTCGAGCGGTGCATGAAGTCCCACCGCGCGCGCTGGAAATTTCCGTCCTTCGACGGAGACGCCCAGAAGATGCGCGCCCCCTTCGTGATGGACTGACTCGGTCGGCCTTGATCTAAGCCACTCCTACTCCAGAACCCGGAGAAGGAATAGTTTAGCCTAATTTGTCCGCCAACAACTCGATATCGACCAGCGTGGCGTGGTCGCCTGTTTCACGGGCGACCTCCCTGGCCTCGTCGAGCCACTTCTCAGCCGGTTGGTGGCTGCCGAATCGCCATAGATCTTCGGCAATTTCAAAGCGCAGCTCCGCGTCGGAGGGGAACTCCCGCGCGAGCCGTCGTAGCTGCTCGTCGTTGTCCTGCTCATCGTCCTCGAGCACGTCGATGACGCCGGCGAGTTGGCGCGCTTGGACGTCGCCCTCCCACTCTTGGAGATGCGTCTCGAGCCGCTCTCGGGCATCCTGGAGCCTACCGACGCCGGCGAGCTCCCGGGCCAGACCACGTGAGATCTCCGAATAGATGACCACCGGGTGTTGGTTGTCGCTGGACAGCAACCTCTCGCTGAATTCGACGAAGCGATCGAAGTCGCCCTGGCGGCGCCAGGCCCGCGCCACGGCCCATAATTGGAAGTCATCGAGGCTGCCGACGTCGACCTGCTCGAGTTGGTCAGGCGTGGCCCGGAGCAGCTCATCGTGGCGCGCCAGCGCCTGCTGAGACATCACGTCGTCGACCTCATAGGCGTAGCCATAGACCTGCTCGACATACTCCGGATAATTGTCCTCGATGCTGCCCGCCACGCGCTCCGCCGTATCTTCCATCACCATAACCATCCGACTACAGAGAAACCAAGAAACCAAGAAACCAAGAACCGACCCCCAACAATCAAGATCCCACCAGCGATGGCTTCACTCCCCCCAATAGCCACGAGAGCGAGAAACCAAGAAACCATCACCGCGGAAACATCGACCCAAACGGACTATCGTCACGCCTAACCGGCAATAAACGCGGGGCGGGGCGGTCCGAGCCACTCAACCAGTGCAGCCCGGCGGTGTCGAAGATCTGGGCCGGCTCGAGCAGCGCCGAGCCCGCCACATACATATCCCACAGCTCGACCGACTCCGCGTTGGCCGATCCGGCGACCGTGACGAGAGCATCGCGCAGATCGCCGGCGTCGTAGCGCTTGTCACCCTCGCCAAGGTCGGCCAGCAGGTGTTCCACCCAGTCTTGCAGGCTCACCTCACCGTCGGTCTCGCTCAACAAGGTGGCATCGAGCGCGATGGCCAGCAACACCCCTTTATCATAAGGCAGCCGTGCGCGGTCGTTCGAAGTGGATGTTTGGCCGCGGGCGGCGGGGTTTCGCCTGTAGAGTTTCGCCGCCTCGGAGAGTTCGCCGAGCACGTCCTCGCGGTCGAAGAGGCCGAGCTCGTAAAGCATCTGCAACGCGATATAATGGGTCACCCCTTCTTTGAACCAGCGCGTGCGCCGCTCCGCCGAGGGCTTCGGCGTCAAGTGGTGGCCATTCCACAGGTGAAACGCCTCGTGGGCCAGCAGCAACATCGCCTGATCGTCGAGTTGCTGGTCGGCGGGAAACTCGACTACGAAGCCGCCGCGCCGGCCCACTCCGCGTGCGCGCTGGTTGTCATCAGCGGCGACGGTTTGCACGAAGGCGGTGACAGGGCCCAGGTCGCCGAAGCGGCGCCGATAGGCTTCGATCAGCTCGGCGATGCGCCCGCTGAACTTATCGTGGTCCAGGCGCACCAGCGGCGAGAACCCGATCGTCATCGCCGATTGGCCGGAGGGGGCCAGCGGCTGGTGGACCTCCAGCTCGGAGCCGGCGGCGATGAAAGTATCGCGCAACACGGCCGCGCTCTTGGCGCTGAATCCATGGACACTCGCGCCCTGGACGGCCGCCGAATCGGAGCTGTCGACGTGGCGCCAGGTGCTCAACACCTGCCAGCTCGACGGCGTTCGCACCTCGATGGGAATATCGCGCATCTTGCGCGAGATCTGGTCGCTGGGCAGCACCAAGAAGGCCGGCCCGTAGGCGAAGAGTACCCCGGCGTTAAACCGCGGGTGAAAGCGCCACCGGTGCCCGACGTCTTCGCGGAGTTTGACCGAGTAGTTGAGCTGGATCCAGCGCGCCGCCTCGGATTCAACGTCAATACGCCCGTTGCTGCGGTCGATGGTGAACGGGACGCTGCCGCCGTCGTCGATCGCGCCTCGGATGCTGATATTATCGGCGAAATCCGACCGGCCCGCCCAACGCCCCGGCAAGAAGAACGACGTGCGCTCGGGCGGCTCGAGCAGGCGCACATGTACGTCGACGCTCTCAGAGCCCACCTCGAGCTGGTACCACAGCGCGCCGCGGCGGAGCCCGTCGGTCTCGTCGGCATCTGACGGGCTCTCCGCTGCGGCGCCGGGCGCCGAGCCGACCATCTGCTCGAAGGTGTCCTCGGAGGATCCGGGGCTGGACTGGCAGCCGATCAGGCTCAACAACAGCACACACACCGCTGCATAGACCGTTGGTGCCATCTGCGCCGACGATATCCGCGCCCTGGCGTCGAGGCACCGGGGCCGAGATGGAGCATGGGACTTCGGTCGTTTCATCTAGAATGCAAGCTTGTTCGTCTCGTGAAACCGTGGTTATATAAACCGGCCAAACGCACATAATTGTCAAGCTTTTTGCCTCTGAGCCGGCACCCGAACTTCTCATGCACCGCATCCTGATAGTCGACGAAGACGAGCATCTCTTGTGGGCTCTGGAGAAGAATCTTTTTCCAGAGCGCGACGATCTCTCCGTGGTCACCGCCTCCAATGGCGAAGACGGCATGGACATCCTGCAGGGCGGAGATGTCGACCTGCTCGTGTCCGACATTAAGATGCCCGGACACGTCGACGGCTTCCAGTTGATCCTGCGCGCCAAGGAGATCGCCCCCGATGCCCGGGTGGTGATCATGACCGCGTTCGGCTCCGGACGTATCGAAAGCTTCGCCGATCGCATGGGGATCACCCACTACATCGAAAAGCCCTTTAATATCAGTGAGTTGCGCGATATGGCGCTCGACTTGCTCGATGAAAAAGAAGGCTTCCAGGGGATGCTCTCCGATCTGGAGCTGACGGATATCATTCAGATGCTGTGTCTGGCCAACCGTACCACGTTGCTCCATCTCAAGCACAAAGATCATCGCGGAAAAATCGTCTTCGAGCGCGGCGATCTGGTCCATGCGGAGTTCGACAACGAGCAGGGGGCCGAGGCGGTCTACCGCATGATGGTGCTGCGCCAGGGGGATATCTTCATGGAGTCCGACGTTGATTACTCCGAGCGCACCATTCACGTGGGCTGGCAGGATCTGTTGCTCGAAGCGGTCAAGCGCGCCGACGAGCACCGCCTCCAGGAGCAGAACAACGCCGACGATGCCCAAGATGGCGACGGCACACCCTTCGCCAGTTTTCGGCCCAGCGAGTCTGCGGAGATCGACCTGGAGAAAGTCGCCGACGAGGCCAGCGAGGCCAGCCAAGAGGGCGATGACAGTGAAGTCGACGCCTATGGAGAAGAAGAGGAGCATACCGACCGTTTGACGGGAGATTCCTTCTTTACCGACGAGGAGCTCGAGGAGATCGGTATGGCCAGCTCCGAGGCCATCGACAATGCCGACGTCTTCAACCACGACGCCAACTCCGAGGCCGAAGAGATCGCCTCGGAGAGCGGGCCGGACAGCGATGCCGAGCTCGAGCCGAGGCCGGATAGCGAGGCCGGCCTCGAAGAGAGCTCCGTGAGCGAGGCCGGCCTCGAAGAGAGCTCCGTGAGCGAGGCGGACGAAGCCGAGGAGAGCGACTTCGACGACGCCGTGGCGGCCGACGGCGGCCATCGGCTCGCCGATGAGTCCAGCGGCTTTGAAGCCGTCGAAGACGAAGACGACCAGGTCGACCAGATCGCCTCGGCCAATGAACTGACTTCGGGCTCGGTGGTCGCCGTCCTGGAGCAATTCGTCAGCGACTGCGCCCAGCTTCGCATCACCGGCCTGGCCGGGGAGGGCATCGACGCCGAGGCCACGTTCGTCGAGGCCGTCAAGGCGGGAAACCACGACGCGAACGCCATCTCACAGAAGGTCCTCGATGTCATCGGCTGCGCCGAGAGAGCCGCCGGCGCCGTGAATACGGGCACCGGCGCCGACGAAATCCAGCTGATCTTGCCCGACGCCTATGTCATCATGCGTAGCATCGACCAGACTGGCAGGTTCCACTTCGCGGTCGTCGAGCGAAACGCCAGCCTCGGCGTCATCCTGGTGCTCATGCGCCAATACGCCGACCAGCTGGCCGAAGCCCTCGAAGCACGCAATACGTAGCAGTTAAGTCGTTCCCGGACTCCTGGACCCCCGGACCCCTGAACCCCCGACAACGCCATGCCCGATCTATTCAGCTTGCTCACGAGTATCTCCGAACAGCTTCCCGGCTGCAGAATGGCGAGCATCGTAGAGATGGAGTCAGGCATGCAGTTGGCGTGTGTGGCCGATGAGGATTCGGCGGCGGCGGCCGGCGCCGACGCCTTCCAGAGCGAGCTATACCGCAACGCGGCCGGGCTGTTGCCGCTCGTCCACAGTGACGGCCCGATCGAGACGGTGGTGCTCGAATCCGACGGCACCACCTTCGTCGCCGAGCCCATCGGCGACTCCGGCTACTTCTGGCACGTCGCCACCGACGCCGACACCACGCTCGGCTTCACCCAGGCGATCATGCGCAAGAATCGCAATAAAGTGCTCGACGGCGTGCGCGAATTACTCGGTTAGATACTGCAGAGAGTAAGATAGTGAGAGAGTAAGAGAGTTAGATACTGCAAAGGCAAAAGGCCGACCGCATCTACGAATGCGGCCGGCCTTTTTGTTTTGCCTTTTCTTACTTCTTTCTCACTCTCTGACTTTCTCACCTCCTGCTGTACCAACTTTCTGACTTTCTGCTGTACCGAGGAATTCGTCGCCGGAGGTCAGCGGCAGATGGACGGTGACGACCGTGCCGCGTGACGGCGAGGAGTCGAAGGACCACTGGCCGCCGATGCGCTGGAGGAACTCGCTGGCGTTGGTCAGGCCCAGGCCCAGGTGGCCCGCCTTGGTGGAGAAGAACGGGTCCTGACAGCGCTCCAA
This sequence comes from Persicimonas sp., assembly GCA_046545675.1. Classification (GTDB taxonomy): domain Bacteria; phylum Myxococcota_A; class Bradymonadia; order Bradymonadales; family Bradymonadaceae; genus CAYLTX01. The sequence continues at coordinate 7,436 of JBKGZI010000154.1, forward strand.
CGCGCTCTGCGGCATGCCGTCGCCGCGGTCGCGGACTCGGAACTCGACGTGTTCGTCGTCGATCTGCTCGACGGCGATCGCGACCGCCTCGGTGCCGTAGCTGGCCTCCAGGGCGTTGATGACGATGGGGAGCAGGACCCCCTCGAGCACGCTGCTGGCGATGAACGCCTCGTCGTCGGCCGCGACGATACGACAATCCACCGGGATCTGGTGTTGGCTCCACGCCGAGAGCACGTCACCCAATTCGAGCAGGCGAAGCGGCTGGTCGTTGGCGGCGCCAAAGAGGTTGACCATCGAGGTGTTGCCCATCTCGGTGACCGCCGCGCGTAGCTCGTCGAGCGCCGAGACAATCCGGCTGCCGGTCTCTTCGGCGGCCTCGGGTACGTCGCGCAGGACCTCGGCCAGCGCGCGAACGCCGGTGAGCTTCTGGCTCAAAAAATCAGAGACGGTCATCTGCACGTCGCGTAGGATCTCCCGGCGCACCCGCCGCCTCTCCCACTCGTAGCCCTGGATGACCGCGCTCTCGTCGGTGATATAAAAGGTGCAGGCGTGCCCGCTTATCTTGCCTTCGACCGCCGGAAGGCTCCAATACCGAAACCCCTTATTGCCGCCCAGGCTGCCGTTGACCGCCACGTGATACTCGACGACCCCGTTGGTGCGGCGCACCACCCGCGAGAAGCTCATATACGGCGGGTCGTCGGGGTCGAAGAGGTGGTAGATCGAGGGCGCATGGCGGCTGTCGACCTCGAGGATATCGTAGAAGAACCCGGGAGCCTCCATAATGGTGCCGTCAGGCCCCAATACGAGCAGCCCCCCGGGAAATGGATTGCGCGGTTTAGAAGTCACCGTTTCACTTGGTTGCATGCAGCGGTTGCGGCCGCCTCGAAGCTGGTGGGCGGGCGGAATAGGTCGGTGCAAACTTACTCGTAACGATACGTAAAGCCAATGCTGGCGTTTTGGAAACTCGAGCGCCAGGTGCCGTTATTCTGCGGGTTGCCCGGCGGCGTGCCCTGCGGATCACAGCTCTCGTGGTCATAGTCGGGCCCTCTGCACTGGTCCGTGGGCACCGGGTTGTAGATCTGGCCGTCGGTCACCGTGCGCTCCGGGGAGAAGACGTGCATATAGGCGACGTCGAGCTCCCAATTGGCGAGAAACCGAAAGCTCGCCCCCAATCCCCCCGCGAAACGATCCCAACTGACGAAGTCGACGGACGTATATTCGTCGGGTTGTGCGCCTGTTTCATAATAGCCGCCGGCGTGGCCGGTCAACCATTCGTTGATCGCGTAGCTGCCGCCGAGCCGGTAGCTAAACGTGTCCTCATATCCTTTGGTCTGGTAGATCGTGTACAGCGGTTGGGTGGCCGTGCCCGCCAACCGGACGTCTCCTTGGGGCGTGATGCGGAAAAAGTCGACCCGCGACCAATCCTCCCACACGAAGTTGAACTCGACGTCGTAGCGAGGAAGCTGCGCATCACCCGGGTGAGTGCCGCCCTCGTAGCCGAGGCCGGCGCGTAGCGAGCCGGCCTGCTCGGTCTCCAGCGTCAGGCCGTCCTCGGTCAATTCGCCGAGGCCGGTCGATTCGGCCGGCTCCATCTCGGCAGTGCCGGTCGCCTCCCACGAGATCGGCGGTCGGTAGCTCGCCGCGACCCGAAAGCCCTCGAGCTCGTACGCCAACCCAAACCGCCCGCTCAGCGCCCAATCACTCATCGAGCGGCCGTGGAAGATCGCGTCGTTGTCCGGGTCCTCTTCTTTTTCCTCGTCCAAGCTGCCGTGGACGGCGAGGGTGAAGTTGGTGTCCAAGCGGGTGGCCATTCCGGTCACACCCAGGCTGAGCGCGCCCGCGGGCAGCTCGATGCGGTAGCCCGCGCCGAGTGATGCATAGAATTCGATCAGCGATGACTTGATCAACATATAACGCGCCGCGCCATCCGGGTCGGGCTCGCAGCCCTCGTCGGTGCGCTCCCCGTAGCAACGCTCTCCATAGGCGCTCGGCCCGAAGATGCCCGCGCCGATGGTCAAATTGTCGATGCCGAGATCCCAACTCGCCGTGAGAAACGGCGCCGGAAAGAAGCCGTCTTTGTTGCGCACGGTCTCGAAGGTGCGCGTCTCCTCGCGCGAGGTGCCCTCGTCGACGACCAGCGGGTCGCGGTCGAATTCGAGGTTCAAGTTGACGAAGTTGACGTTGAATAAGACCTGAGCACCTCGGGCTCGCGGCAGCAACGCGGGGTTAAAATACAGGGCGCTGGGGTCGCGCTTGTTGACCGCGCCGGTGCCGCCGCGGGCGACCGACTTGGTCGTATTCTCGGGAACCTCGAAGCCTCCGGCGAAGGCATCATCGGCGCTCGTGCCGATCCACGCGATCGCGACAAACACAGCGACAAGGCCACACAGGTGGCGCACCGCAGCGGGCCGCATCGACAAAGGGGACAACTCTAAAACTCGCTTCACGTGCCAACCTGTCTACTACTTGGTGGTTTCTTCGCTCTGCTCGTCATCGTCGGCGTCTTCGGCCTCACCAGTCGTCTCGGAGACGTCTTCGGCCTCGGAGGATTCGTCCGGCTCATTTGCATCAGCGGCATCTGCTTCAGATTCATCTGCGTCGGCCCCCTCGTCGGTCATCTGGGCGCCTCCGTCGGCCTGCGCGGGCACGTCCTCGTCGCTGTTCGACGAGCTCGCCTCGAGCGCTTCGAGGCGGGCCTCCCGGGCGGCCAGCGTCTGGTCGATACGCTCGCGCTCCTTTTCGAGCGAGGCGATCTGCTCCTCGATATCTGCCGCGCCCGCGTCGTCATCGAGCTCAGCCAACTCGTCGAGGAGTGACTCCTCGGGATCGTCGGCGTCTTCGGCGTCGGGCATCTCGAAGACGCCGGTCTTGGCGGTCTCGGAGACGTCCTCGATCGGCTCGTCGGCGAAGCGGCTCTCCCACTCGTGGACGGTCTGAACCAGGTGGTCGATATATTCGTCACGCTCACCGAGCGCCGCCTCGGTCTGGCGCAGAATATTGTCGAAGTCGCGGCGCACCTGCTGATGCAGCTCGGCCAGGTGGGTCATCTGCGACTCGAGCTCGACGATCCGCGCCGGTTGATGGGCTGTGCGGGAGTCCGGCTTCGAGCGGTTCAAGACTTGCGTGGGAGTATGATCCCATTCGCTGGAGTCGCCCGTCGCCTCGTCGGCGACGTCGCCGGCCGGCTCGTCGAGCACCACCTCGAAGGAGGAGGGCTCGCCGCCGATATTCTGGCGCATCTGCAGGTCGTTGATGAGCTGCTCGAGGCGCTCGACGATATGATAATAGGGCAGCCGGATCTCGCGCAGCGGCGGCGGAGGCAGGTGAGCGTCGCCGCAAAAGAAGATCTCGACGGCGGCCGTCTCGGCGTCCTGCGAGCTGAGGTGGCGGTCGACCGGGATCCACTTACCCGATCGGGCTTGATCGGCCGTGTCCAGGTCGTCGCTTGCCGCCCAAAGACCGCCGTTTGCGTCCGGAACGCGGCGCACTTCGTCGGCGTCGTTGGCCTCGCCGGGATTGGCTTCCGGCTCGAAGACATAGCTGACATGAGGGCGTTGGACGAGGCTGATCAGCGTGTCGAAATAGGTGGCCAACTCCCCGATCTGGGGGACTCGCTCGGAGTCCTGGGCGATGGAGACCTCGTCGGCCGAGCTGGTGTAGCCGTAGCGCGGCAGCAGCGACTCCAGGCCGGCGACCGTGGTCCGCTCGAGCGCGCAGATATACTCGCCGCCCTCGCTCAGCACGCGTCGAACCTCGGTGAGCAAATTCGGATCGGTGGTCGGCGAGGCCGGATCGAGGCAGACGACCACGTCGAAGCTGTCGTCGGGGAAGTCGAGCTCCTCCCAGAACATGACGTGGAAATCCAGCCCCTGCTTGTCGTGTTTCATTCGGGCGAGCTCGAGCACCTCGGGGCGATGGTCGATCCCATCGACCGATTCGGCGCCCAACTCGAGCAGCAACGACGAGCCGATGCCCGTGCCGCAACCCACATCGAGCACCCGGCTACCCGCGATGCGTTCGCCAAGAAGAAGGTAGCGGGGCAGCAATGAGTGCCATTCACCTTCGAGAGTATGCGTTCCGAAATAGCGGTTCATTGGCCTCTACGTCTATGTCGGACCCCGCAGGTACAACCCACAGCGCCCTGATTACCCCAACGGATTCGCGCAGTCGCAATTCATGTTGCGTTCCGCGCCGATTATAGGCAGAAGCCGTGAAATCGTGCAACGTCTCAGAGAAATAGGCTGGTTGCCCAAATGGACCCGAACCCAGTATTTTAGGACGCATGGCACAACCCCGAATGCCGTTCGTCGTAATTGTTGCCGAAGGTGGTCTTGGGCTCGGATACGATGGGACAGAGACGTGTGGTGCGGCAAGTAGAGGGATTTTTAGTAGCGTGTATTTTCTCGAACTCGGATACGTTTTTCAACTCCCGGTCGTACCAAGAGAGCGGCCAGAGTGGTTGGGCGCACACTTCCTAGGTCTCCGCATTCATTTGCCGGTGTATCGGCAAGAGGCGCAGTGAAGGGGGACCCTTTGACTCCGCCACATGCGCACTGCTGCGCCACGTTATTGTCGGTTCAGCCACTTTATCGAAAGGCCTTCGCCGGCCTCGACGGCCTCGAACTCGCGGTCACCGGTGACCAGCGTGCGTTGCTTGTCGAGAGCCAACGCCGCCGCGAAGGCATCGGCGTACGACAGCGGGTGGCGAGACTTCAGT
>JBKGZI010000155.1:0-12079 GCA_046545675.1 Persicimonas sp.
CCTCGAAGACCATCAACTCGTACTCGGTCCTGGCGACAAAGCCGCCGTGGAAGGTCTCACAGCCGTTGGTTCCCGGCACCGTCGCATCAGAGCCGTCGGCGCAGGTGATCGTGGTCGACCCGTCGCTGTTGACGACGGGCGTGCAGTCGCCGCCGTCTTGGCCGTCTTGGCCGTCTTGGCCGTCGGAGACGATGACCTGAGTGCCGTCGCCGCAAGCGATGGTGGTCGTGCCGTCACCGTTGTCGGTGGCCGTGCACCAGGTGGCGTCTTCGCCGTCGGCAAAGCTCACCTGGGTCCCGTCGTCGCAGGTCATCGTGTAGGTGCCGTCTTGATGGTCGGTGAATGCACACTGGCCGCCGTCGGCACCGTCGGTAACAGTGACCTGTGAGCCATCGGTGCAGGTGATCGTATGGGTGCCGTCGCCGTTGTCGCTCGCGCTGCACGACGTGCCGTCGGTCACGGTCACCTCGGAGCCGTCGGCGCAGGTGATCGTCCGCGAGCCGTCGCCGTTGTCGCTCACCGCACACGCCGTGCCGTCTTGGCCGTCCTCGCCGTCGACCACCACCACCTGCGAGCCGTCGGCGCAGTTCAGCGTGTAGGTGCCGTCGCCGTTGTCGCTCGCTGTACACCCCTGGCCATCGACGCCGTCGGCGCCCGGCTCCCCGTCGACGCCCGACTCACCATCGTGAATCGCCGCCTCGGTACCGTCGGGACACAAGACCTTGCGCGCCCCCTCCTCCTCGACAATCTTACAGGGCCGTGCCGAGTCGCCCGCCTCACCGCCGCAGGCAGACACGGCCAAGAAACAAGCCGCCAACACAAACCACCAGAACGGATATATGAGCTTCTGCATAATCTCTCTCTTACGGTACTCTCGTCGAGTGCATGCTCGGCGCGCCTCACGGACATGTCCCGCCCACAGGGGTCAACTGCAAGCCGTTCGCGTAGATATCAACGGCACCGATATTGGCCGTGCCGATGCGATCGCGCAGCGCCTCGGCTTGGCACGTCGGCAGATAAGAATTCCACTCGATGATGAGCCAGTTGCCGACCGAATCCGGCCCGTCAAACCCGGTGATATCGGTCAATCCGCCGTTGTCGTCGATGGCGAGATCGCCTCCGACTGTCGCGAGGCTGTTAAGGCCGGTGATCGTGTCGAGGGCATTATTATTTTGAATGATGAGATCCTCGGAGACCGTCGTCAGGTTGTTCAGGCCCGACAGGCCGGCCAGCGACTGGTTCCCATAAAGGTCCAGCCTCCATACCGTGGTCAGATGGTCGAGCGCGGTGATGTCAGTGAGCATATCATTGACTTTGACGCTCCACGTTACCGTCGTCGAGGTGATATTCTCCAAGCCCGAAAGCGAGGGCAGCGCGTCATTCCACTCGATGCTGACCGTGTCGTCGACCGAGGTCAGATTCTGCAACGCGGTCAAGTCGTCGAGCACGGCGTTTTCGCTAATGATCAGCGACTCCAGCGACGTAATATTTTCGAGGCCGGCGAGTGAGGGCAGCGCATCGTTGTCGGTAATAGCGATCGAATGGCTCACCGACGTGATGTTCTGTAGCTTCGACAGCGAGGTCAGGCTTGGCATGGACTCGACCGCCAGAATGGCGGCGGAGGTCACATCCTCCAGCCCCGTAAGGTCACTGAGCACAGCGTTCTGATTGAGCCGCAGCCCCCCTCCAATGGAACTCAGCCCGCTTAGCGCCGCGAGGCTCGTCAGTGAGCTATTTTCTCGGAGCGACAGCGTGCCGATCGTGCCCAGACTCTCCAAACCACTAAGCGAAGCCAGGGTATCGTTATCCCAGACGTAGATGCCGCTGGACGCCGAGCTGAGATTGTCGAGCCCGCTCAGATCACCGAGGGCATGGTTCCGTTGGATGGTCAGGAGTTCATCGAGGGTGGTCAGCCCTCCCAGGCCCGTGAGCGACGTCAGCGACGGATTGTCCTCGATCGTCAGCTTCCCACCGAGCGTCGCGAGGCTCTGGAGCCCCGAAAGCGACGTCAACGAGTCATGTTCGCGGATCCACACCTCACCGCTGACCGAGCTCAATGAGTCGAGACCGCTCATCGTGGTGAGCGACGGGTCTCGACTCATTTTCAAATCGCCATCGATGCTGGTGAGATTGTCCAAGCCGGACAGCGAGGAGAGCCCGTCGTTGAGGTGGACATTGACGTCGCCGGTGATCGACGTCAGGCCATTGAGTCCGTTCAAATTGGGCAGAGTTACGTTCTCGCGGATCAACAGCGACTGACCCAGTGATGTCAGATTGACCAGCGCCGACATATCTGTCAGCGCCGGGTTTTCCTCGACGGTCAGATCGCCGCCGATCGAGGCGAGGCTGCCGAGGCCGGACAGCGACGTCATCGAGTCATTCAGGTCGATCGTCACGCCGCCAGTCACCGAGCCCAGCGCGTCCAACCCGCTCAGATCGACCATGGCCGTGTTCTCGCGCACCAGCACATCTGCGCCGACGCTGGTCAGGCTGCCCAGACCGCTCGGGTCGACCAGCGAGGCGTGCTCGGTGATGTGCAGATAGCCGCCTACCGAATTCAAGCTGTCGAGACCCGCGAGCGAGGTCAGCGAGCCGTTATTCGCAATCCGCAGATAACCGCCGATCGTGGTGATATTCGCCAGGCCCGCAAGCGAGGTCAGCGCGTCGTTGGCGCTGATTCCCAAAAAGCCGTCCACTGAGGTCAGGCTCTCCAACCCGCGAAGATCGACCAGCGATGGGTTGACCGCTATCGAGATGTCGGCGCCGACCGAGGTCAAGTTCGACAGCCCCGATATATCGGTGAGGTTGTCGTTTCTGCGAATCAGCAGATCTCCACCCACCGACGAAAGATTGTGCAGCGCCGAGAGGTCGCCGATCTCGGTGCCGCTGATATCGACGTCGCCGGTGACCACGGTGCATCCGAGCTGCTCGAAGACCAGCAAGTCGATGGTGTCATAAGCATCAAAATCACCACGATAGGTCGAACATAACGACGCCTCGGGCACCGTCGTCGAGGTGCCCGAGCTGCAGGTAATCGTGGCGGTGTCGTCGGGGTTGTCGACCACCGTGCAATTGTCGCCGTCTTGGCCGTCGGCGCCGTCGTGGCCGTCGGTGATATCCACCTGCGTGCCGTCGCTGCACGAGATGGAGTAGGTCCCGTCGGCGTTGTCGGTGGTCGTGCACGAGGTGCCATCCTCGCCATCAGCGAAGTCGACCTGGGTGCCGTCGTCACAGGTCATCGTGTAGGTGTCGTTGCCGGTGTCACTCACCGAGCAGCCCACGCCGTCATCCCCGTCGCCGAGCACGACCTGCGAGCCGTCGGCGCAGGCAATCGTGTAGGTGCCGTCTCCGTTGTCGGTGGCCGTGCAGTCGCTGCCGTCGGCGAAGGTCGTCTCCTCGCCGCCTTCACAGCCCAAGGTCACCGTGCCATCGCCGTTCTCGGTCACCGAGCACGAGGCGCCGTCGTCTCCGTCCTCGCCGTCGGCAACGACGACCTCGCTGCCATCGTCACAGTGAACCGTATAGGTGCCGTCGCCGTTATCGACCGCGCTGCACGAGTTGCCGTCCTCGCCGTCTTCGCCGGACTGGCCGTCGTCGCCGGGCTGGCCGCCGGTGATGATCACGTCGGAGCGACCCGGGCAGACAATCCGGGCCGTCTGCTCCCCTTGGACGACCTCACATTGCTGCTGACCATCGTCGCCGCCACAGCCAACCAGCCACAGCAGCGAGGACAATCCTACGAGCCACCGTTTCAATTCGGTCTGCATACTCATCGCATTATCTCGCTCATCGTTTCGCCGAGCAACGGGTGGCTCATGGACACGTCGCCGTATCGTCATTGCCGCTGATCACGGGTGAATAATCTATATCATTCGTGCCGATGCGGTCTCTGAGCGCCTCGGCTTGGCAGGTGGGCAGCGTCGGGTTGTCGACCACCCGTAGGGACATGAGGCTATCGGGGCCTTGGAAGTCGTCGATATCGGAGAGGACGGCATTGTTCTCGAAGGTGAGTGAGCCCATCGTAGTCAGCGCCGCAAAGCCGCTGATGCGCTCGAGCGAATCGTTGTCGGTGATCTCGAATGCACTGGGATCATCGAGGCTATCGAAGCCGGTGATCTCGACGAGCGCATCGTTGCCTCTCAAGAGCAAGCGGCGGTTGACGGTAGTGAGGCTATCGAGCGACACGTCGGTCAACGAAGGGTTGTCCCTGATATAAAAGTGCTCTTCTACCGTCTGCAGGCTGCCGAGGCCGGATAGACTCGTCAGGCTGGCATTGTCGCGAATGATCACTGCGTAGATCCCCTCGCCGGTGACTGAAGTGAGGTTGTCGAGCCCGGTGAGGTCGGTGAGTGCATCGTTGTGGTAGATTTGCAGCCGTCCCGGGACGCTCGTCACGCCCTCGAGCCCCGCCAGACTGGGCAGCGACGCGTTGTGGGTCACGGTGAGCCCGGTCCCGATCGAATTGACGTTGGCCAACGCTGTGAGATTGGTGAGCGAGTCGTTGCCGGATACCGAGAGGTACTCGCCGACCGACGTCAGGTTCTCGACTCCGGAAAGTGAGAGCAGTGAGTTGCTCCCAACCACGTGCATACCGCCGCCGATCGACGTCAGGCTCTCCAGCCCGCTCAGTTCGACCATCCCGGCGTTGTCTTCGAGCGCGAGCGCGCCGTCGATAGTGGCGAGGCTCTCCAGCCCGCTCAGTTCGACCATCGAGGGGTTCTCCCAGACGCGGAAAAATCCGGTGACCGAGGTGAGCCCGTCGAGCCCCGACACATCCTGCAGCGCTGCGTTATGGCGGATGGTCACGTCCCCGCCGATGGTGCTCAGGTCCTCGAGCCCGCTCAGATCGACCATCGCGTCGTTTTCTCGAATATATAGGCTGCCCGGGATCGCTTGAAGGCTGTCCAACCCCGCCAGGTTAATCAGCGACGGGTTATCGAGCGCGCGGATGCCATGACCATCACCGAGGGTGTCGAGCGCCCCCAGGCCGGTAAGGTCGACTATCGAATCGTTTCGCGACAGGCTCACGCCTCCGCCGAGCGTGTTCAGGGCGTCGAGGCCGACCAGGTTGACCAGGGCGCCATTTTGCCAGACCCGCAAGCCTCCACCCACCGACGTCAGGTTGGTCATCCCTGCGAGGTCGACCAGCGTGTGGTTGCCCCGAATCCTGAGGTCGCCGCCGACCGAGCTCAGCGCGCCCAGCGCCGTTACGTCTGTCAACGAACCGTTGCCCCGAAGGTTGAATAAATCGCCCACGCTGTTGAGATTGTCGAACCCGTCGAGGCTCTCCATCTTCGGGTTGCCCCAGATATCGAGGTAGCCGGGCAGGTCGATCAGGCCCTGCAACCCCGTCAGATCGACGAGCGCGTCGTTGTATTTGATCTCGACGTCACCGCCGACGTCGACCAGGTTTTCGAAGCCCGACAAGTCCAGCAGACCGGTGTTATACGTGATGATTAAATCGCCGGTCACCGACGTGAGCTCGTCGAGCTCGGCGACGCTGGTGACGACCGTCTCCGTGACGGTGAGCGTGCCGTTGATCTCGGTGCAATCGACCAACGCGAAGACCAGCATGTCCATGGCGCTGTCGAGGACGATATCCCCCTCGAGCGTGGTGCATGTCGCCTGACCGACCACGTTTGCCTGGGAGCCATCGTCGCAGCTGATCGTGGCCGAGCTGTCGCCGTCATCGACCACCGAGCAGCCCTCGCCGTCTTGGCCATCGCTGCCGTCTTGGCCGTCCGAGATGGTCACCTGGGAGCCGTCCTCGCAGCTAATCGTGTGGGTACCGTCGGCGTTGTCGGTCGCCGTACACGACGATCCGTCCTCACCGTCGGCGAAGGTGACCTCGGTGCCGTCGTCACAGGTCATCGTGTAGGTGTCGTCGCCGTTGTCGCTGACCGAGCAGCCCGAGCCGTCGGAGCCATCGGAGATGATCACCTCAGAGCCCCCCGCGCAACCGACCGTATAGGTGCCATCCTGGTTATCCGTCACGGTGCACGACGAGCCATCCGAGAGGGTCACCTGCGAGCCGTCCTCGCACGCGATTGTCTTTGTGCCGTCGGAATTGGCAGTGGCCGTACACGACGAGCCGTCGGAGCCGTCGGAGCCGTCGGAGACGACAAATTCAGCCTCGTCGTCACACTCGACCAAGTAGGTGCCGTCGCCGTTGTCGGTCGCCCGACACGACGAGCCATCGCCACCCGCCTCGCCATCTGCGCCATCAGCCCCGGGCTGTCCGTCGGGGACCGTCGCCTCCGAGCCGTCGGGGCAACTAATCTCGATCGCCCCTTCCACCCGATTCACCGAACAGGAATCCGCAGCAGCGGAGTCGTCGGCATCTGCGCAGCCTACCAGCGAAACCACCGCTACAATTGAGAGCAACAACAACTTGGGTCGAGCCCACAGCTTCAGCATCATCTCTCTCGCGTCACGAGTATTCAGCCGCCCCTACTCGAAGACCACGAAACTCGCGAAGCGCATCGCCCCAAAATAGAGTCGAAAGGGTGGACCCAAAGGTATCGACTGGCCGTTTGCCGGTCAACCACCGAGCTCGTCTCGCAAATCGACCACCATGACAGTCGACCGCGTCAGCTCATCGATACGGAGGTGGCTAGTGGTGGGACTGGGGCCCTCGAGTTCAATCTCCCGCCGCCTCCAGCAGAGACGACAACATTCGGCTGGCGCGCGGATCGACAAAATCAGCGCCAGCGTTGATGCTTCGACGATGCTCGCCGCATTGTATGTTGATCGTATAGTTGGGCCCATGCGAGCCGACGACCGTCTGCTCGAAGGCCGACGGCTCCAGTCGATCGTACGCCCGCATGCCTTTCCATAACTTCACCCAACTCGAGCCGATCGCGCTCACGCCCCCCCGTCTCGCGCTGGCGCCCGTTGAACCCATCATGGCTCGTTGACGTGTAGAAAAACACGACCTCGTCGGGCTGCGTCCAGAGTGCACGGGTGCAGACCCCGACAGGCCACAAATACGCCGCCGCACTCGCCAATAACACCCCCGACATGACGACCACGACGGCCACACCAAGCTTGTTTTTTTCGGGCTATCCGTCACGTCCGAGCCTCTTTTGATGGCGACAACTCGACCCTACCAACCAAAGAGTACTTGGTCACTTTCAGATAAATAACTCGCTCACGTCAAAATGCAGCCCGAGCGCCCCGAAGAAGCCCGGCACACCCTCGCCTCGTTACCCCTGGAAGAAGTCGACCGCCCGACGCGCCAACTCCTCACCCTGGTCTTCTTGGATGAAGTGGCCGGCCTGCTCGAGTGTGGCGTGGGGCTGGCCCTTTGTGCCCGGAACCGCCTCCTGAAAGAGGACGTCGGCGCCGCGCATGATCGGATCGGAGTCGCCGAAGAGGGTCAAAAACGGCTTGTCGAGCTGCTGGAGCTGCACCCACGCCGCGCGGTTGGCCTCGGCGGCCGGGTCGTCCGACGAAGTCGGCACCAGCATCGGAAACACATGGGCAGCCGCCTTATAAGACGCGTCGGGAAACGGCGCGCGGTACGCCTCGAGCGCCTCTGCGGAGACCTCTCCGACCGTCCCCAGGTCGACGACCATGGCTGGATCGAGGTCGTCCATGCTCTGAGACAACTCGCGCCACTTGAAGAAGGCATCCGGGATCGGCTCGTCGCCGGTGGGCAAAAAGGTGTTGGCGGCCACGACTCTGGAGAAGCGCTCGGGCATCTCCGCCACCAGCCGAAGGCCGATGAGCCCGCCCCAGTCCTGGCAGACCAGATGGATGTCCTCGAGCCCGGCCTCCTCAACGAATTGGCCGGTCCAGTCGACGTAGCGCCCGTAGGTATAATCGTCGCGTCGGGTCGGCTTGTCCGAGCGGCCAAAGCCGATCAGATCCGGCGCGACCGCCCGAAACCCGGCCTCCACGAAGATCGGAATCATCTTGCGGTACAGATACGACCAGGTCGGCTCACCGTGCAGCATCAGAACCGGCGGAGCGTCGCGCTCCCCCTCGTCGATATACGCCATGCGCAGCGTGCCCCCCTCACCGTCGTCGACGTCAACATAGTTGGGCTCGTAGGCAAAATCGGCGAGATCTTCAAAGCGGGCGTCGGGAGTACGTTTGGCTTCCATCTCGGGCTCCAAGTAATCGGCGGTAGTCGGTGATTGAGAAACTCAGCGCAATGAGAGGCTAATCACCGAGCCACGAATATCATGCCCGAGCCGTCAGGGAAGTACATTCCCCGACGGGCCTTATACGGCGCGGGTATGGCGAGATCTTCTAGCCCCCATCATTCTTTGACTTCGTAGCTAGTTAGCGCCTTTTCGACGGCCCCTTGCGCGGCCTCGAAACGGTCTTTTCGGCCGCCGGCGTCGATGATATGGACGTTCTCCTCGGTCACGAAGATCGTCATCCAATACAGGTAGGAGCTTCCCTCCTGGTCGCGGCCGAACTCCAGGCGCGTGCCACGATGGCCGTTGGCCGACTTCACCTCGCTCTCCTCGAGCAGCGCGTACCCGCCGCGGGTCCGCATGCGCTCACGTACCGACTCGACCCAGAAGTCATGGCCGGCCACGCCCACACCCTCGTCGGGATCGCCCTGCTCGTGGACCAAGGCGCGCACGACGATGCCGTCGTGGGTCATCGCCACGTACTCGCGGTCGCTCTTCTCGACGGCGACCATCTCGTCGGGCGTGTCGACGTCGAAGGTCTCACACCCGATCGCAGAAGAGGCGACCAGCAACAGCAAAGCAGCGCTGATATGGCCGCGTCGTATGGATATCGGCTGGCTCATCGGTACACCTGCGGAGCTCGGAGGAGGGACTGCAATCCCAGGGTATTCAGCCAATCAAATGGCAATAGGAAGTCTTCCTTGGGCACGTCGTTGGTGCGCTTGGCGCTAAACGAGACCTGGATCGTCGAATAGGCGATGCGATCCTTGAAGCTCTTTAGCTGGCCGCGGATGCGCTCGATCTCGAGGGTGATGCGCTCGAGTTCACTCTCGATCTTGAGGGCGTCCTCGACCGACTCGGCATCGTCGAGCAGCGCGGCGAGGCGGTCTCGAAGCCCGAGCGCGTTGCGCAGTCGGATGTCGAGGTCGCGCACCTGGTCGGTCACATCCTGGGCCTGCCAACTGCGATCGAGGACATCGCCCAGCTCGCCGAATTGCTCCATGGCGCTTCGAAACTTCGCCGCCGGCACGCGCGCCGTCAGCGTCGTCGACGTGTAGCTGTGGCTGGCTTTTGTCGACGCCGAGCTACAGCCGCTCAGCCCCGCCATGGCGAATCCGCCGATCAGCAGCAAGCCGATCAGCAACATTGATTCGTGTGTAAGAAGTTGGACCGAGCCTCGGCGAGATGATTTTTTCGGCATCGTAGCCGGCAAGCGCAGGCGATGCGGGTAGCATCGTCGAGCATTGACGGCGAAGAGGCCGGCAAAACCAGCCGGCGATGGCGACGGGAGACTTTTTACACACGAATCAACATTAGGGGCGATAGTCGTCGGGCCGCGTACATCTTTGCCTCACGCGATCGAGATGGGGGGATCGGGTCGGCAGAGTAATGCAAGCCGACTCGTTGACCAAGCGCGTCGGGTTGCTCGTAACGCTCGATGGCGTCGTCCTGGAGATACTCTCAACGACGCTCTACTACTGGAGCGCTGCTGTACCTTCCTGGACTTTCCGTGTTTTGGATACCTGTTCCGAAGAGGGATCATCAAGACATCCGGCCAGCGCCTGAAGCCCCATCGCTCCGCGAACCTTCACCCAAGCCACCTCCCGGTCGCCTTCGTGATCGAATTCGAGTTCCAGGGAGGAGCGTCCCTCGGAAGATTCTCTCGCCGTTGATATGCAGACTGCTTCGTATTTCAGTGCGTCAGCGCCTCCAGAGGCGATGCGGTCGTAAACCTCTCGGTGGTTCGCCCGTGCACGGAAAGCCTCGCGGCCGAGAACGCGTAGCAATTCGCGCCGCTCTTCGTCGCGACTCCCCTCGATACTGGCTCCACCGAACCGTTCCTCCAGCTTACGGGCCGTCGTACGTGCCTGACTTGCCCCCCGGTAACAGTGGGTTCCCCGGCTCCCTTTTGACTCGATAGCCACGAGCCGCACCTTGTCGTCGTCGAATGGCACAACGGCCAGAAAGTCTCCTCGAGTGCCTCCGCGACGGGTCCACATCCAGCTCTGCAGACTGTCCATCGATAGCAAAATCGTCTCGGGGGGAAAGCCCTGCGCCAGCCAACTCCAGTGCTCCGGTACATCTTCGAAAGCCGCCGGCTCACGCGAGCACGAAGTGAGGACCGACACGCCCATATGACCAATCAGCTCACCACGCATCTGTGCACCGACGCCCGCGGTCCATACTTCACGTAGAACGCGCGGGGTTGCACGGTGAGTCGCCTCGTATACCTGATTGCCGAGCGTTTCGAGATCTCGATTCTCTTCCAATTCGTATAAGGCGCGCAGTCCACTTTCGGTCGCCCGACGTTCGGCGTCTCGACCATGTGTACCAATGACGGTGATACGCCAATCCGGCGCGTTTTCATTTCTGTGATAGTCAGCGTATGTGACGCGAAGCCCCTCTGGCCTAACCTCCAAGCTGGTCTCGTCGTCAGAAGCTGCATATAGGCCATCGTCGACGGCTTCCGCTCCGAAGACAGAGTCGACGACTACGACGCGCAGTGATTGTGTGGCCGCCTGTGTATGAACGCGCTTCATGCGGTCGCCCAGCAGTTGAACCGGTGAAGCCTCCAACGAGCGTCCCAAGACACGCCGAAGCTGGTCGGCCTCGCCTCGCCATCTTCGAATCAACAGTTCTTGGAAGCGTTGTTCGATGAAATCTGCGACCTGGGAGGAGGTTGCCGGGGTTTGTCCTTCATACCCCTGCGACGGCGCCTCGCGTGTGTCCCAGGACTGGGCAGCCTTGTCCCACACCATCGACTGCGGCGTCTTCGTTCCTGTCGCGCCGTCTCGGACTACCCATTCTGCTCTACGCTGCCAGGGGCGGACCAGAAGAGTGACGTGAGCGTCCAATGGGCCGTCCGCCGCCTCGGCCTCCCCGGAGAACACCTCCAATGGAAACTTCGGGTCATCTGCTCGCTCTTCGCTAAAAGCACGGGCGACGGCCTCCAGCTCGTCTCCATCCCGTGACACCTCAGAGAGAGCGCGCACAGATGCCGGCACTCGGAGTTTGGCAGCCGTTCGTAGATCGATGCCATGAATCACGGCTGAGCGCCCGGTCTGGCCAACTAAATCGGCACATAGACGAAGCGATTGAATGCCGTGATCTGTGTCACTCATCGAATGGAGTGCAAACGCGGCGCGACGCTTCATCCCCGGGAAGACCGCCTCGGCCCACGCTCTAAAGAGAGGTCGCAGCGGCTCGATCAGGTCGGGCTCCCGGGTGGAGGCGTCGCGATATTGCGCAAAGTCTTGAGACCAGAAATCTGTCCGATCTGATTCGCTGGGGACAAAAAACTGTCGTCTCTCACCGGCGATATGAGATGTATCGCTTTTCCGTTCCCGAGCTCCGGTGGGCGGCCACACAACTGCCGGTGCTCGATGAGTTGGAGGGATGACTGAAACCGGGATCTCCCGCAGGGAGCTTCGCGTATCGAGCATCTTGCGGAGCTCTCGATGGGCCTCTCGCTCGATCTCAGCAAAGAGCGCGAGCCTCAACGGATGGTAGCCGAACATGCGCACCCGTCTCTCTCCGCTTTCGGTTTGATGCGGGTACAAGCCAAAGTCCATGAACTCGCCCAATGGGCCAGCAGCCAATCGCGGCGCACGGTCGCCAGCGACGCCGAAGAGACGGGAAAAGTGTTTGGTAGCCTCTCGGTAACCGTCGATAAATTCTTCGGCGACCGACCACATCTCGTAGCTGTCTGCGGGGCCGAGGCGAGTGTGCAATCCCGCTTCTTCGGCGAAGCCCTCGCGCTTGGCATGCTGGTAGACCTCCCATCTTGCCTGGAGCCGCTCCAGCGTGATGC
The DNA here is from genome assembly GCA_046545675.1 of Persicimonas sp. GTDB lineage: Bacteria > Myxococcota_A > Bradymonadia > Bradymonadales > Bradymonadaceae > CAYLTX01. Next base: position 11,959 of record JBKGZI010000155.1, read on the forward strand.
GGAGCGCCCGGAAATGCGCGATGAACTCTTCGGATAGGCCGGCCTCGTCAAGCGCCCCGTCGAGTCTCGATCCCCCACGGACAGCGGTTCTCAGGACAACCCCGTCGAGCTGGTCTCGAAC
>JBKGZI010000156.1:0-11995 GCA_046545675.1 Persicimonas sp.
ATCGAGTGTCTCGAGCTTCTCGTTATCCACAAGACTTACGCGCTTGTACTTAGAGCTTGTCGATGATCTTGAAGCCGTGCTTTTCGAGTACGGTTCGCAGGTGATCGATGTGGTCTTGGCCACGCGTCTCCAGGGTCAGTTCGACGTTTGTCGCGCCAAACGGCGAGGACTCCAAAAATGTGCGGTTGTGGAAGATCTGCAGGACGTTGGCGCGCTCGTCGGCGACCAGTGCCAGTAGGTCGGCGAGGCTGCCGGGCACGTCGTCGATCTGGAGGTCCAGGCGGATCAGCCGGCCGGCGGCGACTAATCCGCGCTCGATGATCCGCGAGACCACATTGACGTCGATGTTGCCGCCGCTGACGATCGAGCAGACGCGCCGGCCGGCGATGTCGTCGATCTCGCCGGCCAGCAGCGCAGCGATCGGGGCGGCGCCTGCTCCCTCCACGACGAATTTCTCTTCCTCCAAGCACACCAAAATCGCGTTTGCGATCGCCTCTTCGCCGACCGTGACCATCTGGTCGACATAGTGGCTGACGTTGGCGTGGGTAAAGCTGCCGACCTTGCGAACCGCGATGCCATCGGCCAGCGTCTGGGCGGTGGGGAGTTCGAGCGGGCCGTTCTTTTTGACGGCGTCGCCCATCGAGGGCAGCGCCTCGGGTTCGACGCCTATGACCCGGATCTTGGGGTTGGTCTCTTTGAGCGCGGCCGCGATCCCCGAGATCAGCCCGCCACCACCGACCGGGACGATCACGACGTCGAGGTAGGGATTCTGCTCGAGGATCTCCAGGCCGAGCGTGCCCTGGCCGGCGATGATTCCAAGGTCGTCGAATGGGTGGACGAAGGTGCGTCCTTCGCTGGCGGCCAACTCCATGGCGTGTGCGTAGGCGGCGTCGTAGTTGGCACCGTGCAAGACGACCTTGCCACCAAAGCGCTTGGTGCGCGTGACTTTAACCAGCGGGGTGCCCTCGGGCATCACGATCTTGGAGTCGATGCCCAGCCGGGTGCCGTGGTAGGCGACTGCTTGAGCGTGGTTGCCCGCCGAGGAGGCGATGACGCCGGCGTCTCGCTCCTCGTCGGTCAGCAGCGCGAGCTTGTTGGCCGCGCCGCGCTCTTTGAAGCTGCCGGTGCGCTGGAGGTTCTCGAGCTTGAGGAAGACCTGACAGTCCAACTGTTGGCTGAGGTTCTCGCTCATATGGCACGGGGTGACGTTGATGGAGTCTCCGATGCGTTTGCGGGCCGCCTCGATGTCCTTGAAGTGGACCAGGGTATCAGCGGAGGCATCGGCCGGCGGAGGAGCTTCTTCGAAGTCGGTAGTCATATTGGCGCCGAGGTAAAGAGTGTTGTTCAGATTATAAGCAGCCGTCCTCAGACGGGCCTTCGACAGTTCGCACCCAGCATATATGATCGTCGCGCGATAGTTCAGCGTGCATCATGTCGAAAGATAAGCGCCGCCACCGCGAGATCGGTGGACAACGCAGCGAGACGAGAGCAGATGTATCCGAAATTCGTGTCATTTTTGGGGGCCTCAGGGCTGGCGAGCGCGCTCGCCTACTTTGTCGGCGTCTATCTGGCCTTCGATCCGGCGTGGGAGCAATGGGCGGAATTCTTCGTGCCGTGGTCGGTCCCGCTGCTGTTCATTCCCTACGTTTTGCTCATCGGCCATCTCTTTCTTCGCACGCGGCTGGGCGAGTGGTTTGTGGAGCGCGGGGAGATTGCGGAGGCGAAGGCATATTGCGAAGAGCGCCTCGACCACAATTTGCTGCGCAGCCGAAAGGAGGCGCTCTTTCACCGTGTGGCGCTGGCCCGTGCTTACCTCGTCGAACAGGATTACGCCGAGGCGGAGGCGTTGTTGGCGACCGGCTATTCGATCCCCAAGAAGGGTCAACTGGCGCTCGATATTCAGCGCTGGCGTATGGAGATTGCGTTGAGGGCCGATAACCTCCTACGGTGCCGGCAAGCTTGGAGTGCAGTGGCCGAGCTCACTCGCCCGCGGCGATCTCGTGCATATGTTCTCGCCTGTCGCGCGGAGCTGGCGGCTCGAGAGGGCGAGCGAAGCGAGTTCGAGGAAGCGATCGAAGAGGCGCTGTGGGCCGATCCAAAGAATGAACGCATCGTCCTGTCCGAGTTGGTCGGCAGCCTGCGATTCTCGAGTGAGGACTCACAGCTGCGCGAGGCGCTCGATTTGATCGAGCCGGCCAGCGAGCATGTGTCGACCCAGCTACCCGGCCGCCTGGCCGAGGTGTCGGCCTTTGCCGCCGAATTACACCTTCGGCTGGGCGAGGTCGACGAGGCGCGCGCGCGACTGGCCGAGGCAACAGATCAACCGGCGGATCCACGCGCCGACTACGAGCTTGGTCGGGTCAGAGAGTTGATTGAAGAGCAGGTCGAACAGATCTAAGAGAAGCACGTCCAACGAATCGAGCGTTTAAATCGTCACTGTCGAACCAAAGAGAGCACATCATGGAAGTTGCAAAGGATCGCATCGTCGGCATCACCTATATTCTGAGGGACGGCTCCGGTGAGGAGCTCGAGCGGCGCGAAGCCGAACACCCCTTTTATTATCTGCACGGCCACGAGCAAATCATCCCGGGGCTCGAGGACTTGCTCAGTGGCATGGAGCCCGGCGATCAATTCGATGTCGAGTTCGATCCCGAAGAAGCCTACGGCGAGTATAACTCCAATATGATCCAGCGGGTCCCGCGCGAGGAGTTTCCCGAGGGTATCGACGTCAAACCGGGGGTGCCCGTTCAAGTCATGACCGAAGAGGGCGCCGGGATGGTCTTCTATATCAAGGAAGTCGCCGGTGATGAGGTCGTGCTCGATGGCAACGAGCCGCTGGCTGGCAAGACCCTGCACTTCAACGGCGAGGTCAAAGAGGTCCGCGAGGCCGACGAAGAAGAACTCGCCCACGGCCATGCTCATGTAGGAGACGATCACCATCACCATCACTAATGCACTTAGCCAGGTGAGCCCATCATGGACGCGAGCCAAGCGAAGAAGTGGCGCGCAATTCTGGACGAGACGGAGCGGATCGCCGTCATCGGCATGAAGCCTTCGGGGGCGGCGTTCAGCGTCCCCCTATTTATGGAGCGACAGGGATTCGAGATCGTGCCGGTCAACCCCATGTACGACGAGATCGACGGGCGAGAGTCCTTCGTCACCGTCAATCAGGTCGATGGGCGGGTCGAGATGGTCAATATCTTCCGGCGCTCCGATGCGATCCCCGGCCATGTCGAGGAGATCTTGAAGATGGACCCGCTGCCGAACTCGGTCTGGCTCCAACTTGGCATTCGCCACGACGCCGCCGCGCGCAGGCTCCTCGAGGCGGGCATCGAGGTCATCCAAGACCGTTGCATCAAGGTCGAGTACGCCAGACTGCGAAGCCGGTAAACGGAAATGATTCGACTCAGGGCTCGTCGACCCTCCAGCGAACTGCGGTAGGCGGGGCGGAGTCGGCGCCCTCGAGGCTGAATTCGATCCGGCTCGAGCCGGGCTGTAGATCCCACCAAAACAAAGTCGTCTCCGGGGCGCTCTCGACGGCGAGGGTGCGTGACGGGAGGCGATTGTCGGCCAGATTGGCCGTGGCGCGTCCGGCGATCTCCAGTGTGAATCCCTGGATCGGCTGGTCGTGTGGGTTGTGGACGACGAGCGCGCCCGACTGATCCCACTCCACGCCCACCCGCCGCGACTTCTGCGCGTGGGAGACCGCGTCGCCCAGGCTGGTCACGCTCACCGGGGCGGCTTCCCGCCACAACTCCAGGTCGGCCAGCGCACTGGCGAAACGGGCGGCGACCGTCCACTGGCCGCCGCGCTCGGGCCCCAGGAGACCCTCTGCGGCAGCACCCACCAATGGGTTTCGCGTAGCGACAAAGGGCGTGGTGAAGACAAGCTGCGCCTGTTGGTCTGTCAGCCGATCGAGCCGGTCCGGGTCCAGCCCCGCGGTGAGCAGTGTGCTCAGGCGTCCGTTGAGCCGGTCGACTTCCAGTGCGGCGGTGTGACCGATCGGGCCGGGACCGATCGCCTCGTGGGGCTTCGGGCTCGCGGCGAGCTGGATCTGCGTCACCACCGCCGGCGCCTGGCGGTCGGAAGCCTTCAATAAGGCCTCGCAGTCGGCGTCCTCGAGCAGACGTGAGCGCCGGTCGAATCCCTCATCGGCGGCAGTGCGCGGGGCGAGCTCGACGCCCGTTCCCACCAGTGAATCCGAGAAGCGCTCGATGGCGTCGTCACCCATGAATTCAGCGGGAATGATGATCGTGCCGCCGAGGCCGTGGCCGAGCAGTCCGCCATTGCCGTAGCGCGGCTCGGAGGGGTCGGAGTGCCCGTAGGCGAGTGTCCGGGCGCGCCCGAGCCACTTTTGGGCGGAGGAGGCCGTCGCCTGGGAGAGCTCGTCGTCGGGGTGGTGTGCGGGATCGTCGAAGATGGGGATGACTCCGGCCTGGTGGCCGTTGGAGTAGGGCCAGTTGGCCGCCGGAGGCGACGCGCCGAGGGTCAGCGTGGTGGTCGCGGTGAGGCTGATGGTCAGCTCGTCGGAGGCGTCTTCGCACCTCGCCCAGCCGCGGGTATTCGCCTGGCTCCACAGGATGAAGCTGAGCAGCGAGGCTTGTTCTTCAGGTGCTTTTTGGCCGCCACGGACGATTTGCTCACCACTCCAATTCGAAAAGCTCAGCTCGTCGTCTCCGTCTCGCCACAGCACGGCCGCCCCGGCTCGATCTGTTGGTTGATCCGTCTGGCCGGCCGGAAGTTGAGCGGTGAGTACGAGATCGTCGGCCAGCCAGGCCGCCGGGACGTCGCTCAACGAGATCTGCAGGTGTGCCTGCGGGTTACCCTCCACGAGCGTCCACACCGCGCGAGCCCGGGCTGTGTCGAGCTCGCCGTCGCCGACAAATTGGATGGTCGATCCGGAGCGGCGAAGCTCCCAGTCGAGGGCGAGCGTGTCGGTGGTCGGGGTGATGGCGAATTCAGTGTCCTCGTCGAGTTCGACGATCGGGCCGCGCGTGGGGTCGAGGCGCACCGAAACCGAGGAGGCGTCGTCGTCGGCCCACACCTCGAGCGGCGAGGCTTCACCGACGAGCTCGTCGACTGACGGTGCGTCATCGGGTTCGAGTCCGCCCCAAACCACCAAGATCGTGGCGGCGACGACCAAGATCGCGGCCGCCCCGGCAATCCAGCGTTTGTCCAAGTTGCGCAAATTCATCATCGCTCGCTTACATCCCAAAGAGGAACGGGGTGAGGTGGGTTAGCCTACCAGTCGCTGTGCGCGATCCAAAGAATTCGATGCGACGTTTGAAACGGCTCGGTTTTTGGTACACTTCAAAGCAATCGTAAGTCAGTATGCCCGCCGCAGACGAAATCGGTGCCATGACCAAGATCAAGCTTAGCCGGACGCTCAAATTTCTCACCGGGCGGCTCAACACCATCACCGGTGGGGAGCTCAAACTCGAGATTTTCGTGGGCAAGCCCTCTATCAAGGCCGGAGACGAGCTGGAGGCTCGCGCCGTGCTGCATTGCCCGGCCAAGTCTCGCGAGATCGATTATGTGGCGATCAGCCTCGAGGGGCAGGTCCAGCGCGACGGCAAGTGGCAGGACTTCGTCAAGACGGCCGAGGTCGCCCAGGATATTCGGCTGCCGGCCAATTATGAATTTGTCATTCCCATCGTGCTGCACATCCCGGAGGACGCCGTCTATACCCAGGAAGGTGGCCACTGGCGGCTAAAGGCGCGCGCGGTGGTCGACGCGACGGTCGATCCGCGCGCCGAGGCGGACTTCGGCGTCTCTCCGTAGCTGCACGTATCGACAGCTAAGGCCTGTGAATGACCTCGAGGGTCTCGGTGTTGACCAGTTCCAGATGAATCTCCTTGCTCGGCCTCAACTCGAAAAATGTGATCTCCGGCTTGGCCCGAATCCGCCAGGGCCAGGAGGCCGAGCCCAATCCGCGGCTGATGTATAGATAACTCTCGCCCAGTCGATAGGGGCCGGCGTAGTATTGCGTGCCGAATTGCTCGGCGATCCGATGGGTGACGCCGGGGACGTTGAATTGAAAGCCGTGGGTGTGCCCGCTCAAGATCAGGTGGGAACCCTTCTCGGCGCAGGCCGGAGCGACGGCGGGCACGTGATTGAGCGTCAGACAAAAGCCCTCGTCGGCGTGGCCGTCGAAGGCTTTTTCGATATCGGCATGGCGGGTGACGTGGTCGTCGACGCCGACGAGCGTGATCGAAGTGTCCCGATAATCGAAGATGACACGTTCATTGCTGAGCAATGGAATCTCGGCGCGATCGAACTCGTTAATGGTCCGTTCCGTGCTCGTCCAGTGATCGTGGTTCCCCAAGACGGCGTAACTGGGCGGCTGGAAGTGGCGCAGCGTTTGGATGCAGGGGCCGATATCCTCGTCGTTATAGCCGACATAATCGCCGGTGAGGGCGACCAGGTGCGGCTGCTGTGCGTTGACGAAGTCGACGACCTGGCGCAGATGGCGTGGTTTGACCCAGCGGCCGAGGTGGATGTCGGTGACCTGAGCGATCTGCATATTTCGCAGCTGCTCACTGACGCGCGGATGGCGCAAGATAAAGTGGTTAACCTCGACTTCTTTGAGAGGGTTGATCATCGGGTCGTACCGTCCTAGTTTATGCGCCTTGCTCGATGGGCGGCGACAGATTTGGCTAAAAACAATCTGCTCTCAAAGTCCCATCCAACAAGAACGCCTTATTTTTCCCATTTCCATGAAGGTTCGTATAGATGTCGTACAACCCGTCGAATCCGCTCATCGTCCAGTCCGACCGGACCGTTTTACTGGAGACGGCCAACGACAAATTCGAAGAGGCGAGGGACGCACTGTCCATTTTCGCCGAGATCGTCAAGTCGCCCGAACATATCCACACCTACCGGGTCACACCGTTGTCGCTGTGGAACGCCTCAGCGCTGGGCTATACTCCGGAGCAGGTCAAAGACGAACTCGCCGAGTATAGCAAGTATGAAGTACCCGATAACTTGCTATTCGACATCAATGATTTCATGTCGCGCTATGGGCGCATCAAGCTGATCGCCGAGAACGGCGAGCATTTTTTGGTCTCCGATGACCAGATGCTCCTCGAAGAGGTGGCGCGGCAAAAAAAAGTCGAGCCGTTTATCGACGGGGCTGTCGAGCTGGGCCGGGTCAAGGTCAACAAGGAACAGCGCGGCTTTGTCAAACACGCGCTCATTCAGGTGGGATACCCGGTCGAGGACCTCGCCGGCTACGTCGAAGGCGACCCGCTCGACGTCAGTTTGCGTGACACGACCAAGCAGGGCAAGCCCTTTGGGCTGCGCGACTACCAAAAAGAGGCCGTCGACGCCTTCTGGGCCGGCGGAACCGAGCGCGGCGGTAGCGGCGCCATCGTGCTTCCCTGCGGTGCCGGCAAGACCATCGTCGCCCTGGGGGCGATGGACGTGGTCAAGGAGCATACCCTGGTGCTCACCACCAATATAACCGCGCTGCGCCAGTGGCGCGATGAGATCATCGACAAGACCGACATCGATCCCGAGCTGATCGGCGAGTACTCCGGTGAGACCAAAGAGATCAAGCCGGTGACGCTGACCAGCTACCAGATCTTGACCTACCGCAAGAGCAAAGAAGACGACTTCAAGCACTTCGGGCTGTTCAACGAGTCGAATTGGGGACTGATCATCTACGATGAGGTCCACCTGCTGCCGGCGCCGGTGTTCCGCGCGGTCGCCAACCTGCAGAGCCGGCGTCGGCTCGGCTTGACCGCCACGCTGGTGCGCGAGGACGGCAAGGAAGACGAGGTGTTCAGCCTCATCGGGCCCAAAAAATACGACGTGCCCTGGCGGGTGCTCGAGAAGAAGGGCTTTATCGCCACCGCCAAGTGTACCGAATTGCGCGTGCCGTTTCGCGACGACGACCTGCGTCTGAGTTACGCGCTGGCCGAGCCGCGCGAGAAGTATAAGCTCGCCGCGACCAACCCCGCCAAGCTCCAGGTCATCCAGGATTTGCTCGACGAGCACGAGGGTGATCAGGTGTTGGTCATCGGCCAATACCTCGACCAGCTCGATGACATCCAAGAGATGACCGGCGCGCCGATCATCACCGGGCGTACCAAGCAGGCCGACCGCGACGTGCTCTACGAGAAGTTTCGAAGCGGCGAGGTGCCGGTGCTGGTTGTCAGTAAGGTGGCCAACTTCGCCGTCGATCTGCCCGACGCCAACGTCGCGATTCAGGTCTCGGGCACCTTCGGAAGCCGCCAGGAAGAGGCCCAGCGCCTCGGGCGCATCCTGCGGCCCAAAGAGGACGGAAACGAGGCCCACTTCTATAGCGTGGTCACCCGAGACACGACCGAGCAAGATTATTCGAATAAGCGCCAGCTCTTTTTGACCGAGCAGGGGTATCGCTACAATATCAAGACGGTCGAGTAGGCGTCCAAAGCGGCATGGGAGTGGTAGGAGGGAGCAAAATGAGACCGGCCAGAAGCGGGCATGAGAGGGCGCCCGCGTCTGGCCGGTTTCGTGCGTTTGGTCGTTGTTTTCGAGCGATCGGTCAATCGTCGAGGCCATGCTCGTCGACGTATTTGGGAGAGTATCCGATGGTGATATGGGTGGGGCCTTGGGGGCCGTCGTCGGTGTCGGCCATGAGTTGATATTTGGTCGAGCGCATCTCCAGCAGCCCCGAGCGCAACAGATCGACGGTCAGCTCGTCGTCGACGAAGTCACGGAACCGCTCGCGCACCGCGTCGAGCTCGATATCGGAGCGCTTGACCTCGAGGGTGGCCAGTCGATCGTCGATCTTCGGCCAGAACCCGACGCGAACCGAGCGGATCGCTGCTTTGGGCTCGGAGAAGACGCACCCGCGAAACGACGCGCTCTCGCCGATCTCGCCGGTATGATAGTCCATCGTCTTGGGGCACAATTCGGCGATCGCAGCGAGCGCCTCCTCGTTTGGCTGGCCGAGGTGGAGGCTGTCGATGCCCGCCAGCGAGATCCGATCGTCTTCGGCGACGATGATCTCGGGGGCGTCCTGGAGGATCGCCTCGCGCTCCTCCTCAGAGGGGGGCGGGAGCTTACGCTCGCAGGCTGTGAGCAGCAGCGTCGCTGCAAAAAAGAAGAGCAGATATCGCATGGGCTTCCTCGATTGCTTGATGCGGCCTCATCTAGCCAGAATATGAAACCGTCTGTGAGACAACAGCGCCAGGTGCGGTTGCGTTCCATCGCGCTCGAAGATGGCATACCACCGAGCGGCCATCGCACCCAAGTATCTACTCGACGAGCATGGATTTTTCTAACGGATTTCTACTGTGAAGGAGACGAAGCATGGTCATGAAGACCCACACAGGTGGCTGTCATTGCGGACGAGTGTGCTTCGAGGTTCGAGCCGACCTCGAACGGGCCGAGATCCTCGATTGTAACTGCACGATCTGCACCAAGAAGGGCTTTTTGCATCTGATCGTGGCGCCCGAGCGCTTCCGGCTGACGAGCGGCGGCGAGGCGCTGGCCGAATACCGGTTCAACACCAAGCAGGCGGTCCACCGGTTCTGCAAGACCTGCGGGATCCACCCGTTTTATACGCCACGCAGCCACCCCGACGACGTCGACGTCAACGTGCGCGCGCTGGACGACGTCGATATCAGCCGGCTCGAAATCAAGCCGTTCGACGGGCGAAATTGGGAGCAGAATGTGGAGGAGATCCAGTAGGTGCTCAACTGGAGAGACGCTCGATGCATTTGATGATGTCGGCGGCGATGTCCCGGCCGGTGGCGCCTTCGATGCCCTCCAGGCCGGGGGAGGCGTTGACCTCGAGGACCAGCGGGCCGCGTGAGCTGGGCAGCAAGTCGACGCCGGCGATGCGAAGATCGAGGGCCGCAGCCGCCCGAAGCGCGATGTCGCGCGAGGCGTCGTCGAGATCGACCTTGCGGGTGGTGGCGCCACGGTGGACGTTCGCGCGGAACTCGCCTTCGCGGGCGGTGCGCTCCATGGCGCCGACGACGCGGCCGTCGACGACCAATGCGCGCCGGTCGACGCCGGTGCTCTCGGCGACGAACTCCTGGACGAGCACGTCCTCGCCAAGGCTCCACATGGCTTCGAGCGTGGAGACGGCGGATTCGACGGTGTCGACCTTGATGACGCCGACTCCCTGGGTGCCTTTGAGTAGTTTGAGGATGACCGGGGGGCCGCCGACGTGCGCGACGAGGGCGGCGAGTTCTTCGGGATTCTTGGTCTGCAACGTGGAAGGGACGGCCACACCGGCGGCGGTCAGCTCTTGCAGTGTGCGCAGCTTGTCGGAGGCGACCATCGCGCCGAACGAGGAGTTGAGCACCCGGACCTGCTGAAGCTCGAGGTGGCGCAAAAGCGCCAGCCCCCAGGAGCTCGAGCCGCCGCCGACTCGAGGGATGAGCCAGTCGAAAGCGTCCAGCGGGAGGCCGTCGCGGGTGGTGGCCAGCTCGCCGTCTGCCGTCGAGATGGTACAACGGTTCGGGTCGATGATGCGTACGTCGTGTCTTCGCCGCCGGCCGGCCTCGGCGAGCCGCCTGGTACTATAGAGGGTGCGGCTGCGAGAAAGGATGGCTAGTCTCATCGAAGACTCCTCTAGGTGAGCGTGCGCACGAGCATCAGCAGCAAAAGGACGACGATGCAACTGACGGCGGCCACGGCCAAGAATCGGCCGATCGATAGTCGCTCGGAGTCGGGCTCTTCGCCGGCGGATGGGTCGGCGGACGGGTCGGCGGCAGCAGAAGGGCCGGTGGCAGCAGGGTTGGTCGATGACGGCGCGTCGCGCTGTTGGGCGAGATCTTCGGCCGACGGTTGGGTGCGCACGCGGGTCTCGGCGGTGTCCGAGATGTCGGTGTCGCCGAAGACGAAGGCCGCCGAGGGCGCGCCTTGCTCGATGGTCTGGGCCATATCGACGTCGTCGCCCTCGCTCTTTACAAGCGCCTGAAAGGCCTGCAGTGCCTGCTGGGCCGACTCATAGCGTTGCTCGGGCGTCTTGGCGATCATGCGTGCCAGCCAGGGTTGCCAGTCGGCCGGGCAGTCGGAGACGTCGAGGGGCTCGGGCTGGATGAGCACCGACAACACGACGTTTTGTTTCTCGCCGTCAATTCGCGCTGTGGCGGTGAGCCACTCGGCGACGACCAGCCCGAGGCTGAATAAATCGGCGCTGGGGCCGGCGGGATCGCCGACGGCGGCCTCCGGTGAGCAATATCGCGGCGTGCCCACGAAGCCGCCCCCGCGGGTCTTGACCAGCGTGATTCCCTCGTCGGGGTCATCGTCGAGCAGCTCCTGAGCCTTGGCGATGCCGAAGTCGACGAGCTTGGCCTTCTCGCCGGTGGGCTCGTCGTCGTCGGCGATCAAGAGGATATTTTCGGGCTTGAGGTCGCGGTGGAGCACTTGCTTTTGATGGGCGGCGTCGAGCGCCGACAGCAGTTGCTCGACCACCGGAGCGGCGCGGTCGGGATCCGCCGGGCCCTCGGCCTCGATCAAATACTCCAGAGAGTGGCCCTCGAGCAGCTCCATGACGATAAACTCGCCGTGTTCGCTGTCGCCGACGTCGAAGACTTCCACGATATTGGGGTGGTCGACGGCCTCGAGGATCTCGGCCTCCTGACGCATACGGGCCAGGGCGGCCGGATCGCGGCCGGCGGCGTCGGCGTGCAGAATCTTGATGGCCACCCGCCGTCCGTTGGTGATGTCCTCGGCGGCTAAGACCTCACCGTAGCCGCCGCTGCCCAGTTGCTCGTCGATGCGGTAGCGATCCACCAGAAGCTCGCCCGGCGCCAGTGTACCGGCGTCGGCGGGCTGTTCTTTGGAGATTTGGTCGGGCCCCATCTAATATCGCTCAGCTTGTGCAGAGAACTGGTTTGCGCGCTGCGCCCTTCCGGTTCATCAAAATCGATGATGGCGTGATTTACCGGCGCATGCAAGCCTGTGTTGGCCGACGTGTGCTCGGCGCCAGGGCGCTGTTATCGGTCGGGGAATCTTGACCCGGTATATCGCCCATGTTATTTCCTTAAACGGA
>JBKGZI010000157.1:0-11893 GCA_046545675.1 Persicimonas sp.
GCCTCGAGGTCACCGACGAGATGAAGCTCGTCATCAGCGCTTCGGCGGCCCGCCTGGCCCGCAAGCTGCCCGTGGAGGTCTACGACCGCGTCAAGGAAATCGGCGTCTACCCGGCCGGCTTCCGCCCGCCCGACGACGACGCCTTCCACGCGGCGGGCATGGCCCACGACTTCGGCACGGTCATCTTCAGCTGGGATGCGGTCAAAGAAGGCGTGGCCATCCCCAACGACGGCCACGACACCACGCTGCACGAATTTGCCCACATGCTCGACCTAAACGACGGCGTCTTCAACGGCACCCCCACCCTGCACGCACGCGACGACTACCGCAGCTGGGCGACGGTGCTCTCCGAGCATTTCGAGGAGCTGCGCGACAACCCCGACCGCCACGACATCATCCGGGAGTACGGCGCGACCAATGAGGCGGAGTTTTTTGCGGTGGCGACGGAGGTTTTTTTCGAGAAGCCGAAGACGCTCAAGCGCAAGGCGCCGGAGTTGTATGAGGAGCTGCGCAGCTACTACCGCGTCGATCCACTTCGGCGTGAGCCGACGATCTTCTAAGGGAGCCAGTGAGGCTTGGAGGCTTGGAGGCTTGGAAGCTTGGAGGCTTGAAGCCGTGGAAATATTGAACCTTGGAACCATTGCTTTCATGGAGGCATGGTAGAGCACATTGAGCAGCTTGGAAGCGTTGAGTTGCCCGTTGTGGCTAGTCGGTTCGTCCACCCCAGAGCAGCAGTCACCGGCTTGTCGTTTCAATGCTTCAAAGGCGCTCCGTGTGCTCTACCGTGGCTCCGTGGATCCAATGGTTCGGTGCTTCCACGCTTCCACGGTTCCAAGCCTCCATGCTTCCCCGCCTCAATGCCTCAATGAGCCCGCTAAGCCCGCCGACCACTCTCGCCAGTCTCGACGGCGGCGCCGATCAGGTGCGCCATCCGCAACGGCTCCGGAATATGCCCCGTATAAGTCAAACGCGCCAACGCCTCCGGAATCAGCTCGTGGGGCGCACCGGCGACTTGAAAGCAGACATTGGCGGCACGGTGGATAGGCCCGGCGCGGCCGATGAGGTCCAAGCGGCGTTCGGGCTCGGGGAGCTGCCGCAGAGCCAGCTCGACGGCGTCCAGGTCCGGATAAGTGCGCATGACCGCCACGCACGGCAGGCCCAGGCGGCGGTGGAGTTCGGGGAGGTCGACGACGTTGAAGCCGCCCAGGGCGATGCCGTCGAGCAGCAGCATATGCAGTTGCGGCAAGAATTTGCCATCCAGGAGCAACTCGCCGACGACATCGGTCGCATCCCAGCCGTCCTCGACGACCTCGCCCCAGACCATGCCCTCGAATTTGGTATCGGCGCAGACCACGCCGGCTACGTGCACCGGCTCGCCGGTTCCACGGGTAAACGGCGCGTCGTCGAAGCCGATGGCGCGCAGTGTCTTGCCTTTTCTGAGGATACGTTCGAGTGACACGGGGTGTGGGGCTTGGGGCTTGGGGCTTGGGGCTTGGGGCTTGGGGTGCGAGGAGACAGCGTTTAACCGGTGAGGGCGACGCCGACGATGCGTCTAATCTCGGCGGCGGTCTCGCTGAATAAGAAGCGCCAGGGCTGTTGCAACATGCCGTGCTCCGAGCCCAGATAGCGCGTATGGGGCAAAAATCGGCACGGATCATCGAGCACCACGCATCCCAGCCGCTCGACGGCGAGCTCGACGAGGCGGAACTGCGGCTCGACGGCCTGAGAGCTGAGCCGACCGGATAGCTCGAGCGCCGTCTCCTGCAGTGAATCTCGGCCGCCGGCTTCGAGCCAATCCTCGACCCTCGCCCAGGCAAACCCGTCCAGAGGACGCGAGGCAGCCGCCCCGCCCCAGCCTGGCACGAGCTGGCCAATGATGCGCGAGAAGACGATAAACCGGCTGATCCTGTCCAGCGAAAACCATCCGCCGACCCCGAGCACATCTGCGGCGAGTTCGCTGCCGAGGTGGACGAGAAGCTCGGTGGGGTCGTGTGCAGCGCGCCATTGCGTGTCGAGCAGCACGCGGGTCGTGTTGTCGGGGCCCATCTCGCCGGACAGCACGCGGCTTCCTCCGTCGATATGATCCAGCTCGAATATCCGGGCCGAGGTAATGCCAAAGAGCTGCGGCCAGCGCGCGCCGAGTTCTTGCGCTGGTGAACCGGAGGCATCCAGCGGGCGTGCCTGTCCGAGGAGACGTTTGGCGTCCGCGTGATCGATGGCGCGACGCACCGCCGGCTCGCTTGTTCTCAAGACGCTCCAGAACATCTCCAAGAGCGGCCTCGGGATCATCTTATCAAAATACGTCGCGGGCACCGCCGCGGTCGGCCACCGCCGCCTGGAGGCGGTGCGCTCGTAGAATTCGTCCATATGAGGGTCGCCGTAGCCCAGCGCGCGGGCCACGGCGGCCAAGCAAAACGTCCGGTCGGCGTGGCCGAGCTTGCGGGCAATTTCGAAATGCGGCTGGAACGGTCGGCCCTGCATCTCGCGGAGTGACTGATAGGCGAGCTTGCCGAAGAAGCGCTCGGATTCAACCGACGGGTCGTGCTCGTCGAGGAAGTCGCACAACTCGCCGACCGCCTCGAGATCCTCGGGGTGGTGCAATAAGAGCTGCCGATAGGCGGCGATGACCTGCTGTGTGGGGCGGCCCAGCCGGGCCATATAACGCGCCTTCTTGGCCCGGCCCTCGTGGAGCACCTCCGGGTTCGACGCGGTCGACTCGAGCCGCTGCAGGTGAATCAGCGCCGTCTCCAGGTCGCCTCCTTCGGCCTCGAGGCGCGCGACGTCGAGTATGATGTCGGTGCGCGACGGGTTAGAGCGAAGCGCCACCTCATAGGCCTCGAGCGCCTCGCTGTCGCGGCCGGCTGCCTCGAGCAATTCGGCCATCTGCACCCATAACCGCTCGACGAGCATCTGATTATCGGTCAATTCGGCGGCTCGCCGATAACACTCCAGGGCGGCTTCGAGGCGATCGCTGTTCTGATATAGCTCGGCCAGAATGCGCAAACTGCGCAACTGATCGGGCTCCAGGTCCAGCGAGCGGCGGAAGTAGTCGATGGCCGCCTCGACGTCTTTGCCGCGATGCAGCGCGATATCGGCCATCTCGTTGAGCAATTCGCATTGCTCTGCCACCGAGCGCTCGCCGGAGGCATTCGCATGGCTGAGCCTGCGCTCGTACAGCTCGATCAACTGCTCGACCTCGCCGCGCTGCAACAGCAGCGGCTTGAGCTTGTCGAAGGCCTCACGATGGCCCGGGTTGACCAGGAGCACGGCGTGATATTGCTGGCAGGCAGCGTCGAAATCACCCAGGTGATTGCGCTGGACATCGGAGGCGACCAGCCGGTCCTCGAAGGCGATTTGGGCGACGCCGGTGCGCTCGGCCTCGCGCTCGCAGACCCGAGCCAGCGCAGCCCAGCGCCCCAGCTTGTCGTTGCCAATTTTAGCCAGCTTGAGCGCCGGCAAAAAGTCCGGATGGCGCTCGAGTAGGTGCTCGCAGACCCGCAGCGCCTGCTCGTATTCGCCTCGCCACAAAAACGAGATGGCCATCACCATCAAGTCAGTGGCCCGGTTGATCGCGTCGGTACACCGCCGCGCGCGCATCGCAGCCAAGACGCCCTCGAGTTCGGCGTCAGCGCGGTGTCGTACGTCGTACATCGCGCGCACCAGGCGTCCCTCGGCCACCGGTGAGCCCTTGATCTGATTGAGCCGGCCAATCAGCTTGGCGCGCGGCGGCACCTGATCGGCCTCGAAGAAGCGCTCGAAGACCGCCAGCAGCGGCTCGACGCTCGGATGGGTCCACATATCCCACAATCGCTCGACGGTCTCCGGGTCGTCGAGGCCGCGTTCGATGCCCGTACAGATGCGCACGAACATCCAGAATGGCTGGTCGAGGAAGCGCTCATCGAGCACCTCCCAGGCAGCCGGAGCCTCGTCGACGCGAAGCACCAACTCGAGGGCCAGCTCCTGGCTCTCTCTTACACCGACGCCGGCGTCCAATCGCTCGACGATGGTCCCGACGGCGTCGGCGCTCGACGCGACGTCGGTGCGCAGCGCTCCGAAGAAGGCGACGGGGTTGTCGGCGGCCAGCTCCGCGGCACGCCCGAAGTAGTCGAAGGCCTGGGCTGGCGTGCCCAGAAAATGCTCACACAACCCCGCCAACTCGGTCAGCCAACCAGCCCGCTCAGCCGGCACATCGCTGAGGTCAGCCAGACGCTCGAGCGCCTTGGCCGCCTGGGCGTACTCGCGGCGAGCCAGACGAAGCTCGAGGATCTCGAGCCATGCATCCAGATGCTCTTCGTCGGCGATGAGCACCTGCTCGAGAAACTCCACGCGAAGGCGCGCATCAGGTGTCGGCGACAGGTGCCAAGCGTGCAGTTGGGACAGACGAAACGTCAGCGTCGCCCACTCCATGGGCTCGACCGCATGCTCGAGCTTATGCTCTAAGACTCTGGCTAACTCCGAGAAATCTTCGGCCGCGGCCAGCGCCCGCTCATCGTCGGAGAGGTCGACCAGGCCCACGTCCCCGGGGCTGCCGGCGACGAACGTCTCGTAGCCGGCTTCGTCGCCGGCTGCCAGGAGCCGAAGCGCACGCGCAAAGCGCGCAGACTTACACCCGCCGTCATGGGCGATCGCTTCGTCGAGATATTGATCGACCATCTCGGGGCGGCCGCCCCCGATAAAAATCGTGCGAGCGAGTTCCGTGCAAGCCAAGGCGGCCAGGCGGTCGTCCTCGTAGGACATGGCCAGTGAGCCCAATGAGCGCGCGCAGTTATTCAGATCACCTCGGGCCCGCGACCACCGTGCGAGTCGGCGCAGATATAGCGGGCGGCGCGGCGCCAAGGATACCGCGTCGCGCATGACTCCGTGGGGCTCGAGCTTTCCGAGTACGTCGTCGCTTCGCTGAGCTTGGCCCAGGCCTCTCAGGAGCGTGGCGAGTCGGAAAAATCTGGCCGCCGCGATCTGCTTGAGGCGTTTTCGCCGCGCGGCGCTGTCGTCGCCCAGGCGACGGCCCAGCGCGACGTCGGCGGCGACCAGATACTTGAGCGCGACGGCTTCACGCAAGTGGTCACCGACGGCGGCGGCCTCGCGCTGCATCATCAGCCACAAGATGCGCGAGCTCTGAGTGGTCTGGAGTCGCTTCTCCAGGTAGTCGAAGAACCCCGGGGTGCCCCGAAGAAAATAGGCCGCCGCGTCGACGAGCACTTCGCGCGGATCGTCGCGTAGATGGCGCGAGACCTGTCTCCACATATGGGCCGCGCGGCTTCGGTGCCCGTCGCGGTGGGCCCGAATGGCACGCAGCGTCAGCCCGGGCAACGTCTCCGGAGAGGTCAGCTTGCGCTCGAGTTGCTCCTCGATGCGCGCGTCCAGGCCGCCGCCGAGCAGGCGCTCGACGACGATGGAGGCCCGGCGCACCGCTGCGGTATTGGGCTGCTCGCCCTCATCCCACGCTTCCAGCCGCTCGAGCAGTTCGATGAAGCGCTCCGAAGGCTGCTCCCAATGCTTGACCAGCAGGTTCAGCAACAATGTTCGAACCGGCCGCTCGGCGCGGGCCCCGGCCTCCTCGAGGCGCGCCGCGGCGGTCTCGCCGACATCGCCGTGCAGCCGAAGCACGCTCGCCAGCATCACAAGATAGCTGGAGCGAAGTCGCACGTCGGATTCGGCGAGCGTCTCCTGGCGCAGCTCCTCGACAAATTGGGCCCACGACGTGTCCAGAGGCAGGGGGCGCGCAGCGGTGTCGAGGCCGACGGCCAGCGGCCGGCTCCAGTCGCGGGGCTGCTCGGGCCGGTCGCTTCGCCCCGTGCTCGGCGCCTGCTCGAAGCGGCCCGTCGAAGGCGAGTGTGCCAGGCGCGGCTCGCTGGGCTCCTCGCCGAGCTCGAAGACCCGAAACCCGGTCATCTCGAAGGGGTCGACGAGCTCGGCGGAGGACTCATCCCTACCGAGTTGCTCGCTGGTGCGCCGCAGAAGTGCGCGCGCATAAACCGAATCGAATTCGAGGGTCTGATCATCGCTGCCGACGTCTTCACCCGACGGCGCATTGAGCGCCCTCTGGAGCTCACCGATCGCCCCCCAGCTCGACTCAGCGGGCCGGCCTTGCCCCTCCAGCGACGAGCGGCTTAGCTCGGTGGTATCGTCTGCGACCTTCAGATCGAGTCGGCCGAACCCAGCGCCCAGCGCCTCGGCCTCGGGTGCTTGTTCGGCGGTGACCCGCAGTTCGACGTCGCGCTCGTCGGTGCTGGCGTCGTCGACGGTCTCGAGGACATCGGTGTCGTCATCATCCTGCTGACCGCCGAGCACGTCAGTATCGGCCAACCCGTCCTGGGTGTCTTGCTCTGATTCTTCCTCGGCCGCGAGTTCGACCGGCACGGTGATCGGATCGGAGCCGTCCGTCGATCGACTCTCCGCCGACTCGACGCCACGCGCCCCCGGGGGTGCGATTTCGTCGGTCGTTTTGTTTTCGAGCGAGCTGTCGCCCTCGCCCTCTGCCGACCTGTCAGACATGCTCTGGTCCCATTAGGTTGGATACCGGGGGCTCAACACCGTCGCCGTCCAGCGACACTCTGGCCACAGAGCGCGCGAGCCGATCCTCATCGGATGGGCTGTCCCCAGGCCGCCTCAGCCAGACGCGGCGCCAATACAAAAGCTCTCGTTCTGCGGAGAGTAACTTCGCTGTGCAGGCGTTGCAAGCGCAGGCGTGTGCGTGAAAGCCTGCTGCAGGTGATTATTTTGGGAGTCAAGCCCGTTTAATACCTGAAGACGTGGAGAACCCCCGGTTCACAGCCACCTGCATGCGCCGGGCGTGCCAACCAACTCCCCTGCCGATGAGGTCTGCGACGTGGCCAAGGCTCGTGGCGAAATCATTCGTCTGCTCGATCAACTCGACCATCCCGACGCAGTGCGCCAGCAACAGGTGCGCGAGAAGCTGGTGGATCTGGGCGCCGACGCGGTCGACCAACTCTGCGCCAATCTGGGCTTGGTCAACCGGCGAGTGCGCACTGCTCTGGTGCAGGTTCTGGGTGAGCTTGGCGATGAGCGCGCTCTGCTCCCGCTGATGCGCTACGTCTTCGACGAGCGTCAAAACGTCGCCGAGAGCAACGCCAGGGGGCTGGCCATGCAGGCGATCATGCGCATCGCCCAGCCCAAGCACGCATCCCGACTCTTCGACTTTCTGGTCGATATGAAAGACGATTCCGACCCGTTCGTGCGCACCTATGTCATCGAAGCCTTTGGGAAGCTGGGGCTCTCCGAGGCGATGCCCTACGTACGAGAGGCACTCGATGATTCCAATGAGTTCGTGCGCGAGCGCGCTCAGAAAACACTCGACGCCCTGGAGATGGGTGACGAGGAGACCGGAGAGGCGCAAATGGACCCAGAAGCACTCCTCAAGCATATCCGAAGCGCCACCGGCGCGCGGCTGACCTACTGCGTGAAGCTGCTTCGCGAGCACGACGAGGCCTTCGAGCTCGCCTGTGACCTGGTGCGCGAGGACGGCAACCGCACGCTGGTCGGCCTGCAGGTGCTCCAGGCGCTCGATGACCCGGCGGCTCGCGAGGTCGCCGTGCGCCACTTTCAACTGACCAGCTCGGAGGCCGACCGGGCCGCCAGCCTCAGGCTGCTCGCCGAGCACCTCGACGGCGACGCGCGCGCCTCGGAGGTCCGCGCTATCGAACGCGGCCTGCAGAGCTCGGACAAATTCATCAAGCTCGCCGCTCTGAGCGCCGCGGGCCGCTCGGGAGACCCGCAGCTGTCTCGCAGGGCCATCGAGGCCACGCGCTCGGGCGACTACGCCGTGGCGGCGACCGCCTCGGAGGCGCTGTCGAAAGTCGCCGAGGCTCTCGACGCCTCGCTGGCCGAGGCGCTATTCAACAGCCTGCGTATGGTGCGTGGCCATCGCCGCCATAACGAACACGAGGATCTGGTCCGCACAGAAGCCTACCTGCTGCGCTCACTCGGAAAGATGCTCGAGCCACACGCCGGGCAGTCGTCCGATGCCGAGCAGTCGCCTCACGCCAAACAAGCACGCCACGCCGAGCAGGCCGCGCTCAATTCACTTCGGGGCTCGACCGGACTGCAGCCGCTGGTGGTCACCGCCCTCGAGCTTCTGGTCCGCCTCGTCCCCAAGCGCGGCTACTCGCTCGACGAGCGCTGGCACCCGGCCGACGCAGCCGCGCTCGTGCCGCTACTGGAGCACGCCAACCCGAGCATCCGGCGGCGCACCCTCGAGGTCATCCGCCGCGGTGCGCCCGGTGACGCGCCCGATTTATCGCGCAGGCTCGAGGAATTGATGCGCGGAGAACCCGAATTTGTCAGCCAGGCGGTGATCCCGGCCATCCTGGAGACGCGCGGCCCCAACGCCAAAAAGCAGCTCGCCCAGTTGGCCGTCAGCGACAAGCCAACCATCCGGCGCACCGCCGAGAGCGCGCTGAAACGGCTGCGCAGCCGCCAACCGCATATCGATGTCAATTTTCGGCGCACTGGCGACTGAGACGGGAAGCTCAACGGAGATCATAAAAGCCCCGGCCGATCGGATCGGCCGGGGCTTTTGGTCATCGAGCGTCGGGCAGAAAGCGTTTAGCCCTCGTCGGAGTTCAATGCCGCGAGCCCTTGGAGCATACGCGGCAGGTCCAGGCCGAGCGTCTGCTTGACCTGCTCGGAGCCGCTGGCTGCCTTCATGGGCATCGAGCCCTGACGATCGACTTCCTCGAGCTTGTTGTCGATGACTGTGATCTTGTCGATCTCGATCTCCTGGATGGTCGACATCATCGCGTCCATGATGGAGTCGAATTGCTGGAGCATGAAGATCGGACGCGCCGATTCACCGGCGCTCCTCCAGGTATCGAGCAGCGCCTGTAGCGCGTCGACGTTGGCCTTGCCGTCCTCGATAATCTTGGCCGAATTTCCCTTGGCCTGGGCCTCGAGCTCCGCCTTGCTCGCCTGGGCGGGCTGGATGACGTCGGCGGCGAGCTGACGCTTGACCTGCTCGAGGCGCGCGCGCTGCACGTCGAGGTTGGCCTGCGCCTTTGCCACGGCCGCGCCGATGCGCGAGCGCTCCTCGGCGACCATGGCTTGGCCGCGAGTAGTCGCGTCGAGGATGCGACGCTCGGCGTCGGCCTCGGCGATATCCTTCTGAGCGTTGATCTTGGCGATCGCCTTTTTGAGCTGGTTGTCGGCGTCGCGAATGGTCGCCTCGGCGCGGTTTTCGGCCTCGGCGATGCGGCTATTCATGATCAGCTCGGCGGACTGCTTGCGGCCGATCGAGTCCAGATAGCCTTTGTCGTCGGTGACGCTCTGGATCTTCAAGGTGTCGAGCACGATGCCCAGCTTGGACAGGTCGGTCTCGGCCTCCTCGGAGAGGTGCTCGGCGAAGGTCTGCCGGTCGTTGTTGACCTGTTCGGGCGTCAGCCTGGCGAGCACACCGCGGAGGTTGCCCTCGAGGGTCTCCTTGGCCACCCGGGCGACCTGGTCGCGAGTCATCCCCAGAAAACGCTCGACGGCGTTGGAGATCAGCGGCTGGTGGCTGGCGATCTTGACGTTGGCCACGCCCTTGATGCTCAACGGGATGCCGCCCTTGGAGTAGGCATTGGTGACGTTCAGGTCGATGACGATGTTGGTCACGTCGAGCCGGTCGACCCGGTGGAATAGCGGGATGCGAAGCTTCTTGCCCGAGTGAACGATCTCGTAGCCCTTGCCGGCCTTCTGGCCGCTAAAGACCAGAACCTCGTTGGGTTCGCAGATCTCGAGCAAGTTGGCGATGGCGATCGCGCCTGCGGCGCCGCCTACAACCAGCAAAATGACCAGTGCTGCGATGCCTCCGAACATGTCGTTTCTCCACAATTGAGTCGACCGCGAACGGTCGGGGGTTGGCGCCCGAAGACGCCGTCAAATCACACCTGATCTGCGTCGCTCG
Organism: Persicimonas sp.; assembly: GCA_046545675.1. Lineage (GTDB taxonomy): Bacteria > Myxococcota_A > Bradymonadia > Bradymonadales > Bradymonadaceae > CAYLTX01. Next base: position 9,902 of record JBKGZI010000157.1, read on the forward strand.
AGGCGCCGGCGGCCGGCTGCTCGACGCTGCCGTCAGTTGAGCCGGCCGATGAGCCACCTTCGAGTTCCCGGGCTTTTTTGCGCTCGTCGATGCCCTTTCGAACCGCGCTGGACAGCCGCTCGGGGCGTTTGCCCGACCCGTCGCCGTCCACGCGCACGCCCTGGCGCTCGCCGGTGAGCGCGCCGCCGATGTCCAGCCCGACCGTCTCGCGCATCTCATCGAAGAGATTGCCGACAATCGAGGGAAACGAGCTGACGTAGTTGGGAAGCGTCTTGCCGTCGCCGCTGTCGATGAGGGCGACCTCGCGCACGGCCACCTGTCGGGCGGCTGCGGAGACCTTCTCCATGATCGACTCGAGCCGATGGATGATGAACACGTCCATGGCGTCGTCGCCGGCCTCTTGCCAGACCTCGGTCATCATGCGCAGCACCTCGGCCATCGCCCGGCCCTTCTCGGCGATCTCGGCGGCTTCACCGGCCGCGACGAGCTCGCGAGAGACCTTTTCGGCCTCGGCGGGGATAACCACGTCGGCCTGGAGCCGAAGCTTCTCGAGCTCGGTACGCACCTGCTGCAATTCCTGTTCGGCCTCGGCCCGAGCGGCCAGCGCGCGTGCTTCGGCGCGTTCCTCTTCGGACTTGGCTTCCTTTTCCAGGTCAGCCTTGAGCTCGCGCAACTCGTTTTGAGCCTTTTGAATCTGGGCCTGCGCCTTGCGTCTGGCCACCTCGCCCTCACCCTGCGCTCCGGCCTCCGACTCCTCGGCGACCTTCATCGAGTCACTCTCGGCGACCTCGGCCACCTTGATGATCTCGGCGATACGCTTTCGGCCGATGGAATCGAGGTAGTCACGCTCGTCAGAGACGTTTTGAATCTTGAGGATGTCCAGGTGGAGCCCGAGCTTCTCGAAGTCGGGGGTGGCCTCGGCGTGGAGCGCCTCGGCGAATTTGAGCCGGTTTTCGTTGACCTCTTCCGGGGTCATCGTCGCCAACACACCGCGCACATGACCCTCGAGGGTCTCCTGAGCGACGCGCAGCACTTCTTGTTTGCCGCGGCCGAGGAAACGCTCGATGGCGTTTCCGACCAGCCTCTCGTCGCTGGAGACTTTGACGTTGGCGATGGCGTGGACGTTGAGCGGAATGCCGCCTTTGGAGTAGGCGCCGCTGATGTTGATATTGACCGACATCAGGGTCAGATCGAGCCGATCGACCTTCTCGATGACCGGAATTCGAAACCGGCGACCACCGAACATGGGCAGCCAGCGCCGGGTGGTCCCGTCGGCGGCTTGATATTTGTGGCCCGAGAAGATGACGACCTCATTGGGGCGTCCGACGATGAGAAACGATTTCGCGGCGGCAAAGAGCAGCATCAGCCCGACCACTACGGCCAAACCGAGCGCGACCACCAGAATAAATGGACTCATTCTTATTTCCTCGTCTGAACGGTTTCAGTCGTCGCTGCGCTGGAGCGCCGATGGATGGACCACCTTGGCGATACCATCTTCGACCCCCAATACGAAACACTCTTCGTTGAAATCGAGAACGACCTCATCATCGGCGGATTCGGCTGGCATTTCAATGGTGCGGCCGCGCACATGCATTCTGACCTTGCCCCGCTTGCCCTCCCGGACCGGCAAAACGATCTGGCCGCTGGCCGCCACGAAGTCATGCTCGCCGACCGCGCCGCCGCCCGAGTCCTGGTTGACCAAATGCATCACATAGGCCACTCCGCCGCCGACGATCAGCCCCATGGCGACCGATAATCCAAAGACACCCAGCGAACTGCCCCAGAGATCCAGCAACTCGAAGATCACCCCGGTCAGCCCGAAAAAAGCCATCGCAAACGTATAAAACTTGAAACTCTTCAGGGGGTTGAAGCGCCTGGAGACGGCGACCTCCATATCCTTGTCGTAGCCGGCGCCGTCTGCATCAGCGTCCACGTCTGCGTCTAGATCCGCGTCTAGATCCGCATCGAAATCGGCGTCCATATCCGCGTCGA
>JBKGZI010000158.1:0-11844 GCA_046545675.1 Persicimonas sp.
CAGAATTTGCCGCAGGGTTGAATCGTGGGTAAAATTCTTCTAAAGTCCGCAAATTGTTGCTACGTCCAGTAGTCTGGGCCTACCACTCTGTCAATTCAGCACGGCCGTTCATGAGGCAACGCGCGCGCCACATCCAGATGGGACGTTGGGGACGGGCCATATTGGCCTGCCTGGCGATTCTATTGTTGTGGCCGGCCGGCGCTTTTGCGCAGACAGAGACCTCTGGGCAGGCAGACGCCTTTGCAAAGAATGCGTTTGCACAAACGGGCGCCTCTGCAGAGATGGGCCGCTGCTTCGCCGTCAGTGACTTGGCCGAGCGCGGCATCGATCCCTTTATGCGCTCGACATCGAGCGACGCCGCAACCGGCGAGTTCGAAGTCAGCGGCCTGGAGACCAGCCAGGTCGACATAGCTCTCGAAGAGACGCCCGCCACGGTCGACTCCGACGCGCCTTGCAGCGATGATCCCGACGCCGACCCGTCGGCGAATTTTTGCTTCGAGGACGCCGAAGGCCAGATCTCGACCCTGCCGACGCTTCTGGCGAAGTGGCGAGGTGAGCAGGCCGCCGCAGCGCTCGTCGACAAGCTCGACGAGACCATCGACGGCGGCGGTGCCGGCGACGAGCCGGTCGCCGAGACCACGGTCAATCCCGCTCCACAGCCCGAGGACGGCGACGACGCGAGTTGCAGCGACCGGCCGGATATGTGCCGCTCGCTGCCGCCGCTGCCGCCTACGCTGGTCATCGACGCCTCGGCGAGCGCCGCACGACAAGATCAGTTCCAACGCTCCATCCCACCAACCACGCTCTCTACCGACGACCAACGAGCATGGGCGCGACTGAAAGTGCGCCCGACCCCGGGATACCGCACGCCTCCCGATCAGCCTCCACAGGCTTGATCCTTGCGAGGTGGAGCGCGGAGCAGAATGCGCGGCTTCCTCTATTGAGGCGACGTCAAACCACGAAGTCGCAAATTACGATTTGGGTCAGGCCCTATAGCATCACACGCTAATCGAGGCTGCTGAATCGAACCCTCGTCAGCCCGATGTGGTTCTATAGCCCAACTCAAATTGTAGTTCGCGCCGCAGTTCAGGCGCCGCAAATAGAGGACGTGCCGCACCAGCACCATCCCCAACCACGCACCACCGGACACAATCAACCGACCACTGAGCAACGCTCATGAAATGCATGGATGCGTTTCACTGTTGCTCACGCGAACCAGCTTCGGCCAGATGTAATTCGAGCCGGGCGTGGTCTTCGGTTGACTCCACCGTGTCCAACACCGAGTACAAGTTGAAACAAGTAGCAAACACTCAATTGGGCAACTCCCTATTGGTGGAGTTGCAAATCTACACGAGGAAATTGACGTTATGGCACAAGAAGCAAATGGAAATATGACGATACGACTCCTATCGTACGTCTTCGTAGCACTCATCGCATTTGCCGGCGGTTTTTTAGTCGGCAACTGGAACGTCGACGGCACGTCCTCGGATGATTCCGAAGCCGGCGCCGCGGCCAAAGCTGACGACGACGCCGCGCCGGCCGATGGCGACAACGCCCTGCCGGTCGGCGACAGCCCGATTCTCGGAAAAGAGTCGGCGGCGATCACCGTCGTCGAATTCTCCGACCTGCAATGCCCCTTCTGCTCGCGCGGCGCTGAAACCGTCAAGCAGCTGCAGGAGAAGTATCCCAACGACGTGAAGGTCGCCTTCAAGCACTACCCGCTGCCCTTCCACAAAGAGGCTCCGGCCGCCCACAAGGCCGCCATCGCAGCCGGCGAGCAGGGCAAGTTCTGGGAGATGCACGACAAGCTCTTCGAGAACCAAAAGCAGATGAAGCAGCACGCCAGCGACATGAAGGAGTGGACCGCTGGATTCGCCGAAGAGCTCGGCCTGGACGTCGCCAAGTTCAAAAAGGACTTCGACTCCCCCGAAGCCCAGGCAAAGATCGACGAGGACATGGAGCTGGGCAAAGAAGTCGCCGTCCAGGGCACCCCGCACTTCTTCGTCAACGGCGAGCGCGTCAAGGGCGCCAAGCCGCTGGCCGAATTCGAGAAGATCGTCAAAGGTCAGCTCGAGGAAGCCAAGAAAATGGAGCAGGCCGGTGTGGCCCGCAACCAGATCTACAACAAGATGGTCGCCGAAAAGTTCGACGGTGGAAACGCCGAGAAGCCCTCGGCTGACCAGAAGCAGAAGCCTCCCGCCCAGAAGGTCGAGTTCGTGCCTGTCGGAGCTGACGACCCGACCTTCGGCAATACCGAAGATCCCCTGGTGACCATCGTCGAGTTCAGTGACTTCCAATGCCCCTTCTGTGGCAAAGTCCTGCCCACGCTCGACCAGATCAAAAAAGAGTACGGCGACCAGGTCCGCGTGATCTTCAAGCAGCTCCCGCTGGGCATGCACAAAGAGGCCAAGCCGGCCGCACAGGCTTCGCTGGCCGCCCACAAGCAGGGCAAGTTCTGGGAGATGCACGACCTGCTCTTCGAGAAGCAAAAAGAGATGAAGCCCAACGGCTCGAACTTCAAAGAGTGGTCGGCTGGACTGGCCAAAGAGTTGGGCATGAACGTCGACAAGTTCAAGAAGGACTACGACGACCCCAAGATTGCCGCCCAGGTCGAGCGTGACCTGAAGCTGTCTCAAGAGGTCGGCGCGCGCGGCACTCCCAACTTCTGGATCAACGGCGTCAACCTTCGCGGTGCGCAGCCCTTCCCGAAGTTCAAGAGCGTCATCGACGAGCAGATCAAGCAGGCCAAGAAGGTAAAGGCCGAGAAGAAGCTCTCCGGCGACAAGCTGTACAAAGAGATGGTCGCGCTCAACAAGAAGAACGCGCCGGCCGCCGCCGACAAGCCCCAGCCCCAGAAGGCCGACAAGCCCGAGCCGAAGATCGACATGAACAAGCTGACGCTCGACCACGCCCCCAAGCAGGGTCCGGACAACGCGCCGGTCAAAATCGTCGAGTTCACCGACTTCCAATGCCCCTACTGCAACCGCGGTGGCTCGAATATGAAAGAGGCTGCTGCCAAGTTCGACGGCGAGGTTCAAGTCCTCGTCAAGAACTATCCGCTGCCCTTCCACAAGCAAGCTGGGGAAGCCGCCAAGGCCGCGATGGCCGCCGGCGAGCAGGGCAAGTATTGGGAGATGTACAAGGCCCTCTTCGACAACCAGAAGAAGCTCAAGGACACCAGCGTCCTGCCTGAATTGGCTAAAGAGCTCGGCCTGAATATGGCCAAATGGGAAGAGGACCGGAAGAACCCGGAGTACGACAAGATCATCGAGCAAGACATGAAAGAAGGTCAGCAAGTTGGCGTGCGTGGCACGCCGGCCTTCTTCATCAACGGCACCCGCGTCGTCGGTGCCCAGCCTCCTGCGAAGTTCGAGCAGGCGATCAAGGCCGCGCTCGACAAGTAAGTGTCTGATCTGATGATCGACACATGATCAACAAACCCCGCCGGCCCTCTTCGGGTCGGCGGGGTTTTTTGCTCTGACGACCTTCCCCCCACCCACGCTTGCGCGCAACCCAGCCCCACACTAAGCTGCGCCCATCATTGAAACCTCCTTTGAGATGGACTTCTAGCACATGGGAAAGTTGATGAAGCACCGCTTATTGCAGATCACGCTGCTCTCGTTGGGTTTCGTGCTGGCGAGTTGTTCGACATGCCCGGAGACCGAGGCCGACCCCGATGGGGCCGAGCAGGGGCTGACGTCGGCCGCCGACCAGCAACAGGCCGAAGAGCCGCAAGTGGCAGATAGCGACGTCATCCCGGTGGCGGACAGCCCGATCTTGGGAGACCCGTCGGCGCCGATCACCGTGGTCACCTTCTCCGATCTGCAATGTCCCTTCTGCCAGCGTGGCGCACAGACCGCCGAGCAGCTCCAGCAGAACTATCCCGACCAGGTCCGGGTCGTCTTCAAGCATTACCCGCTACCCTTCCACAAGCAGGCTCCGGCCGCCCACAAGGCCGCCATCGCAGCCGGCGAGCAGGGCAAGTTCTGGGAGATGCACGACCTGATCTTCGAGAGTCAACAGCAGATGAAGCAGCACGCCAGCGACATGAAAGAATGGACCGCCGGACTCGCCGAAGAGCTCGGCCTGGACGTCGCCAAATTCGAGAAGGACTTCGACGATCCCGACACGCAGGCGAAGATCGACCGCGACATGGATCTGGGCAAAGAGGCCGCCGTGGAGGGCACCCCGCACTTCTTCGTCAACGGCGAGCGCGTCAAGGGTGCCAAGCCGCTGACCGAGTTCGAGAAGATCGTCAAAACGCAGATCGAAGAGGCCGACGAGATGCAAGAAGACGGCGTGGCCCGCGATGAGATCTACAAGAAAATGGTCGCCGAGAACTTCGACGGCGGCAAGCCCTCCAAGCCCTCCAAGCCCTCCAAGCCTGCCGGCCCGAAGGTCGAGTTCGTGCCCGTCGGAGCCGACGATCCGATGTTCGGCAACACCGAAGACCCCCTGGTGACCATCGTCGCGTTCAGCGACTTCCAATGCCCCTTCTGTGGCAGGGTCCTGCCCACGCTCGACAAGATCAAAGACGAGTACGGCGACCAGGTCCGCGTCGTGTTCAAGCAGCTCCCGCTGGGCATGCACCAGCAGGCCAAGCCGGCCGCACAGGCTGCGCTGGCCGCCCACAAGCAGGGCAAATTCTGGCAGATGCACGACCTGCTCTTCGAGAAGCAAAGAGAGATGAAGTCCAACGGCGACAACTTCAAAGAATGGTCGGCAGGACTCGCCGATGAGTTGGGTCTGGACGTCGACGAGTTCGAGAAGGACTACGACGATCCCGACGTCGCCAAGAAGATCGAAGAGGACCTCAAGCTCGCCCAGCGGGTCGGCGCGCGGGGCACGCCCAACTTCTGGATCAACGGCGTCAACCTTCGCGGCGCCCAACCGTTCCCGAAGTTCGAGAGCATCATCGACGACCAGATCAAGCAGGCCAAAAAGCTCGAGGCCGACGAGAAGCTCTCCGGCGATAAGCTCTATGAGGCGACTGTCGCGCTCAATAAAGAGGACTCACCCGGCGCGGCCGCCAAAAAGCCGACGCCCAAAAAGCCCGACCCCAAGGTCGACGTCAGCGAATTCGCCCTCGAGGACGCACCGTCTACCGGTCCGGCCGACGCGCCGGTGACCATCATCGAATTCACCGACTTCCAATGTCCTTATTGCAAAAGGGGTGGCGCGAATGTGAAAGCGGCCGCCGAGAAGTTCGACGGGGACGTCAAAATCATCGTCAAGAACTACCCGCTGCCCTTCCACAAACAGGCCAAAGACGCCGCCAAAGCCGCCATGGCTGCCGGCGAGCAAGGCAAGTATTGGGAGATGTACGACCTTCTCTTCGAAAACCAGAAGAAGCTCGAGGACACCGAGGTTCTGACGGAGTTGGCCAACGAGCTCGATCTCGACATGGCGCAATTCGAAAAGGATATGGACAACTCCGAGTACGACGACATCATCGAGCGGGATATGAAAGAGGCTCAGTCCGCGGGCGTGCGCGGCACGCCGGCCTACTTCATCAACGGCACCCGCATCGTCGGCGCTCAGCCGCCCCACAAATTCGAGCAGGCCATCGAGGACGCCCTGGCCGACGGAGACGACGAAGCCGTCGCTGAGGAAGATAATTGAGCACCATCCCGCGGATCTTTAGGCCGTGGGCAAGGCCGGCTCGAGCATCCACTCGGAAGTTTTCTGCTCTTCGTGTCGTTTGGACCAAGGCAACGAGTGGATGCTAACGGTCCAAGCCCCCACAGGTAATAAAGTCATGCTCAGCAGATCGCTTCTCGCGGCTCTGGCCGCAGTCCTCTTGCTGGTCGCTTCGTGTGCGGGCGGCGAGGCCAGCCGCGCCGATCAAAACGACGGCGCCGACCCCGACTCTCTGACCTCGAAGTCCGACGAGACCGCCCAACAAGAAAGAGCCGCGGTGGTCACCGACAGCGATCTGGTGCCGGTCGACGACTCGCCGGTGCTCGGGCCCAATGATGCTCCGGTCACGCTGGTGGTCTTCTCGGAGTTCCAATGCCCGTTCTGCGCGCGCGGAGCCGCCACCATCGACGAGCTGATGGAGCAAGACGCCTACGAGGGCAAGATCCGGCTGGTCTACAAGCACTTCCCGCTGCCCTTCCACCGGCAGGCAAAGTCGGCCGCGCGCGCGGCCATGGCCGCCGGCGAGCAGGGCAAATTCTGGCAGATGCACGACCTGCTCTTCGACAATCAAGTTGTATTTCGCGGCAAGGACGCCGCCGAGATGGAGGACAGGACCGCCGAGTACGCCCGCGAGTTGGGCCTCGACGTAGAGAGGTTCCGCCGCGACTTCGAGCGCGATGAATACGCAGAGCTGCTCGAGCGCGACGTCGAGCTCGGCCAAGAGGTCGGCGTGCGTGGCACGCCTCATATCCTCATCAACGGCGAGCCCATCACCGGCGCGCAGCCGCTATCGGACTTCGAGGCGGCCGTCGACGAGCAGCTCGAGCTCGCCGAGAAGCTGCGCGCAGAGGGCGTGACCGACGCTGAGCTCTACCGCACGGCGGTGGCCCGCAACTTCGACTCGCCCAGCGAGCCCGAGCCGGTGGCCAAGCCGCCCGAGCCCGAACAGCACGTCGAGATGGTCCCGGTCGACGACGACGACGCCATGCGCGGCGACGACGACGCGCTGGTGACCATCGTCGCGTTCAGCGAATTTCAATGCCCGTTCTGCAAGCGCGCCGGTCCCACCGTCGACCGACTCGTGGACACCTACGGCGACAAGGTGCGCCTGGTCTTCAAGCATAACCCGCTGCCCTTCCATCCTCACGCCATGCCCGCCGCCAAGTTGGCGCTGGCCGCCGGCGAGCAGGGCAAATTCTGGCAGATGCACGACCTGCTCTTCGACAATCAGAGCCGGCTGAGCGAGGACGGAATCTTCGTGGAGTTGGGCGAGGAGATCGGCCTGAGCAAAAAACAGGTCGAGGCGGCGCTCGCCAGCGACGAGCTCGAGGCGCGCATCGAGAAAGACCGAGAACTCGCCGAGCAGGTCGACGCCCGGGGCACGCCGACGTTCTTCATCAACGGAGTCAAGCTCGTCGGCGCCCGCAGCTACGAGCACTTCGAGACGCTCGTCGACGCGCAGTTGGAGCTCGCCGAGACGCTCGCCGAAGAGCAGGATTTGAGCGCAGAGGCGCTCTACGAGGCCGCGGTAGACAAGAATAAAGAGGAGGGCGCTGCCTCCGACGAGCAGCCCGACGAGCAACCCGAGGCCAACGACGCCCCGCGCGTCGACACCAGCAACTTGAGCGTCGACGACGACCAGGTGCGCGGGCCGGAAGACGCCAAGGTGACTATCTTCGTATTCTCGGACTTCGAGTGTCCCTACTGCATGCGCGGCGCGGCGAGTCTCGACGAGGCTCTCGAGGAATACGGCGACGAGGTCAAGGTGATCTTCAAGCACTTCCCGCTGCCCTTCCACCGGCAGGCAAAGTCGGCCGCGCGCGCGGCCATGGCCGCCGGCGAGCAGGGCAAATTCTGGCAGATGCACGACCTGCTCTTCGAGCATCGCGACAAACTCGGTGACGAAGGCACCCTCATCGGGCTCGCCGAGGAACTCGAGCTCGACGTCGACCGCTTCGAGGCGGATATGAAAGAGGATGCCTTCGACAAACAGATCGACGCTGATATGCAGGAGGCGGACACACTGGGAGTTCGAGGCACGCCGACGTTCTTCATCGACGGCACGCGCATGGTCGGAGCCAAGCCGGCGGCCGCCATCGAGCAGGCCATCGAAGAGGCGCTCGCAGAAAAGCAATAACTGCTGGTTGGTACTGCTGGTTGAATTGCTGGTTAACTGCGCTCAACAACAAGCCCAGCCGTTAACCCTAAACCTCGCCGTTAACCCTAAACCAAGAAACCCAGCCGTTAACCCCAAACCAAGAAATTAAAAATGGCAGATATCAAAGGATTTCGCGCACTTCGCTACAACACCGACGCGCTCGACGCGGACGCGGCCGACGTGGTCGCTCCGCCCTACGACGTCATCGACGAAGACGAGCAGACCGCGCTCTACGAGCGTCACGCGGCCAACGTCATCCGGCTGATCCTCAACCGCGAGCAGTCGGACGACTCGCCGGAGAACAACCGGTATACGCGCGCTCGACGACACCTGATGGACTGGATGGCGCGCGGAATCGTGCGCCAGGACGCAGACCCCGGGCTGTACTTGCACCACCAGACCTTCCAGGACGCCCACGGCACCGAGCATACCCGCTGCGGGTTTTTGGGCGCGGTGCGCCTGGCGACCTACGACGAAGAGGTCGTCCTGCCCCACGAGCGCACGCTGCGCGGCCCGAAGATCGACCGGCTCGAGCTGATGAAGGCCTGCGAGTGCAATATGAGCCCGGTGTTCTTTTTATACGACGACCCCGAGCGCAAGGTCGACGCGCTGCTCGAGGCCCATTGCGAGCAGGGCGAAGAGATGGATATCACCACCGAAGCCGACGGCATTCGCCACAAGCTGTGGCCGGTCTTCGAGGAGGAGGCGCTCGACGAGATCGCCGAGGTCCTCGCCGACAGCCAACTGCTCATCGCCGACGGCCACCACCGTTACGAGACGGCGCTTGCCTACCGCGACTTCCGCCGCGAGGTGGCCGAAGAGCCCCGGGAAGACGCGCCCTATGATTATGTGATGGCCTTTATGGTCAATATCCACGACCCGGGCCTGCAGGTCTTCGGGACTCACCGCGTGGTCCACGGCGTCGAGGACTTCGACCTCGACGCGCTCATCGAGCGCCTCGAGGCCAGCGAGGTCTTCGAGGTAAGCGGGCTGAGTGAGGACCTGGTCGACGACGCCCTCGGCCTCGAGAAGCGACTCGCCGAAGCCGGCCAGAGCGCGCCGAGCTTTATTCTGCTGTCCAAAGAGCGGCCGGCGCCGATCCTGGTGGAATATACCGGGGATGAGCGCGCCGACATCTTCGACGACGAGACCCCCGATCAGGTCCGGCGACTGGACGTGTCGATCCTCCACGAGGGGCTCATCGACCGGATGCTCGGCATCAGCAAAAGCGACCAGGAGGCCAAGACCAATCTGCGCTATATCAAGAAGCTCGAGCAGGCCGTCGACGCCCGAAACGGCGAGGACGTCCAATTGGTCGCGCTGATGAACCCCACCCCGGTCGAGCAAGTCGTCGAGGTCTGCCAGTCCGGCGGCAAGATGCCCCAGAAGTCGACCTTCTTCTATCCCAAGATCCTCAGCGGCCTGACCATCAACCCGCTATAACTCCCACCGGCGGGATGGCGAAGAATCTACATCTGAGACTTGACCATCCCGCTGAAGCACCTAGCTTTAAAACTACACAAGCTACTGAAAGAGTTAAAGAAAACAGCCGTTGAGCGAGGGCATACAACGGCTTTAGTTTGAATGGCTGGTGGCGATAAATGCGCTGGTGCTGGGGACTGATGATGCCTATTGGATGGGCTGATGAGGGGGCAGCAGTGGCCCGGGCGCAGCCCGCGAGACAACCGGCGAAGGCAATCTACAGTTGATGTACGAGTTGGGGGGGGAGGTGGCTCATCCTCGACCGTCGCGGCTCCAAAAGCGTACGCCAAAGAAGGACGGCGTGGGCTCGTTGGGGGGAGAGACGCGGTCGGTCGAGGGGGGCCATTTTTTTTGGTCCCAATGCCCTTGAAGCAAACGCGGATGTGACCAGCTTAAAAATAAGGTCTTAAAGAAGCTGCATCATCAAGACGTGCCAACGGGGAAATCCAAGCGGCCCGGGGAACGGCCGCCCGCACTCGCCACGTCTGCTCACTCCGCGACCTTCGGGGGTTGCAATGATAGATTTTGTGCGTCGACACGATGCTCTCGCCGAGCATCACCTGGGGTCTCACTGGGCGTTCATCTTCGCGATGGCCGCAGCGCTGATGCTCAGCGCCGGTTGCGGCACCGATTCGGAAGATCCCCTGCCCAACCGCCCGGTGACCTCCGGGGACGACGCGACCTCCTCTGGCGACGGCCAAGGAGACGGCGATACCGCCGACGCCGGTGAACGCACCGACTCTGGAAGCCTCGCCGACTCCGGAAGCCTCGCTGACTCCGAGGACCTCGATCGCCCCGGTGATACCTGCGAGGCCGCGATCGTGGCGGACCTGTCCAGCGGCAGCTTTGTCCTCGAGGGCGATCAACAGGATTATACCACTCAATGGAACGCCCAGGGGCGCGAGGGCTGCTCGCTATACGAAGGCGAGCCCGCCGGGCCCACCGAGGGGCCGGAGATCTTCTTGCGGCTGACCGGCTTCGAGGCCGGCGACGAGGTGATCTTCGACGCCGAGGACGGCGGCAGCTCCTATGCCTTCTACATCATCGAGCGCTGCGGGGCGGCGGGTTGTCTGGACTCGGGGGTCCACGACGACGAGCTGAATAATCGCCACACCTGGCAGGCGCCGAGCACCGCCGATATCTGGGTCGCCGCCGAGGTCTTTGGGCCGTCGCGCGACCGTCCGTTCCGCATCGAGATCCGCCGGCGCTAAAGGTCAATAAATCGCTTCGAGCAAAATGGGGACTTGTAATGAAACTTCGATACTTGTGGATGATCGCTACCTGCTGCGCCGTCATCGGGATCGCGCAACCCGGCCATGCTGATTCGGGCAACGCGCCCAATGCCTATTTTGTCTTCGGCGGCAATATCTTCGAGACCGGCCAGAGCAACAATATCGGACCGGCGGCCAACACCGTGCTCGACGACGGCATGTATTGGTTCGACGGGCCCTGCTCGCCCGACGAGGGCGACACCGCCGACTGCGACCTGCTGCGCTTCGGGGCGGGATTTCACCCGCTGACGTGCAACGACGGCTCGGCGCCCGAGATCAACGAGTATCTGCTTCCACAAGAAGATGGCGGCGGGGCCGTCCAGGACGCGCTCTCCAACATCCAGAACGACAGCATCTCGCCGTATTGCGACGGCGAGCCGTCCTATCGGCCCCTCGACGACGTCTTGATCGACCACCAGGACAAAATCTTCGCCGACACAGAAGACGGCGACGACTCGCCGTGGGTGCGTCCGAACCTGAACCTGGTGGTGATCTCGGACCTCCCGCAGACCACGGATGGACAGCATGACGCTCGCGCATTGGGTGCGCTGGAGTCGACATGTCGGTTGCTCGGCGGCGAGGACGACACCGGCAACTTCACCCGCCCGGCGATGCCGACCTGGGTGATGATGGCCCGCGAACACACCTCCGATGCAGCGGGCTACGGCGGCCTGCTGGCCGCGGCCGGCGGCACCGGCCAATGCTGCTATGACGCGACTTATAACCCCAACAACCCCAGCGACGAGCCCTGCGATCCGACCAACCCCGCCGAACAGATCAACCTGTGCGAAGAGCTGTCTGCAGAGCCGCCTGGATTTAGCGAAACCGATATTCGCCAGGGGATCGCCGACGGCAAATTCCAATGCGCACCGGGCTCGGGGGTGCAGACCGGCTCGATGGACTTCGGCGGCGACACCAAGGGCACTCTGCCGCATATCCTCTGCCACTTCGCCGGCTCCAGTGGCCATAGCAACTGCACGGGCGCTGACTCCGATAATGCGAAGCGCCGGCCCACCGACGTGCTCGGCACAATGGCCTGCATCCGCCAACTGCCCCGGGATTATGACGGCGGGCCCATCCAGCTATGCGACGGCGACGACAATTGCCGCACGCTCGATATCTGCGAAGAGGGCGACCCGGATTGCTCCGGCGTGCAGTTCATCGACCCGAACGAGACGCTCTTTACGCTGGTCGGCGAGGCCGACGAGGAGGACGGCGACCAGACGCTCTGCGGCGAACTCGCCGACGGCGGGGAAGTGGTCGTGGGATGTCCCAATGCCGGCGACGACTGCA
>JBKGZI010000159.1:0-11790 GCA_046545675.1 Persicimonas sp.
AACTCGTTCAGTGCATATTTCTCGACCGCTCCTGGCCAAATCTTCTTCACTGGGTGGTCGAACGGGTAGTCCGCGACTGACCTTGGTTGCTGTTCGATATGGACTATCTCGTGCGAATCCGAAAAACGAGAGCGTAGAATATCAGTGCAGCCCTCCACACGATGATCATGAACCTCAACAAGTAAATGAGCGCTTTTCAAGCCAGCTACTTTTGCGGGATCGATCAATTCCGCCTCATATCCCTCGACATCGCAAATGATCAGCCCAACACCATCTCGCGAGATGTGCGATTGTAGCTTTTCAGGAGTGCACTCTGCTGCAATCACAAGTCGGTCCAGCACCTGGTTTCGCGTGGCCAACTCCTCGATCATTTCTCGGCCGTCTTCGAGCATTTCAAATACCGTTAATCTCGCATCTGGCATACGCTGTAACATCCCGACGGCGTAGTAGCCCTCGGCTCCGCCAATGTCGATGACGTGTTCGAACTCCATCTCGATGCAGCGCTCGAGAATATATTGCACTTCTTTTTCATAGATTCCGAGCAGTTTGGGAATGTGTGCGCCCCAAATACTCTTGTCCACGTACTTCATCCCCTCGAATGGACCGTCATAGACCCGATTGTTTGTTTCTGCTCTCACCCACCGTAGAAAAACCGAGCTCGGATACATCGGTTGTGGGAGCAATAGCTTGACTGTGTTCTTCAGCGCCAAGAAAAAGCGCTGAGTGAGCTGGTGACTTGGTCCTAACATCTTATGCTGTCCTCACCTGAGGTGATATATCAATACAGGCCTGCTTTAATACTGCCTTAGCCGGCACTTTCGTGGGCTCATTCAGCGTCCGCGTCGTCGGATGCGGCGCGCTCCCTCAGCTTGCGAAATAAGCCAGTAAGAAGCTCGACGGTATTGTTCCCGGTGAGACGCTCGAGCGGAAACAACGCTACAAAATAGATGACAACTCCGCAGGTGATCAACAGCGGCAGTTGGATCACGGCCGTCGCAGAAACGACTTGTTTGAGCCCGATCAATACACCTGCCATCACCCCGGAAGCTAGTACCGAGGGGAGGAGTCTCGTCAGCAGTCTTTCTTCGGGGCCCAGAATGCGGCGAATATAGATATAATAGAAACAAAGGGCCGACAGCGTCGACAGCGCGGCGGCGAGAGCGATACCTTCGGCTTCTAAAAGCAAAAACAACGGGTAGAGAACGAGCACCAGCACGATGGAGCGAACGAACGTCCCGTAGAACATCAAGTTGGGCTTGCCCACACCGACGAAGAGCGTTGTCTGCACACTGGATAGCGCACGAAAAGCGGCGCTGAAGGATAAAATGGTCACCAGCGGGATCATCGGCAGCCATTTATCATCGAAGACCACGGTGACGAACTCGGGGCTCACCACTGCGAGGCCGACAGCACTGGGCACGATGATGGTCGCTGTCACGGTGAATAATTGCTCGAAGACGCGCCTGGTGCGCTCCCTATCACCCTGGATCTCGGCAAACGCCGGAAACATCACCCGCTCGATGACGCCGGAGAACTCTTGCGCGATGATGTTGCCGACGACAAATGCCATTTGGTAGAGACCCAAGGCTGCGGCGCCGGCCCAACGGCCCAACATGATGTCATCCAAGTTCAATGAGGCATATTGGACCAAGCCGGCCAGAAACAACCAAACGCCAAAGTCGAAGATGGACTTCGCCCGGCTCCAATCAAAGCGAAACCGTGGACGATAAGGATGGAAGAAAAAGGACACTACCACGGAGACGATCTTTTCCGCTAATATTCCCCACACAAGCGCCCACGCATTCTGCAGAATAAACGCAAAGATTATCGACGTGCCGACGAGCGTCGCGATTCGAATGAACCGATAGAGAGAGTGGCGCCGAAAATCGAATTCTTTCTGCAACAGCGCCGTGCCGATACTTGAAAAGGAACCGATGAAGGCAGTCAGCGCGAGCACCCGGACGAGGTCGGCGGCCTGAGGTTCCCCGAAGAACTGAGCCACGAGCGGAGCGACGAGAAAGGCCGTCAAGCCGATCAGAGCACCGCGAGCAATCTTGAGCCAATATGCAGTGTGGAGAAATAGCTCATCGACCTCCTCGGCCTGAATGACCGCAGCCTTGACTCCTACCTTCGAGAGGGTCTCGAATCCCGTTAGAATGAGCACGGCGACACCGAAGAGCCCGAAGTCGTCCGGGGCGAGCAAGCGCGCGAGGATGATATTCTTGGCGAACCCCAAGATTTTTTGGGCGATCCGCAGCCCCCCCACCCATTTGCCGCTAGAAACTATTTTGGAGCTAAATGCCGACATGAACCTGCTGAGTTAAAATTCGAAAACGCGTTCAAACTCACGGCAAAAGCCAGAGCACACCGACAAGCCCATATTGGTCAACGATATTCGACAATAAAAAACACATCATGACCGCGAGCTCCGGCCCATCGGTACCAGGATGAGCACTAATGTCACATAGAAAGGCATCATCGGCACACGGTAACGGGAAAGCGTCCCCAAATTTGGTGCGGCCAGGCCGACGATGGAGCCGAAGATCAACACGAAGACGAGACAAAATATCGCCGCCGGCGAAGACGTGATCATCCGATAGGTCTCCTTGATACCTCGCTTTGATATAATCCAGACGAGCGAGATCAGGACAACCGTAGTTTCGGCTGAATTGATCAACGCCATCGCGTTGTGTACCTCGAAGATGAACGGGCGGAGCAATACCGAGACTAGCGCGAGGGGCAACAGCGCGAGTTGCCCCAGCGGACCGGCCGCCGGTGCGCCGAGTTCGTATGAAGACCCACCAGTGACCCGTTGCTGGTGCATCTGAGTGGCAGCTAGCTCATTGCTTATCTCTTGGATGGAATAGCGAGGGAAGAGCTCGCCGAAAAGTAAGACCGCCCCTATCGCGACCGACAATCCCAAGATTAAATAGAGCGGCTTCGAGATTACGGAAACGCTCCCTTTAGTCTTGAGAGAGCGCTGCCAATAATACCAGGCACCTGCCGCAATGAAGAACGGAAATAAAATGTAGGGCTTGGTCAAGCTCAACGGCACGAAACCCACCGCAGCGATGAGGATGTGCCGCGTGTGGTACCTCCCGCTGACGAGGCCTTGGATGCCAAGAAAGAGGAACCCCAGCCCGGCCATGGCCACGGTCTCTTTGAGAAGTCCGCTCGACCAATAGACGACCGAGGGAACGAGCAATGCCCCGACGAGCAACCTCTTCTTGAAGCGCGGTGCAAATATTCGCCGAAACGCCACATAAATGGCTAATTGGCCGAAGAACGCAGCCGTACTCAACAAGAGACAGATTCCATAAAGCGACTTCCCGAGGAGCATGGCCAGCAGACCTGCGAGACCGAACATGGTCCCAGTTGCTCCCTGTCCAATTGGCAGGCGAAATGGGATATACGGTTCGCGCTGCAAGATCAGCTTGAGCAGCTCGACCAGATGAGGCGCGGGCTCCATGGCGACCCAATCGGCGAGTCGCACCCCGGAGTGATAATAATTGAGGAGATCGCCGCCCCCATAGAAATACTTGGTAATCCAGACTTGGGCCATCGCCGCGAATGCGTGGGCGAAGAAAGCCGCCCAGATGAACTTTCGCTCCGTCGAGTCGAATCGTTGCTGGATGCTCGCGAGCAGAAGCGCGCCTGCAATGAAAACGACGAATGTAACTATAAGCTCGATCATCTAAGGAGCACTACCGTATCGGATGAGGGGCTTTGATTCCGATCTATCCTGAATAAATCGGGATTCCTTGCGAGCTACAGATTAGCCAGTGCAAATAGTCAGCACCAGAGAGCTGAGGTTACGGCGCGAAATTTGCCATGAACTGCGACCATTTGATGTCGGGCAATGGTAGGTAGGGCGGGTAAAACTTACCATGCCGTGAATAGAGTCCATAAGCAGTGTGGTAGTCGAGTTTTAGATCGCCAGGAATAGGCGTATCAAACCTCGATGAAAAATCTTCGGACTCAGCCATCGCTTCCTTGAATTCCGGGGCTGTATAAACCCGCCCGTTTTTATCGAGGCCGACAAATGCTGCTAATGACTCGACGAGCATCCAGCCCCGCTCGGTTCGCACCTCGGAAAAAGCATGACTGCGTATCCCGGGTTCCAAATAGCCGATAGGAAACGGCTTCTCGAGCTGGTGGATGGCGACGTGGCGCACCTCAAAGCCGTAATGCGAGAGCGCTTTTTCGATAAACCGGGAGCGATCAAAGCAGCAGCCGTAGCCGCGCTCTAAAAAAGCGGTTGGCTCTCGCGCAACGTCCGGTCCGACATCGGTGCAGGTCAAGTCGGATGAAAACTCGAGAAGTTTGTCCTGTAGGGTCCGGATGCACTGAATTTCATCGTCGAATCCGTCGACATCTGCACAGGCATCGTCGAGGTCGAGCGCTTCGATGGCCTCTCTGTCGGCAGCAGTCAGGCTCGTATCCACCTCGGTCGCGAAGTAGAGGGCAACGGCGAGCGCGGCTAGAATAATCGCGGCGTAGCCGAGGTATCTTCGGCGCCACCTAATTTGAAAACATCCTATTTGCGCCACAACCACCACATTGCTCCGAAAACGACTACGAGCTCGAGGCCGGTATAACACCCACTACACTGCGCAACTAGGGGCGCTACCTTCCACTCCCACATATCCGGGTTCGTATACGGCCAGCCCATCCAGCCCGAAAATAGATAGCCGGTATAATGGGCGCCGGCGACGATATCATTGGCGAGGTCGCCGATAAAATGACTGGCCCAGCCGACGAGCATCCAGCCGAATGCGCGGGTGCCACCGGCGTCGCGCACGCGGAAAAAGCACCATAGAGCAGCGCAGAGCCCCAGCACAAGCAAGCTGTGGCCGACGGTGCGGCCGTAGGGCGACACTCCGAGGTAGAGGATGCTCTTGTCGACCAGGTCGGGCAGCAGCGCGCCGAAGATGACCGGGTAGAGCTCGGCGTGGGGTGCGATCGGGCGTGCCTCGGCCGTCGCGTGGCGGTGCGCCAGCAGTGTGGCGAGTGAGGCGTGGCCGATTGGGTACATAGAGAATCAGGGTGTACGTTATGGGTTCTCGCTTGGGTCTTCGGTGTTCGAGCCCACCAGCCTTCGGTGAGCGATTGCGATCGAGAGAGTGAGAAAGTCAGAGAGTGAGAAAGTCAGAGAGTGAGAAAGTCAGAGAGTAAGAAAGTGAGAACAAAGTCCTAAAACCCGCAGCTCGTCTCAATACCGTTGCTGTATCTTACTTTCTTACTTTCTCACTATCTTACTCTCTTGCAGACGATCGGCAGCCACAGCCGGCATTGCGAAAGCCGTGCGTAAGCCAACTATTCGGCGGCGCACTGCGTAGCGTGCTTGCGGAAGAGCCGGGCGGCGCGTTGCTGCTTGTGGCGGCGCTCGGCTTTCTTGGCCAGCGAGTCGAGCGTGCCGCAGCGGTAGTGGCGAGTGAGAAACTGCGCGAGCGATCGCGGTTGTTCCAATCGCGAGTAGATGCGCTCGTAGACGGTCTGCGCCGCGTCGAGCTGGCCGTCGCGTTCGAGGAGCCAGGCGCGTAGGCTCCAGCAGTCCTCGCGGTGGTTTTGGGGCAGCGGCGAGACGCAAAACGCATCGTTGGCGAGCTGGGCGAGTCGGGCGTCGTCTTCGGTCGCCTCCTGTGGATCGGCCGGCACCAGGCGCTTGGCGTAGCGCATGAAGGTGAAGTCGCGGGCGCCGGCTTCGACCGCGCGGCCGAGCCAGGCGCGCGCCTGGTCGCGGCGGTCGCGCTCGAGGAGTTTGGCGACCAGGCGGGCCAGGCCGCGGCCTTCGTCGGGGGCGAGTCCGTCCTGGATCGCCGTCTGCGCCCACATGCCGGCGAGCTCGAGCTGGTCGAGGTCGAGGTAGGCGTCGATGATCATATTCTTGATGTTGACCGCGTCGGGGTGGTGTTCGGCCAGGGCCAAAGCATAGGTGGAGGCGGCGGCGGGGCCTTCCATGAGTTTGATGGTGTCGTAGGTGCGCCACCAATATTTTTTGTCGCTCGGGGCGACGATCGCTGCGCGTGCCTCGGCAGAGTCGATGTCGCGGACCAGCGATGAGAAGGCGTCCGCGGGTATGGCGTGCCACTGCGTGGCGAAGAACTCGCGGTAGGTCTTGTGGCTGAGCTCGTCGTCGCCGGCGCGGGCGGCGGCGCGCGCCAGGAAGAGAGTGCGCAGCTCGTCGGGCTTGAGCCGGTGCGCCCGCCGGGCGAGCTCGAACGCGCGGTCGAACTCGCCGGCGACCTTCGCGTTTGTGGAGAGGCGCGCGTAGAGCCGGCTCTCCGATGGGATCAGCTCGACGGCCCTGGCGGTCGCTCCATCGGCATCTGTATCGCCTTTCAGCACCTCACCTTTCAGCACCTCACCTTTCAGCACCTCACCTTTCAGCAACGGGCCGAGCGGGTCGGCGTAGGGGCCCCAGTGGAGCGAGCCGCAGACGACCACCGCGAGCACGCCTGCGCCGACGGCGGCCTCGGGGGCGTAGCGTGCGAGCCAGCTCGGCTGACTGGCTTCATCTTGGTTGCCTCTATCAGAGCTGCGCGCACCGGATTTGCGATTGTGGGAGGCGCTGCTGACGACGAAGATCACGATCGGCAGCCCGGCCCCGAGCACCAGGAACGGGAAGTGAATCTGGGCGACCAAGATCAGGTAGAGCCCGACCGACACCGCCGACAACATCCGCCGGCTGCGCAGGCGGAGCTCGATGAAGCGGCGCACGGTGCTCGAGGCTGCCCACGCCAGCAAGCCGACGGCGATGATGGTGACGGGCAGCCCGAGGGTAAACGCCCACTCGGCGAGTTCGTTTTCGACCGTGGGCACGCTCGCGCGCGGAAAGGACGCCCAGTCGAGGTACGGGCCGATGCTCCGATCGGCGGAGCCCGCGCCGGCGCCGGTCAGCCAGAAGTCCGCGCTGCCGCGCATCGCGCCGATGAATAGCTCGACGCGGCCGGGCAGCTTGGTCATGAAGCTGTCGTAGGCTTCGAGCTGCTCGAGGCGCGCGAGCCATTCGCTGCTGCGTCCCCCTTTGGCGACGACGGTGACGACGGCCGCAGCCGCGGCTAGCAGGAGCGCGCCGACGCCCAGGCCGACGTTGCGCAGCGTCTTGCGGTTGGCCCTGATGAGCGCGCGCAGCGGAGCTGCCTGGAGCGCGATGCCCATGCCCAGCACGACGGCGGCGGCCCCGAACGCGATGAAGGCCCCCAGGCTTTGCTGAAATGTCATCACGATCATGAAGACCAGGCCGGTCGCGGCGCCTATCAGGGTCTCGGCGGGGCTCTTGTCATACCGAGCGGCGGCCAGCGCAAAGCCGACCAGCGAGACGAAGCCGAAGAAGACCGCCGCGTGGTTGGGGTTGACGAAGGTGCCCCATTGTCGGAGCACCACGCTGGGCTCGTAGAATCCGAGGAGCTTGCCGTCGCCGAACGCGCGTTGGAGCAGGCCGATGCCGAGCACCACATAGCCGGCCGAGAGGATCGCGAAGACGAGCTTTCGCCACGACGAGCGGCTCCGGAAGGCGTTCGCTGCCACCGCGCACAGGGCGGCGAGCGCGACCCACCTCACCGCGCGGTCGGCCGTGCCGGCCGGGTCCAGCGAGAGGGCGCGCCAGGTATCCGGCGCTTGGGCGCCGAAGGCCGCCTGCCAACCCTCGGCGAAGAGTGCTGCGCCGGTCGGATTGAGCAGCTCGTGGAGGACTCGAGGGAGCGGGATGAGTTGCAGGAACGCGACCGCACCGAGCACCAAAAACGCTATCGCCGCCCGTGAGACGTGAATTTTGCGGAATCCCTCGGCCCCCCGTCGATGTTGTAATTCAAAGAAGAACGCGGCGAGGCCGAGCAAGGCGAGGGCGAGCGCCACCGGGAAGTGAACACCGCCGATGGCGACCGGCGCCGCGACGACGGCGATATAAACAATGGATCGAGCGACACTTCGCACTGCGGGGCCATGTTCGATGAAATTCAAACTCCGAATCTTCCGGGAGTTATAGTACAAACAATTCTGGGAGATGGTATAGCACCAAAAACTCAACAGTTTATGGGGTATGCGTCAGTATTGAGCCCGCAAAGTTGACTCACTGCATCGACCTACCTACCATCCGCCTCCTCTAATCGGCCGAAGTCCGGGACCGTAGTATTACGATGGCTGAAAACCTCGAAATTCAGGAAGTCGAAGCGCCCATGCCCAGCATGGGTGGTGAGGGCGAATCTCTCAGCCACCTGCTGGCGCGCTATTGGGCGCTGCTCAAGAAGTATTATTGGCTTCTGATTTTATTGCCCGCGCTGACGGTCGCGGCCGCGTTCTTCTGGACGCAGGAGCAGCCGAAGATCTACGAGGCGCAGAGCAAGATCATGTTTCGCCAGCCGCCTCAGAACGTGCTCGGCGAGATCGAGCGCGTGGAGATGGTCAACACAGGCGGTCAATGGGGCTTCGAGCAATTCTGGAATACCCAAAAGGAAGTCTTCGACTCGCAGTGGTTCAGCAAGCGCGTCATCCAAAACGCCGGCTTGCTCGACGAAGAGGGGTTTTTGAGCTCAGAAGCAGCGCAGCTAGAGCCCGAGGAGAAGCTCCGCAGCGCAGCGAAGCGACTCCAGGGGATGACCAACGTCGAGCTCAAGCCCGGCACGCGCGTGGTGATGATCACCGCGTCGACGACCGACCCGAAGCTCGCCGCGCTGGTCTCCGACGCGTTGGCTGAAGAGTACGTCGCTTATATCGACGAGCAACAATCGGGCGGCCTCGACGAACTCGTCACCTGGTTCGACAACTACGTCTCCGACAAGCGCAAGCAGCTCGAGGGTTCGCAACGCAAGCTCCACCAATTCAAGCGCGACGAGAATATCCTATCGCTCTCCTATGAGAACCGCCAAAACCAGACCGCGGCGAGCATGGAGTCCATTCAGGAGCAACTTCTGACCGTGCGCGGCAAGCTCTTCGAAGAGCAGGCCCTGCTCAACCAGATATCCTCGATGGAATCCGGCGGCACGCATGATACGCGCGCCATCGCCGATCTGGTCGACAACACCACCGTCAACAGCCTCGTGGCCAAAGAATCGGAGCTCAACCAGAAGCTGGCGGTGCTAAAGACACGCTACGGCCAAAAACATCCGGAGATCCAGGAGGTCGAAGAGGAATTTCGTGTCGTCACCGAGCAGATCCAGGCCGAGATCGATCGCATTCGCTCGGGCGTCGAAAACCGTGTGGCTGTGCTCCAGCGCAATCAAACCCAGCTCGAGTCCGAGCTCATGCGGCTTAAAGAAGACATCTTCGAGCTCAATGAACTCGGCCTGCAATATAACCAGCTCACCGACCGCGCCGAGAACCAAAAGCAACTCTACGACACGGTGTTGAAGCGCTCCTCCGAGCTGGACATCAACTCCATGTACGACAGCGACCTCGCCCAGGTGCTCGAGGACGCCGAGGAGCCGAAGGCACCGGTCAGCCCGAACCTGCCTCTCAACCTCGCCATCGGGCTGGGATTGGGGCTGGCGTTTGGCGCCGGCACGATCGTCCTCATCGACGCGCTCGACACCTCCATCCGCAGCAAGGATGACGTCGCCCGCTACACCCACAAGCCCATCCTGGCGATGCTGCCGCGCGTCAGTAAAGGTGTCCTCAAAGGCATTGACGACTCCCTGGGCGACTCGGCGCTCGACACCCTCAGCTATACGGCGCCGAAGAGCTCCTTCGCCGAGGGCATCAAGACGCTGCGCACGAATTTGATGTTCATGGCCCCGGACAACCCTCCGAAGCTGCTTTTGGTCACCAGCCCCGGACCGAGCGAGGGCAAAACGCTTTCGTCGGTCAATATGGCGATCGCCATGGCTCAGTCGGGCCAGAAGACGTTGATCATCGACTCCGATATGCGCCGGCCGCGCATCCACAAAGCGTTGGGAGTCGAAAACGACGGGGGCCTCTCGACGATTATCACCGGCCAGGCCGGCTTGGACGACGTGCTAAAGCAGACCGAGATCGAAAACCTCGACGTGTTGACCTGCGGCGCCATACCGCCAAACCCCTCCGAGCTCTTGCACGCCGGCCGCTTCCGCGAATTGGTCGAAGAGCTTCGCGAGAAGTACGACCGCGTCATCTTCGACTCGCCGCCTCTGGCGGCCGTCTCCGACGCGCTGGTGCTCAGCCACCAGGTCGACAGCGTGCTGCTGATCCTCAAATTCGGCCAGACCCGCCGCGAACTCTTGCGCCGCTCCATCGAGCAGCTCGACGCGATCGGCGCGCCGTTTATGGGCTGCGTGCTCAACGACATCCAGGCCGGCGAGTCGGCCTACGCATACTCTTATTATTATCGCTATCAATACGAAGACTCCGACAGCGACAAGCCATCACAGCGGATGGCGAGCTGATCGCGGTCGATCAACACCTGAACTATTCAACCACCGAGTCGCATAGAGATGTCCAAAGCAGTCGAACTCAAGGAAAAGCTCGAATCCAAAGACGCCACCATCGCCGTCATCGGCCAGGGCTATGTGGGACTTCCGCTCGCCCTGGGCTTTGTGGAAGCGGGCTTCCGCACCATCGGGGTCGATATCGACGCCGACCGCGTCGCTCAGTTGAACGAGGGCTCGAGCTATATCTCCGACATCTCCGACGAGGAGCTGCAGGATGCGCTGGAGACCGGCAGGTTTAGCGCAACGACCGACTTCGCCGACGTCGCCGAGGCCGACGCCGTTTCGATCTGCGTGCCGACGCCGCTGCGCAAGACGCGCGATCCGGATATCTCCTATATCCAGTCCGCGACTGAGAGCATCCGGCCCCATCTCAAAGAGACCTGCCTGATCGTATTGGAGTCGACGACCTACCCCGGCACCACCGAGGAGGTCCTCGCCCCGATGCTGGCCGATGGCGACGGCGACTTGAGCGATGGCCGATTCGTGGCGTTCAGCCCCGAGCGCGTCGATCCGGGCAATAAGATCTACCAGATCCACAACACGCCCAAGGTCGTCGGCGGCGTCAACGCCGAGTCGACCGAGCTGGCCGTCACGCTCTACTCGCAGATGCTGGAGACGGTCCATGCGGTCGGCAGCGCCACCGAGGCCGAGATGGTCAAGCTGCTCGAGAATACCTTCCGGGCGGTCAACATCGGCCTGGTCAACGAGCTCGCGGTCATGTGCGACCGCATGGAGATCAATATCTGGCGGGTCATCGAGGCCGCGGCGACCAAGCCGTTCGGCTATATGCCGTTTTACCCCGGCCCGGGTATCGGCGGCCACTGCATCCCCCTGGACCCGACCTACCTGAGCTGGAAGGCAAAGAGCTTCGGGTTCTATAACCGGTTCATCGAGCTCGCCACCGACATCAACAGCAATATGCCGCGCTTCGTCGTCCAGAAGCTCGCGCGTGCGCTCAACGACCACAAAAAGCCGATCAACGGCTCGAAAGTGCTGCTGGTCGGCATGGCCTATAAGCCCGACGTCCACGACACCCGCGAGTCACCGGCGCTCGATATCTGGCAGTTGCTAAAGGAAGAGGGCGCCGAGCTCGCCTACCACGATCCCTTCGTCGCGAAGGTTCGCGAGTTGGATGGCGTCGAGTCGGTCGAGCTGACCGCCGAGCGACTCGCTGATAGCGATGCCGTGCTGATCTGCACGAACCACAGTGACGTCGATTACGAGCTAATCGTGGAGAATGCGCCGCTCGTGCTCGATACGCGTGATGCGATCGAAGGCGTCCACGAGTCGGTCGTACAGCTTTAATCGTAAAAACACCCACCGGTGCCAGACCTTCTAAGTACAAGCGCGTAAGTCTTGTGGATAACGAGAAGCTCGAGACACTCGA
>JBKGZI010000160.1:0-11774 GCA_046545675.1 Persicimonas sp.
GGGCGAACCAGCTCCGAGGGATGGTCGATGCGGCCCCAACTCATATTGGAGACGTGCAACAGCCCGTCGATCCCGCCAATATCGACGAACGCGCCATATTTTTTGATATTTCGGACCACCCCGGTGAATACCTGGCCGGCCTCGAGCTGCTCGATGGTGCGCTTCTTCTCCTTTTTGCGCTCCTTCTCGATGACCTTTTTGCGACTCAAGACCACGTTGCAGCGGTCCTTGTCGAATTGAATGATCTGGAAATTCTCGGTGCGCCCCACATACGGGGAGGCGTCGTCGACCCGGTGGATGTCGATGTGGCTGCGCGGGCAAAACGCGCGCAACCCCATATCGATGGACAACCCGCCCTTATTGGGCTTGATGATATCTCCCTCGACGATAGCGCCCTTGTCGGCCAACTGATCGATTTGCTCCCAGAGCCGAAGGTGCTCGGCCTTGCGCAGCGAGGCCTGCCACATATCGCCGCGGGGCTGCTCGACCAACAGCTCGAACTCCTCGCCGGCCTCGAAAGTGGGCGGCTGGTCGAACTCGTCGAGTTCGACCAGCGCACGCTGGCCGCCCTCGAGCTCGAAGACCAGCCCTTCGTCGGTCTTCTCGACAAAAGTGGCCTGCCTGAACGAGTTGTAGAGGGCGTCGTTGGCTTGCGGTGTCTGCTCAGTGGTCTGTGTCATCGGAGATGCTCGGAAAGAACGGAGTTTATGACGCTGCAGAATCTAGTGCGCGCTGACGCAATGTGTCAATCAGGCGGATGTGGGGTTGTCGTCTCAACCGATAAAAAGCAAGGCCACGCCGCCGCAGATCAACATGGGTAACAGCCCGGCGGTGACATAAAGTCCGAGCTTTCTCGAGCCCAAAAACGCGCTGATCCCCGCCTTGACGAAGCTATTGGCCAGGATGGCGATGACGATGGCACGGGTGGCCACGACCATGGACAGCTCGCCGGATTCGGCCATTCGCGCGACCGCGATGCTGATGGCGTCGGCGTCGGCCAGCCCGCTGACCAGCGCGGCGACGTAGGTGCCCGAGCTGCCGAAGTACTCGCGGGCCAGGTGCACCACGCCGATGATGAGCACGAAGAGCAGCCCGAACTTGATGGCCGGCCCCAGCCGAAACGGGTTGGTGATGTCCAGCTCGTCTTCGGCGTCCTCATCGGCCGGCTCGGGCGCCTCCTCGGTGGCTGATCGGGTCAGCTTGAACCACAGCCAGCCGGCGACCAGCGCCCCGGGCACAGACATGGCGATGATCGGGATGAGCAGCACCTCGAGCACCTTGGGGTTGACCGCGGCGACCTCGATGGTCACCCGGATCGACATGATCGCGTTGGCGATGAGAATGGCGAACGTCGCCGCCAGGCGCACGGCGCGGTCGTCGTTGGCTTCGGTGACCCGGTGGCACATCGCCAGGGTCACCGCCGTGCTCGACGCCAGCCCTCCCAGCGCGCCGGTCACCGAGATGCCACGGCGCTTGCCCATGAAGCGGATCGCAAAATAACCCACGAAGCTGATGCCGCTGATCAACACGACCAGGTAGCCGAGCTCGCGCGGGTTGTAGATGCCCGCCGGGCCGATCGCCTCGTCGGGTAAGATGGGCAACAAGACCACCAGCACCAACAAAAACTTCATCGTCGCCAGGATTTCGCGCTGGTTGAGCTTGTCGACGACCAGGTGGGTATATTGCTTGACCGACAAGATCGCCGCCACGATGACGCCCATCGCCGCGGCGAAGAGCGGATCGAAGGGCACCAGCGCCCCCAATACGAACACGATCAGCAGCGCCACCTCGGTGGTGATGCCCGGGATATTCTCGCGCTCGCGATATTCGAAGATCAGGTAGGCGACGACCATCAAGAAATAGCCCACCCCGGTGATATAGACCATCGCCGGGAACCCGCTCTCCGAGGCGATCGCCGAGACCGTGCCCAGCAGGCTGGCCAGCGCAAAGGTGCGCACACCGATGGCCTCGCGCTCGCTCTCTTCGACGTAGTGGCTCTGGCGCTCGAGGCCGACCACCGCCCCTAGCCCCAACGAGATCAAGATGTACTGGACAGACTGCCAGTCCAGGCTGGTGATTACTTCCACAGTGGCGTGCCGCCTCAAAAATTAGGATTCATCATCACTCTTGCGAATATATACAGCGCGGCCCACCCGTCTTTTGCCCTCCAGGCGCTCCGGCGACGGCGCTTCTTGCAGATGATAACAGCGCACGCAGCGGTACTCCTTGTTGGGGTTGGGCGGGAATTTTAAATAGTCTTCACGACCGCAATCAACACAAGAAATCTCCCACTCGTGCTTCTGCTCTTCGTCCTTCTCGTCTTTGACCTTCGCCCAGCGCGACTCGTCGCCGTAGGTGGTTCGCACGCACTCGGAGCACAGCGCGTCCTTGAGCGAGACGCCCTTGGGCACATAGTCGAGGGTCTCCTCTTTGTCACATTGGGCACAGATGATCTCGAAGCTCACCCGCGTGCCGTGCTTCTTGCGCGGTGAGGATTTGTGGCGCTTGCGGCGCACGTCGGTCTTTTTGAATTTGAAGCAATCCTGGCAGTACACGTCCTCGCCCTTGCGCGGCCGGAAGGGCACCTGTGCGTCACTTCCGCACAGATCACACACGATGGCGTAGGAGCGTTCCTTGCCCTCTTCGCCTGGAGAGTCGTCGCCATTCGTCATTTTATCGGTCATGCTCAAGCCTTGATAGTTTAGCTCTTGATACGTGGTGGGTCTAAGTAGTGCCTGCCGGACAAACATCTCGCCGGCGCCGAATCTTCCGCATTCGATGGCGCCGCCAGCGCAGCGCATCGTTTGTCCAGGGGCATTTGAAAAGTCGCCCCCGTCATAAGGCACCGAACACAATTCGAGCAAGCATGTATTAGCCACGACTCTCCCACCTCCGCGCCCCCGCGCCCCGGACCCCTGGACCCCCGAACCCCCGAACCCCCGAACCCCTGCCTTTCCACAAAAACTTACTTGACACTCATGATCACTGCCCCTTAACCTGCATTCACAGATCGCGCTAACGCTTTGAGATCATTAGATCATTTATGGTTTTCCACAGGCGTAAGGCAGACTGAGATTCCCGATCGTTTTCAATGACTTAGCACTGTTTGTAAGTCGGGAAATGAGTCCTTCCAAGAGCGCCCCCGAGCCTGATTGCGGGGGGAACTGGAGTGATATTCCATCGGGAGACGAGCCCTCGTAGCCACTTACGAGGTACCGTGCGACGGCGCGTCAAGGATGGATGGATCAATCGGCCACGGATGGCCCCCTCGCATGGACGCGAGGGAGAAAGCCACAGATGGCCCGCTCGCAAGGACGCGAGTGAACATAAATGACAGGGACGTCATGCAACCACTTGTGAACAACCACGACGAACTCGCCCCGTATTATTCCGACCCGCGCGGCTTCACCCTCCTGCAGGGTGACTCACTCGAAGTGCTCGAGCAGATGGAACCCGAGCAGTTCGACATGATCTTCGCCGACCCTCCCTACTTTCTGTCCAACGACGGAGTCACCTGTAAATCGGGACGTATGGTCTCGGTCAACAAAGGACGGTGGGACCGCTCCAAGGGCGTCGAGGCCAACCACGAATTCAATATGGCCTGGCTGGAGAGCTGCCAGCGACTCCTCAAGCCCAACGGCTCGATCTGGGTCAGCGGCACACACCACGTCATCTACAGCATCGGATTCGCGATGCAGCGGCTCGGCTACAAGCTGCTCAACGACATCGCCTGGTTCAAGGTCAACCCGCCGCCCAACCTGTCGTGTAGATACTTCACCCACGGCACCGAGACGATCATCTGGGCGGGGCGAAACGAGGACACCAAGCACACCTTCAACTACAAGCAGATGAAGGAGATGAACGGCGGCAAGCAGATGAAGAACCTGTGGAATATCATGTCGCCGCGCAAGGACGAAAAGGAGTTTGGCAAGCACCCGACCCAGAAGCCGATGGCGCTGCTCGACCGCATCGTCAAGGCCTCCAGCAACCCCGGCGACCTGATCCTCGACCCGTTCTGCGGCTCGTCGACCACCGGCATCGCCGCGCTCGAAAATGGCCGTCGCTACGTGGGCATCGACCAATCCGACGAATACCTCGAGCTGTCCGTCGACCGCTTCGAGGGGCTCGATCTCGAAGCCAAAGCCTCTTGAGCCGAATATGGGGCTCGAGGTCGCCTCCCTCGAGCCCCAAGCCCCACGCCCGCAGTTCCCCCACGCCCCAAGCCCCAAGCCCGCAGTTCCAGATTGAACACACCTATTCGATCCACTACTCTACCCACGTTACGCCCAAGAGTTCTTCTGGCTAGATAGACCGGTTGACGCCACAGAAATGGGGATATCAGCCCCCACATCTGTGACAGTGTGTCACAACCGGCCCCATCATTGAGGGCGCTCGATGAGCCATAAGCGCACAATGCCTCCGCCGATTCCCGGCGGCGGCGATGCCTCCGAAGCCGAGCAGACACCGCCGGGCTTCGACGACGCGCTGCCTCTGTTCATCATCGGGGCGGTTCTGGCGACCGCTCTGGCCGTGATGGCGGCGGCTCGCCAATGGCTGGCACCGTGGGTGCCGCTGGTCGGAGCGCTGGCCGCGGGCCTGGTGCTCAGCGCCGCGATCGCGTTCCTCTATTGTCAGCGCGAACAGCTTCGCACCTTCAAATTGGGGGTGCTCATCTGCACGGCCGTCGCCCTGCCCACCGCCCTGTGGATGGTCGGGCCGCTTCGAGCGGCGGCGTTGAACCACTTTGGAGACTTCTTGCCCGAGACCGCCCACCAGGCGGCCCTGGACGACCCCTCCGACGACGTCCAGCTGAGCGCCTGTCGGGCGGTGGCGACCGGCGCCAACAGCCTGCACAAGGAGCACCTCGTCGATCGGCTCAGCACCTCGCCGCCGCTGGCCGCCGACTGTCTGCAGCCGGACACCGAGGACGGCCTGGGCCTGAGCGCGCTGACCCACCGCTATACGCGCCGATTTCAGTTGGCCGTTGAGGATCAAAACACCGAGCAGGTCTGCGCGGCGGCGCCCTATCTCTTCTCGATGGACAACGCCTCGACGTTTCGGCCGACCCGCGAGCTGACCCAATGCGCGGTCAGCGCGACGGAGGCCTCGATGGCGCGCTGCTGCGCCGACGCGATCACCGAGCGATTCGACGAGCCCGACCCGTACGTCGCCGCGCTGGGCGCGCCCGACGAGGTGGCTCAAAAGGATCGCGCCGGCCTTTTCAACGCGATGGTCCCCTACGCTTTCCGCAATATCGACGCCTCCCGAAACGAGCTGCCTCGCCTGGAGCGCAGGTTGTTGCGCGACGAGCTCACCCAGCGCTGGCTGCTCGCCCTGGGCTGCAACAGCCTCGCCGAGATCCCCAGCCCCGAGGAGCTGGTCGACGGCCTGGAGGCGATCGTGGACAGCCGCGGCTGCGCCATGCCCGAGCGCGGCGAGCGCGAGGTCGATAGCTGGGCGATGATCTGCGGCGACTTAGCCCGGGTCGAAGAGCCCACCGGCCAGCTCTGCCGGGCCGTGCGCCACGAGGCGGTCGGCACGGCCATCGACGTCGCCCGCGGCCACATCTACAGCGCCCTGGACGCCTTTTATTCGAGCGAGGCCAGCCGCGACATCGCCCGAGCTCACAGGCAGCTCCTCGCCGCGGCGGAGTCGTCGGATGCACCCGCCAGAGCCATTGTGGACGGGACCCAACTCCACAACTTGGCTCCTGGCGAGGGCAACGCGCGCACCCGAGAATTTGCCCGAGGGATGAAACGCCACTATCCAGCGGCCGCCGAGCTATTCGCCGGACAGGTTCCCGAGCCCGGCGCCGATCCGGTCAGCCAGGAGGATGCACGAAGCAAGGCACGTAACTTGCACAAATCTGATGATACGGATGTCGATTCCTGGAACGAGACGTGGGGCAAAATGTCTTCATCCCAACGCGAGGCCTATTTCGACGCTCTCGCCGACGAAGCTGAGCGCTCGGGCCGTTGAGGTTCGGTCCAGGCATGCCCCACTTGGAGAGAACCGATGAGCCCCAACTCCCCCTCCACATCTCCCCCCCGACTCGCCGGGTGGGTCGTGCGTGCCATCGCCCATTCGCTGGGTGTTTTGGTCAGCGCCGTGGCGGTGTTTGCGTTGATGGTCGATTGGGCCACCTTCGAGGTGATGTGGGCGTCTGCGCAGCACGCGGACTTCCTGGCGATGAGCACCTTCGAGATCGCCGTGCACCTGGGACTGGCCGGTTGCATGTGGGCTCTGGCAGTGCTGGGCTTCGAGGTGGTCACGAGCCGACGCGCCCCGGTCAAGAAGTTGCTGGACGCGGCCGACGGCAGCGTCATGACCGAGACGCTGGTCGTGCTGCCGATCTTTTTGTTGCTGACTTTCGGGATCGCCCAACTCGCCGTCAACAATATGGCCGGGCTGGTCACCAATACGGCCGTCTTCCAATCGGGCCGCACCGTGTGGCTATGGACCTCCGAGGCCGAGGCCAATCGTCGCGGGGTGACCATGGACAAGGTCCGCGAATTGGCCCGCGTTCAAGCCGCCGCGGTGTTGACTCCGGTGGCTCCGGGAGAGTTTATCCAGAGCCTGGGAGGTGGAAGTGACGAATTCCTCCAGATGCGCGGCGCACTGCTGGGCAGCCAGATCCCCACGTTCAGCCAAGACGCCGGCAACTTCGCGATGACCGCCGCCAATGGGTTTATGGCCGGCGAGAACCTGACCCACCTGCCCGGGCCGGACTCGGCCTTTTTCCGCGCCTTCGACGAGTCGGGTTTCCGTCAGCGCACCGTCCGAAAATTCACCTTTGCCTATCACGCCACTGAAGTCGAGATCATCGACGAGAGCGATCGCGTTGGAGTGCGGCTGACCTATAATCACCACCAAGCCTTCCCGATGGTAGGCGCTCTCTTTGGGGACGTACGCACCGATATCGGCTCGCGTCCGGGTTATTATTCGGAGATCGAGCGCGAATTTACGATGCCCCCTCAAATCCTGCCCAACCCACGGTGGGAATGAGATGATTGAGTCGAGAATCGGCCCGGAGGCCACGTCATGAAGTTGTCCATCCAAAAGCTGAATTGGAGGCTGAGGACAACCCACCAAGACGACAGCGGTGCGGTGGCGTTGCTCTGTCTGGCGGCCGTGTTGGCGTTGATGATGATCGCCTGGGTGATCTTGGACGTCCAGAAGTCGACCCGCGACAAGGTCATGCTGCAGGGCGCGGCGGACACCGCCGCATTTAGCCACGCCTCCGTCGAGGCGCGCTCGATGAATATGATCTCGTACTCCAACATCGCCAAGCGCTCCATCGTGGGCATCCACACGATGTACCCGGGGATGTTTCTGGCCTACACGCTGTGGTTGATCCAGAAAGGGACGGGCTGCCAGCCGATCTTGTCGCCCCCGTTTCTGAAGAACCCCTCCGATTGCTGGAAGTTCATCCAGAATGTGCCGCAGTGGGTCCGAGAAGCGCTCAATGACCACTCCAAATTCTCGGGCAACCCGGTCACACCTTATCTATTGGCAGGGGTGCAGACCTTCGTCGACCTGGTCAATACGGTCAACAAATTCATTGGCTGGGCCAATAAGGTACCCGGGGTCAACATCGATAAGATCGATACCTCCGCGCTCGACGAAGGAGGCGGCCTCAACGGTGGCAACAGCGCCAACGCTCACCTGCGTGATGTCGAGGCGCTCGACAACTACCAGCACTATATGATGCATATCACGCCCTGGTGGGCTTGGGCCGAGCAATTGTCGCGTGGATGGCGCAGCGGGGCGACCACGGTGGCCAGCTTTCCGCCGCCCCCCGGCGAGATCACCGTCACGGTCAGCGCCGTGCAGAACATCATCAACAAGATCAACGGAGTGCTGGCCAAATTCGGCGTCTCGACCATCGACCTGACCGTCTACCACGGCAACGACAACCTGCCGATTACAAAGGGGGAGTTCGGCTGGTGTGCGTGGCTGGCTCAGATGTTTCTGGACAAGCCCGGCGGCTGCCTGGACTCACTGTCGATGTTCACCAACCTCGACGATCTAAAGACCGCCGGCAACCTCGCCTATGGCGGCGAGCACGCCATCAACGCCGCGGTCCACCGCCAACGCTCCAGCAAGGGAGCCAAGAGCGGCGCGGTCGTCTTCGGTGGAGCCACGCTGGGCTTCGTGACCATGCTCCAATATACGCGCATCGCTCTGGGCGATGCCAGCCACCCCTACAGCATGAATTGGGGCGACATCGGCTCCGAGGCCGACTGGCTCAAGCACACCTCCAACTTGAGCTTCGCCTACATCAACGACCCGTCGCGAATGAACGAAGATCGAGCCAAGCTCAGCGTGCCCAGCGAGGAATATAGCCATCGGCTCGGCCTCGCCGACGAGATGCTCTATGAGTCCAGCGGCTATTGGACGATGGCGAAGTCCGAGATCACCTTCAACGGCCAGGGATGGAAGCCCGATCTGTGGCATCCCAGCTGGACGGCTCGGATGCGCCCGGTACACCTTCCCGGCGAGTTCGAAGACGGCGACTACAATATGAATACCGCCTACAACCAAACGCTGCCCTATCTGGCGCTCAGCGCTCAGGTAGCCAGCATCAAAGGTGGCGGCAGCGTGGACGCCATTTTGAACTCGATCCGCGACATGGCGCTCATGGAGTTATACACCTCCGCCATGGGGCCATCGACCATCGAAGGAGTCGCCAAATGAGAAATACCTCACCGAATCGTCGGGGCCCATTCGACGTTCTCAGAGAGCGCCTCGCACGGCTGCATCGCGACGAATCCGGAGCCACGTTGACCGAATTCGTCATCATGCTGCCCATCTTCCTGTTGGTCTTCAACGGGGTGATGATCCTCGGCGAATTCAGCCGCAAGGGCTCCGAGGCGCCGATCAATGCGTATAAGGGGACCTTCGAGAAGGCGATCGACTTTCAGAATAGCGCATTCGCCCTGGACTGGAGTACCCAGTCGACCACAGGCGGTGGTCGCGCACTGACTCAACTCCTCCCCGGTGACGGCGACGAGGCCGCTCCGGTGCACAACCGCTCGGGGGCGGTCGAGGCCGCTGCCACTGCTACCGAAGGAGCCGCCTACGGCAGCCTCGCAGCCCAGGGGCATATGGGCGAGTCGAATACGCGCGCTCGGAGCATCGGCGTCGCCCTCGACCTCGAGGGATGCGAGGGGATCGTCCCCGGCGACAGCGATGACTGCGTTCCCCTCAATGGCGGAGGCACCAACGACCGGCTCACCTCTGATATCGGGGACTTGGTCGGCGGCTCGGATTACGCCAAAGCGCTGCTCGACGACTCCGTCAAATTCAACAGCCCGAACTCTTCCGGCGCCTTCGATCTACTCAATGACGCTCTCGACATACTTGGAGCCCGACCTGCCATCGGCGCGGGCATCCGCTACGGCACCGTCGCCCACCGGTCCGGAGAACCGTTTACGTTTGCAGGACGCACCACCGACATCAGCGCCCACTTTAGCGCGCTGATCCCACCGAGCACCCAGGGTGGGGGGCAAGGACCACGTGTGGATGCGTTGCGAGCCACAGCGGTCAACCGGCTGACCATGGAGTCGTCCCAGCACTATCACTATAAGGATCTGTTGGGCATCAAGTGGAGTCAGCCGCTCGATAGCGCCTCCTACGATGTCCCCGATTATCCTTGAGCCGAACTGCGCCTCGACCCGCTTCGGATGACGACGAAGCGACCCAGGAGACTTTAATTATGCGCGCCCCAAAGCCGACATTGCTCACCGCCGCCAAAATGGTTGGGACGGCCGCGCTCATCGCCGCGATTGCCTGGACCGTCGGGGTCATCCAACCCGACGGGTCGATCGGCGAGTCCCAGGCCGACATCCTCGACGTTTCATTCCTGAAGCTGTCTAACTCGGCTAAAGTCGCCCACGCACTCCAACAACTCGGCCACGACGAGCCTCAATCGCTCAATATCAACGGCAATGTCGTCCACTTTTCGGTAAACCACGAGAAAAAGCGCCCCGACCAATTGATGCGGGAGTATCAAGAAGAATTCGTCCGCCAGGGCCTCAACACCCGGGTGTGGGATAATCATAATACCCGCGGCAACACCGATGAGATGATCCTCGAAGGGATGACCGGCGGGGTCATCCCGATTGAGTCGACCCCAGAACACGTCGCCCTTGGAGGCGTCGTCACGGCGAATGACGCCGAA
The DNA here is from genome assembly GCA_046545675.1 of Persicimonas sp. Lineage (GTDB taxonomy): Bacteria > Myxococcota_A > Bradymonadia > Bradymonadales > Bradymonadaceae > CAYLTX01. Next base: position 10,184 of record JBKGZI010000160.1, read on the forward strand.
GACGACGAGCAACTTTTAGAGATGGCCAAAGACTCGACACCGGCTAACGAGGTCTTCAAGGGTCACCAATTCATCGAAATGTATTGGGATCGATCCAAGCGAGCCTCCACGGTCACCGCGACCTGGAGCGACGAGAAATTCGACTACGGCAAGATGCTCGCCGGAGCCGACAGCCAACAGAAAGATATCGACGTCGACCCCCTCGTGCCGGCCTGCCCCGGTTGCACTCGCCTCAGCCGGGTGCGCGACCTCGATCCGAGTCGCGAATACTCCAGCAACTCGTATGCCTCAACACGCGCCCAACGAGAAATGGTCGGGTTCTACCGCGATGCGATGACCAAGCGGGGGTGGGAGGAAACCGACTCTTCGCTGGTCCTCGACACTATCCGCCCGAACGTGCGACACGTCGGCGACGAGGCCACGCTCATGCAGTTCAGCAAGGGCGCACGCTTCCTGACCGTCATGGCGTATCCGGACAAGGACGGCCGAACCACCGTCCACACGGTGATGTCCGACTGATCCGTGCGCCAGACCAGCCTTTTCACCCCCACCAGACGTGCTAAGTTTCGGCCACGTTATCTGTACTCTGCGCCGGGACTGAACCATGGAATACCGAGGACTGACGCTCGACCCCTTCCAAGAGGAGTCGATCGACTATATCGAGGACGGCCATAGTGTGCTGGTAGCCGCGCCCACGGGCACCGGTAAGACGCTGGTGGCCGACTATCTCATCGAGCATATCCTGGCCGACGGCGGCGAGGTCATCTACACCGCGCCGGTCAAGGCGCTGTCCAACCAGAAATACCGCGAGTACACCGCTCAATTCGGCCGCGACAACGTCGGGCTGGTCACCGGGGACCTGGTGATCAACCGCGACGCGCCGGTGCGAATCATGACCACCGAGATCTTGCGTAATATGCTGCTCGAGGGCGGCCACGGCGGCATCGTCGCCGATGTCGAGGACGCCGACCAGCCCGACGAGGCCGAGCGCGCCGAGATCGAAGAGACCGCCTCGCCGTCGGACACCCACCTGCCCGAGATCGACCGGCTGCAGGCGGTCATCGTCGACGAGATTCACTTCCTGGACGACCCCTCCCGCGGCACCGTCTGGGAGGAGCTGCTCATCTACCTGCCCACCCGCATCCGCATCCTGGGCCTGTCGGCGACGGCCTCGAACCTCGAGGAGATGGCCGCCTGGCTGACCGAGATCCGCGAGACCGACGTCAAGGTCGTGCGCGAGGACCAGCGCGCCGTCCCTCTGAAGATGTATATGGCCAGCCTCGAGACCGACATCGTGCCGATCGAGCGCTATAAACAGCTTTATAAGAGCTGGAGTGGCGGCCGAGGTGGCGGCCGAGGTGGCCGGAAGCGCGGCGGCCGGGGCCGCTCTCGAGGGGCGAAGAGACGCGGCAAGACCACCCGCCACCACCACGTCTTCGACATGATGGACGATGAGCGCTTCCCGGCGCTGTACTTTATCTTCAGCCGCAAACTCGTCGAGCAGCTCGCCGAGGGCCTCGCCCGCGGCGACGAGGGCCGCCGACTGGGGGGCATGGCCGACACCCACGCCATCAACGAGCGGCTTCGCAGC
>JBKGZI010000161.1:0-11767 GCA_046545675.1 Persicimonas sp.
GCTCAACTCAGCTTCGATGCGGTCACGGTCACGCTCGATGACCACGCAGCGCTGACTGCTCTTGAGGACCTCGCGCAAGACGTGCGAGCCGGTCGAGCCGATGCCGGCGATGATAAAGTGATCGTGTAGTTTATCGATCTCGCGGTTCATACGTCTCTTCCAGATCAGGTCTCGAAGTTCACCTTCGATGATGAACGCAGTCAACGCCGAAGCAAAATACAGCATGATCCCCATGCCCGAGACGATCAACACCATCGTAAAGATCTGCAGCGCGGGATCATGAGAGATCGGAATCGTCTCGCCGTAGCCCACCGTCGTCAGCGTGATGGCGGTCATGAACGCGCTGTCGATGACGCCATATTCGCCTCCGGACGCCCACCAATAGCCGAGCGTGCCGATCAAAAAGACCCCGACCAGCAGGCCGCCGGCGCGCACGAGCCGGACAAATCCACTGTCGGCGGCCCTGGATCCGATCAATTCACGCAGGTTGTCGAAGAAATGGGACACAGCTGAGCTTTTGCGAAACCTCGGTGGGGAGCGAATAGGCCTTAGATGGGTATAGTCCACAGTGGGCGCGAGTTCAATTTCGTCCCCCTCGGCTAGCTGTTACCGATCCTCCTGTTGCCAACGGGCCCGTTGTTGTTTAGGATTCAATCGGTTAGTTAGTAAACACTTACTTAGTCGACGCTTATTTAGTCGGGACACCGCCACGAAGAGGACGACGCATGGAAAAGAAATATCCCCAGTTCACTGAAGAACACGAAATGTTCCGCAAGCAGGTGCGCAACTTCGCCGAGAAGGAGTTGGCCCCGCACGCCGACGAGTGGGAGCGCGAGCGCCACTTCCCCGACGAGCTCTTCAAGACGATGGGCGACCTGGGCTTTTTGGGCGCGCGTTATCCGGTCGAGGTCGGCGGCCGCGGCGGCGATATCTGGCATACGGCCGTGTTCTGCGAGGAGATGCCGCGCTGCAATATGGCCGGACTGACCCTGGCGATGCTCGTCCAGAGTAATATGGCCACCCCGATCATCAATGAGATCGGCACCGACGAGCAAAAGGAAGAATTCCTGGCGCCGGCCATCCGCGGCGAGAAGGTCGCTGCGCTGGGTGTCTCCGAGCCGGGCGCTGGCAGCGATGTCGCCGGCATGACGACGGTGGCCAAAAAAGACGGCGACGACTACGTCATCAGCGGCCAGAAGACCTGGATCACCAACGGCACCCGCGCCGACTTCATCACGTTGGCCGCGCGCACCGATCTGGACAATCGCTACGGCGGCATCAGCCTGTTTTTGTTCCCGACTGACACCCCCGGCTTCGAGGTCGGCAGCAAGCTCGAGAAGATCGGAAACCGCACCTCCGACACCGCCGAGCTATTCTTCGACGAGTGCCGCATCCCCAGTCGCTATTTGCTCGGAAACGAGGGCCACGGCTTCTATTATATCATGCAGAACTTCCAGGGGGAGCGGCTGGTCGGCGCGCTGTCGGCGGTCGCCGGCGCCCAGCTCATCCTCGACAAGACCAAGGAGTATTGCAAAGAGCGAAACGCCTTCGGCAAGTCGATCATGGGCTTCCAGGTCACTCGCCACAAGATCGTTGACATGGAGACCGAGCTGGAGGCCACCCGCCAGTTGACCTACCACGCTGCAGATATGTTCGAGCGCGGCTTGCCCTCCCAGCGTGAAATTTCGATGGCCAAGCTCAAGGCCGGCGAGGTCGCCATGGACGTCATGGACCAGTGCCTGCAGTTGCACGGTGGGATGGGCTACGTCGAAGAGGGCCCGGTCGCCCGCGCCTGGCGCGACACCCGCCTGATCAGCATCGGCGGTGGCACGTCCGAGATTATGAAGGAGATTATTACGAAGGCGATCGGGCTCTAATTTGGGTGGGGGCCTCAGGAAGCAGCTTCTTCCTTCCTAGCCGCCACCAACTGCTTATAAGTCAAAATCGGATTCCTCGCCGCCTGCGTCTCGTCCAGGCGCGTCCTAAACGCGTTGTACGGCGCATCTTTGAGCATCTCGGGTTGTTCTTCGGCCTCGTCCATAATCGTGCGCATCGTCTCGACGAACGCATCGAGCGTCGCCCGCGACTCGGTCTCGGTGGGCTCGACCATCAAGGCGCCGTGGATATTCAGCGGGAAGTAGACCGTCGGCGGGTGGAAGCCGTAGTCGATGAGCCGCTTGGCGACGTCGAGGGTCTCGACGCCGCGCTCTTTGAGCGTGGCGTCGCTGAAGACGACCTCGTGCATGCACACCGCCGGGAAGCCGACCTCGAGCAGGTCGTTGAGCTCGGTGCGTAGGTAGTTGGCGTTGAGCACGGCCAGCTCGCTGAGCCGCTCGAGGCGGTGGCCGTATTCGGCCAGGTAGGTGTAGCCGCGCACGTACACCAAGAAGTTACCCCAGAATGCCTTGAGCTTTCCGACCGTCTCGGGATGATCGAAGTCCAGGTAAAACTCGGAGCCTTCTTCAGATGCGTCGCGCTTGGCGACGCGCGGGACGGGCAAGAATGGCTCGAGCGCATCGCTCACGCAGATGGGACCGGCGCCCGGGCCGCCGCCGCCGTGGGGCGTCGAGAAGGTCTTGTGCACGTTGAAGTGCATCACGTCGATGCCGAAGTCGCCCGGGCGCGCCTTGCCCAGGATGGCGTTCATATTGGCGCCGTCCATATAGACCAGCCCGCCGCCCTCGTGGACGATCTTGCAGATGGTGCCGATATGCTTCTCGAATAGCCCCATCGTGCTCGGGTTGGTGACCATCAAACCGGCGACGGTCTCGTCCATGACCTCGGCGACCGCCTCGGGGTGGAGCAGGCCGTCCTCGGCGCATTTGACCTCGATGACGCTCATGCCGTTGAACGCCGCCGAGGCCGGGTTGGTGCCGTGGGCCGACTCGGGCACGATGATCTTGGTGCGCTTGGAGTCGCCATTGGCCCGGTGATAAGCGGCGATGCACATCAGTCCGGTCAACTCGCCCTGGGCGCCGGCGGCCGGCTGTAGCGAGCAGTGGGGGAGCCCCGAGATCTCGGTGAGGAACCCCTGCAATTTATGCAGCAACTCCAGCGCGCCCTGACACCACTCGTCGGGCATATATGGGTGCAGGTTCGCGAAGCCCGGCAATCGGGCGATCCCCTCGTTGATCTTCGGGTTATACTTCATCGTGCACGAGCCCAGCGGATAAAACCCGGTGTCGATCGAGTAGTTCCACTGGCTCATGCGCGTATAATGGCGCACCGCCTCCGGCTCGCTGACCTCGGGGAGCTCGGCCTTCTCCGAGCGCACCAGGTCCTCGTCCCACGCCTGATTTGGATCGACTCGCGGCACATCCCAATCGTCCGCATGCAGCGAGAACCCCACCCGGCCGGGCTGGCTTCGCTCGAAGATGAGCGGCTCCTCGAATTTGATGCCCTGCGAGACATGATCTGCAGGCGTGGTGCGCGGGTTTTTGGCAAAGGAATCGGTGCCAAGCGTCGAACGGTGAGGGGTCTTTGGCGTGTCGCTCACGGCTTACCTCGGGGACTGTGGCGGAAGGCGCGTTTTGCGCGGCTTCTCTATATGGATTTTGTGGCGTGTTGGCAACCGGGTTGGTACTGCAAGAGAGTAAGAAAGTCAGAAAGTGAGAGAGTTAGATACAGCAAAAACCGCAACCGTCGGCCACCGCTCGGTATGCCAAGTTCTCCATCTTACTTTCTTACTTTCTCACTCTCTTACTCTCTCGGAGCCGTGACGCATTGCGTCAACCAAGCAACCCCTGTAATGTCAGCCACATCACTACATCTGGCCAACACGGACATAGGCTCCGGACTCAACATGCGAAACCTGATCACCAACGGCCTCAAGCGCCTGGTCAAAAGTGAAGCCACATATCCCCGGGGAGAGCGTCACGCTGATATCCTGGCGGTCGCCACGGTCAAAGGCGGGGTGGGCAAGACGACCACCGCGGTCAACCTGGCGGCGGGGCTGGCCAAATTCGAGGATGCGCGCGTTCTGCTCATCGACCTGGACGCTCAGGGGCACTGCACGACCAGCCTGTCGGCGCATATCTCCTCGCAGCGCAAAAAACCGGTCAGCGAGGTGTTGTTGAGCGACGAGCCGCTCGAGGTTTTGGACTCGCGGGTGCCCTCGGGCATCGACGGGCTCGACGTGACGCCGGCCGACCGGGGCCTGGCCGAGGCCGAGGGGCGCATCGCCCAGAAGATCGGCAAGGAGTCGCTGCTGCGCGACGCACTCGAGATCACGCGCACCCATTACGACTATATCATCATCGATTCGCCGCCCAATAAGGGCAATCTGACCCTCAACGCGCTGGTCGCCGCCGACAAGGTGCTGATCCCCACCGACCTGTCCGCGTTGTCGGTGCAGGGCGCCGACGAGCTCATCGGCACGGTGGTCACCGTCAACGAGCGGCTCGGCCACGAGCTCGACGTGCTCGGCGTGGTGCTCACCCGCGTGGACGGACGCACCGCCTCCATCAACGAGCAGGTCCTCGCCCAGATCGAGGAGGCCTGGAGCGGGCTGCTGATGGACACCCGCGTGGGCATCAACACCGCGCTGGCCAAGGCGCAGCTCGAGGGCAAGCCGATCTTCGAATTCAACCCCGACAGCCGCGGCGCCAGCCACTACGAGGCGCTCACACGCGAAGTGGCCCGAAAGCTATGATCGGAGCGACGCTGTCCCCAAGCCCCAAGCCCCAAGCCTCAAACCTGCAGTTTGCGGTTCAACCGGAGCGACGCCGTCGAGGGCGTCGAGGGCAAACCTGCAGTTACCGTTTGAATTATAAATAATAGCTCATTATACTATCGCACGTTATACTACATTAGCCGGTGTGTCTTTTGTTCGCGCCGTTTCCCATACGCAAGATTTTGGTTCCAAGAGAGGTTTTCCCCATGGGTATAAGACAATTGTCAGAGGCTCGAGCATTTTCGACGTGTTTGTATGTGGCCACAGTATTCGTGTTGGCCCTCGGGCTCGCGGCTTGCGGATCTGAAGATACCAGCTCCGCTCAGTCCTGCGAGTTCGACAGCGATTGCGAGCTCGGCACGGTGTGCAACTACCAAGAAAAATGCATCTCGGCGCCGTGTGAGGATTGTGAGGACGACCCCAGCCGCATCTGTCTGGTCAATGACGAAAACCCCGACGGTGTGTGCTCGCGGCCGGAGTGTAGCGGCGATAGCGACTGCGACACGGACGCCGGAGAGACCTGCAGTGACGGGGTGTGCACGACCGATGGTGGCGGTGGAGACGACTGTACCAACGACTCCGATTGCGACGATGGCGAGGAGTGCAATCTGGCCAACGAATGCGTCCCCAGCGAAGACGACGACTGCGAGGTCAACGACGACTGTGACGACGGCGAATATTGCGACCCGGACACCAACGAGTGCGAAGTCGGCGAATGCGCCAACTCCATCGACTGCGAGGACGATGAGATCTGCGACGACAACAACGAGTGTGTCGTTGACGGCGGCGAGGAGGACTGCTCGGTCGATTCGGATTGTGCCGATGGTGAGGTGTGCAACGCCGATAATCAATGCGAAGCCGACGAATCCTCGGCGTGCGATCCAGAGTGCACCGGATCCGAAGTCTGCGACGAGACCACCGGCGAGTGCATCGAGAATGAATGCCCGCCCGGCACGCCCAGCCCCGACGACTGCGCTTCGGACCCGGAGTACAACAAATTCGACGCCGAAGGCTGCTTCTGCGCCCAATGTCTCGACGACAGCGATTGCGACACGGACGCCGGCGAGACCTGCAACTCCAACGGCGAATGCTTCGCCTGCGCCCCGGAGAACGAGTGCGATCCCGCCGACGGTGGAGATGCTTGCGCGCAGGAGGACTACTACTGCTCGTCGAACTGCTGCGTCGAATGTCTGGGCAACACCGATTGCGCGGACGGTGAAGTCTGTGTCGACGGCTCCTGTGGCGAAGCCCCGGATTGCTCGGTCGACCCGAGCGTATGCACCGGTAACTTGGTCTGCGACCCGGATACCAACACCTGCGTGCCGCCCGAGACGGGCACGGACTGCTCCGACGATCCCAACGCATGTCCAGAGGGCACGTTCTGTGATTCGACCACCGGCGAATGCCAGGATCTGACCGGCGGTGGTGGTGGTGGAACGTGTGACCCGGCTTGCCCCAGCGGAGATTGCATATTCGGCGAGATGTGTACGTGCCCGTCGGACGGAAACCCGCTGGATACGAGCTTGTGCCCGAGCGGCGAAGTATGTATTTTCGGCATGTGTGCCGCGCTCTAAGTTCGCAGTATCAGACCGCGAAAAGCCCCGGTTCGAGTCACTCGAGCCGGGGCTTTTTAAATGGCAATCATGCGAATCTATTCGGCGATCAGCGGCTCGCCGCCGAGTCCGGAGACGATCACCTCGCAGGGGCCTCCGTCCGTATCCAAGCTCACACCGCCCAGGCCGGCCGGCAGTAGCGCCGTCTCACCAAACGCGAGGTCGACCTCGACGCCGTCTGCGACCAGGCGCACGTTGCCGCGGGCTGCAAAGACGACCTGCGGGCCGGAGTCGCTCACGTTCCACCTCATGCTCATCGTCGGGCGCACCCTCTCGATGCGATAAGCCTCGGCGTCGACGAGCACATCGACCGCGTCGTTGGCCCGACTCGTGCGGCTGTCGAGTTTCGCGGGCGGGTGGGCATCGAAATTCGACACCCGCATGGCGTCTTCGAGGTGCAGCTCGCGCGGGTTTCCGTCCATGCCCGGCCGGTTGTAGTCGTAGACGCGGTAGGTGGTGTCCGAGGGCTGCTGAATCTCGAGCAAGCACACGCCCTTGCAGATGGCGTGGATGGTCCCGGGGGTGACGCGGATGATGTCGCCGGCCTGGACGTTCACGCGCCTGAGCACGTCGGCGGCGCGGTTTTCCTCGACCGCCATACGAAAATCAGCCGGTGTGGTCGCACCGTCGAAGCCGTGCAGGATGCAGCCGTCGTCATCGGCGTCGAGGATGAGCCAGCACTCGTCCTTGGAGTCGGCGTCGAGGCCCAGCCGGGCGATATCGTCCTCGCCCGGGTGGACCTGCACGCTCAGGTCGTCCTGGGCGTCGAGCACCTTGACCAACAGCGGAAACCGTTCATCGGCCGAGCCGGCCGTGAGCACCTCCCCCCATAAGTTACAGGCATCGAGCAGGCTCTTTCCGGCCAGCGGCCCGTTGACGATGGTCGACTGACCCTCGGGCAGGTCCGAGACCTCCCATGCCTCTCCAAAGGGCCCATCGGCGGGCAATTCTTTTCCAAAAACGGTCGATAATTTGCGCCCGCCCCAAACTTTCGGTCGAAGGTACGGGCGCATTTTTAATATGTACGGTTTCATCGGTTACTGCTTATGTGGTTGTTGGGTCATGGAGTCACTGAAGCATTGGATCATGGAAGCATTGGATCATGGAAGCATTGGATCATGGAAGCATGGAACATTGCTTCGTGGAGTCGTGGAAGAGCACATTGAGCAGCTTGGAATGACTGAGCTAGCCGACTGCGGCATTCTGCGCCGCTCGAGCCATCCATGATGATGGGCGCGGCTGTTTCCACGGCCTCAAGGGCGCTCCATGTGCTCTACCACGCCTCCATGGATCCAACGGTTCCACGCTTCCACGCCTCCACGCCTCCACGCCTCCACGCCTCCACGCCTCAAAGCAACTGCGTCGGCGGCTCTTCCTCTTGATCGGGGCTCAACGCATTATCGATGGCTTCCTTAATTTCAGGATCATCAGAGAGCTCGGCCATCATCTGCGCCTTCTGAATCTGGTCTTGGAAGGTCTCCATATCTCCCTGCTGCTGGGCGATAATGCCCAGGTATAGATGGGCGAGGGCGGCGACGTCGAAGCGCTGGAAGCTGATCGCGTAGCCGATCGCCTCGGTGAGCGCGCTTTGGGCCTGGGCGCCCTTGCCGATCTTGAGCATGAAGCCACCCAGGCCGAGCAGGCTCTCGGCGGCGCCGCCGAAGTCGCCCATCGCGATCTGCGACTCGACGGCGTTGGTCAGCACGCGACTGGCCGCGCCCAGATAGGGGCCGGGCTTCTCCAAAAACTCCGGGTTGGTGTACAGCGCGCTCATCTGGGCGTAAATCTCGGCCAGCGAGCGATAATCGTTGAGCTCTCGCTCGAGTTCCTGGGCCTTTTCTGCCTTCTCGTAGGCTTCCTGCGGATTGCCGCGGCTGAGCTCTGCGATAAAGGCGAAATAGGCCGCGCGAGCCTGCCCGGAGAGGTTCTCTCGCTTTTCGTAGAGCCGCTCGGCCTCCAGGAAGGCGACGAGCGCCTGGGCGTAATCTTCGGTGCCCATGGCGTACAGCCCCTGGTACAGGCGCGTCGACGCCACCTGGCCGGGCTTGTCGTCGTCGGTGTGGTCGATGATGAAGTCGAGCAATTCGCGTCGAACCTCGGTCTCCTCAGCGGGAGCGCTCCAATAGATGCCGGAGATATGCGAGACCAACTCGCCATCGCAGCCCTCGGGGCAGGCTTCTTGGAGCAGCTCGACGACCTCGAGGGCGTCCTCGGTGCGCTCGTCGTTCATGAGCATCTCGGCATACATCGCCTGCGCCGAGCGCCAAGAGGTGCCCGGCTTGTCCTGCTCGCGCGCCTCTAAATAACGCCGCGCCGTGGAGATGGCGCGCGCGGGTAGGTCGAGGAAGTCATAGAGGCGAACGCGCGTGCCGAGCGCGTTGAGCCACGCCTGGCGATCGTCTTTTTGGGTGGCCACCCTCTCGTCCTGGAGCACCAGCCACAGCGACTCACGATAATTGCCCAGCGCGCCCCAGCGCATCGCGAGTTGGTCGCGTGCGTGCCAGCGAAGCGGGCCGTCGAGCTTGGGATCGCCGAGCATCCGGTGGAGCTGGACGAGCGCTTCGGAGGTCTGGCCGCGGTAGACGAGCATGCCCGACCACACCGTGGCCACGAAGCTCTCGACGCGGTCGGCGTCGGGGCTGTCGGCCGGGCCCAGGTCGACGCCGCGCTCGGGCGGCGCGGCGACCATGCCCGGGCCGGCGGCTGCGCCGGCGCCGGTATAATTGCCGATGAGACGACGCTCGCCGTCGATGTCGGCGACCGACAGTCCGATGACCATTTGGGGGCCCTCGCGCGGCTCGATCTCGTCGGAGACGTCGTAGAAGTCCGCGGCGGTCGCATCGAGCTCGACGTCGGTCGCCTCGACGCTGGCGTGTGGCTCGGTGACGCTCTCCAGATAGGTCTCCGTCGCGGCGACCAACGCGCTCTGAATGCTCTCGTCGCCGTCGGTGACCGCCGCTACATGGATGACGCCTTCGCGCGGTGCGGCGCCAAAGGTGTGCTCCAAAAATACGATTTCATCACCCTCACGCGCACGCTGGATGCCGGGATGGCGCTGGCTGCCCCCCCATCGCACGCAGCTAGATGATTCGTCCTGGACCTCTTGGACCATGCATACGTCGGCGAGTCGGCGGGTGAGCTGCATGTCGAGCGGTTCGAGTTCGCCGGCTTCGTCTTCGGCGTCGGCCGAATCGGAGTCGGCGGCCGGATCGCGCAGCAGCGCGTAGAAGTCGCCTGCGCGCACCCCGTGGTCGGTGCCGATGGACAATCCGACATCACGCGAGGGTGCCTCGGCCACCGAGGTGATCTGAGCGCGTCCTTTGCCGAGGTTGTCGTCGACGGGCTCGCTCTCCCAGGTGACCTCCAGGCCGTCGGCCTCGGCGTCGGGCAACGTGTAGGTCAGGTGGACCAGCCCCACGCCGTCTCCGTAAGTCTGGACCAGCCGGCCGCTGACCAGGGTGGGGCGGGAGACGTCGCGCACCGGCCACTCGCCGCTGTAGCGGCCCATAAACGACGTGCCGAGCGCGACGTCGTCGTCCATGCCCACCACGTAGACGAAGCCGTCGCTGCCGGCCCGCAACAAGGCCGCCGGGGCCTCGGTGTTCAGGTCGTCGGGCGGCTCGTCGGGCAGCGCATCCGGCGCGGGCCACAGATCGGCGCGCGTCTGACTGGTGGTTCCACACCCGACAGAGACGAGCATGCTGAGCAGGAGAGCAGCAAATATCGATATTTTAGCAGCGTATGTCATCAAAGCTCCGTGAGGAATGACGGAGGAATAAGTCGCTCCCGAGTGTAAACACGACCTCGGCGCGACGAAAGTCCGGCCGCCCAAGCGTGCGCGAGACGGTTGTGATTTGCAACCCGCTACACTAAGAACGCATCCTACTTGAAGAGGGTGCAAATTACAGCCAGTCCGGCCCCGCCCTCATCGAGTGCGATCCACCCCCAACAGTAGGGAATGCAGTATGTCGCGTGAGATGGATGAGAACCTGGTCCCGATCGAAAGCACTGATCAATTGGTCGACTATTTTCGCGGCGGGGAAAAGCCTGCCTCCGAGCGGGGTGTGGGCACCGAGCACGAGAAATTCGTCTTTCGTCGCTCCGATTACGGGATGGTCTCTTATGAGGAGACCGGCGGTATCGGCGACCTCCTGCAGACGCTGGCCGACGACCACGGCTGGAAGCCGAGCTTCGATCGCCAAAAGATCGTCGCCCTCGGCAAAGACCAGAGCGCCGTCACTCTCGAGCCGGGCGGCCAAATCGAGCTGTCGGGCGCGATCACCAAGACCATCTTCGAGACCGCCGACGAGCTCGACGCTCATCTGGCGTTGATGAAGACCATCGTCGGCGACCGCTTCACGATGACCTGCTGGGGGCTCAATCCGTTCTTCGAGCCGCCCGACGTGCCGTGGATGCCCAAGTCGCGCTACGGCGTGATGCGCAAATACCTGCCCAAGCGCGGCGACCTCGCCCACTGGATGATGAAGCTGACCTGCACCGTGCAGGCCAACTTCGACTATATGAGCGAGGCCGACGCCGCCGACATGATGCGCACCGCGCTGCTCATCTCGCCGATCGTCTCGGCGCTATTCGCCAATAGCCCCATCCGGGCCGGCGAGGACAGCGGCATGCAGACCTACCGAGGCTATCTGTGGACGCGCACCGACCCGGACCGCACCGGTTGGCCGGAGTTCATGTACCGCGACGATTGGGGCTACCGCGACTACCTCGAGTATATCCTCGACGTGCCGATGTTCTTCATCCAGCGCCGCGGCGACTATATCGACAAGGCCGGAGACTCCTTCCGCGACTTCATCGAAAACGGCCACGACGGCTTCGAGGCGACCATCGGCGACTTCGAGCTGCACCTGTCCACGGCCTTCCCCGAGATCCGGCTGAAGCGCTTCATCGAGGTGCGCGGCGCCGACGCCGGCCCCCGCGACCACATGCTGGCCGTGCCGGCGCTTTGGAAGGGCCTCGTCTACCACCGACCCACCCGCGACGCCGCCCGCGCGCTGCTCGAGGACATGAGCCCCGAGCGCCACGCCCAACTGTTCATGGACGCCTACAAAGACGGCCTCGACGCCCGTACCGACCACGCCAGCCTCCAGGAGCTCGGGCAAGAGCTCGTCGAATTGGCCAGCCAGGGCCTCGATGCGTTGGCCGAAGAGGCCGGGCATCCCTCGGAGCGCGAGTTTTTGGAGCCCGTGCGTGAGATCGCCGATACCGGTGTGACCTTGGCGGATCGGTTGCGCGCCGATTGGCAGAAATTTGGTGGAGATCGGCAGAAGCTGGTGGAAGAGTGGGCGCTTTGAGGATTCGAGTGTGTTGAGGAAGCCCCTCCGCCTTCGCGTTGCTCAGGCACCTCCCCGCCGCTGGACGCGGCAGGGAGGAGTATCCCAGCGTGATCGTGCAGTGGTTGCCGTCCGACGGAAAGCAACTCCCGAGCGATCTAGCAGCCATACTCCTCCCCAGCGCGCGG
>JBKGZI010000162.1:0-11757 GCA_046545675.1 Persicimonas sp.
GTAATGAGCACGAACCGCAAAGTGAGAAAAGCACCAGCGAACTCACCGAGGCTCAACCTGAAACCTCACAAGAGGGCGAACACCGTCATCAAGAAGCTGCTAAAGTGCAAGCTGCAGTGCTGAATGGTTTTGATACCCACAAAGCATCCGCCACAGCAACTTCGCTGGCGCTTCACGCCGACATGGAGCTTTCGTCCGACGGTTCCGTGACTTTGCGTCCCACACCAACCTTTGGTGTTGACGGCGAAATGAAGACCACCTGGAAAGAATATACCTTCGGAAACCCCTTGTTTGGACGGGAAGGGCAACTGGCAGAGTTACAGCGACCCGAAGCCCAGTTCGGCGACCAAGAAACCCGGTATACGTACGCAAACCATGGTGTCGATGTGATTTACGAGCATCGAGTTGCAGGGCTAAAGCAGGCCTACGATATCACCGAACGACCCGAGGGAGAGGGCAGCTTAGCCATTAAGTACGCTACCCCGGCTGAGTTCGAGCATAGGCACGATGCCGAACGCGACGTTATTTCAATCAGCGTGGAAGGAGAGCCGCTTTTCGAGCTTCACGACCTGATCGTCTTTGATGCCTCATCGAAGCAGATACCTGCCCGATTCGTCGTCGAAAATGAAACCCTTGGGTATGTTATCGACGACTCTGAAGCGGACTACCCGCTTCATGTCGACCCATTGGTCATCAATGCTGACACCCAAATCGATGGCTCCAACGAGGATGCTGAGTTCGGTTTCCGGGTAAGTACAGCCGGTGATCTCAACGATGACGGATTCGACGATATCATTGTCGGCGAACCCAAATATTCGAACGGAGAATCGGAAGAGGGTCGTATAACCGTCTTTCTCGGCTCATCATCCGGAATATCCTCGACCGCGTCAGTCGCCATTGAATCGGACCAAGAGCCGGGTCACCTCGGCTACGACATCGCAGCACTCGGAGACATCAATGGCGATGGCTATGATGACGTCGCCATAGGCGCCCGTGGTGTCGACACCTATAGAGGAAGAGCCTACGTCTTCGAGGGAAAACAAACGAGTTCAAGTTCTGATCCCGCTCTCGAAGCTGTGCCTCTGTTTGAAGTGAATGGAACTGATTCATACGAACAACTCGGAATATCAGTGGCTGCAGGAGACGTAAACTGCGACGGAGATATCGATCTCATCGTGGGTGCACGAGGTGATGCCTCATTTAGCGGAAGTGTCTTTGTCTTTGATGGGAACGGCTCCTCATTCAACTCCACCCCACTGTGGTCGGCCACATCAAATGCCGACTCCGCTAGTTTTGGCTTCGACGTTACTGCTGGCAACTTCGATGCAGATGCCAATGATTGCGATGACATTGCGGCCTCGGAGCCTTACTGGGACTCGACCTTCGGATCGAACGCAGGCCGGGTAAAAGTGTACCTTGGTAGCAGTTCGGGCCCCTCCAACTCACCGGATTGGACACATGAAGGTAGCCAAGCCACAAGTTTTCACGGCATCTCTCTGAACGCGGGAGATCTCAATGGTGATGGCGTTGATGACCTCGTTTTTGGAGCTAATCTGTACGACACCAACACCAGGAATGATGCGGGGCGCGTCTACGTCTATTACGGTGATAATTCCAACATGTTCGATAACGACACGATCATCAATGGGTTTTCGGCGAGCGAACGCTTCGGTTCTAGAGTTAGTGCCGCCGGCGACATCAATAACGACGGATATGACGACCTCCTCGTCGGTGCCTATAGACACACGGACGCCGCATCTGAGCAAGGCGCGGCCTACCTCTTTCCCGGCATGAGTAATGGTGTGCAGACGTCGCCTTCATGGACCGGCAAGGGCTCGGATGCTGATGATCACTTCGGTCGGCACGTAAATACGGCGGGCGACACCAATAACGATGGCTATGATGACTTTATTATCGGCGCGAGTGGCGCCGACAATTCGAGTCAAAGCCTCAACAGCACTGGGTCCATTAGCATTTACTCCGGCGCGCCCACCTGCTTTGCAGATGGGGAGTTCTGGAACGACGGCGACGAGAACCCCAACAACCCCTGCGAGGTCTGCGACGCGTCGGGCGGTAGTACGACGGGTTGGACGGCTGTGGCGGATTCGGAGCAGAAGGCTTGTGATGATGGGGACCTGTGTACCGAGGATGATGTCTGCGTGAGTGGGCAGTGTGTGGGGACGGCGAAGGATTGTTCGTTGGACCCGGCCGAGGCGTGTACGGAGGGTTATTGTGACCCGGCCGATGGGCAGTGCAAGACCGAGGGGCTCGAGACCGACGTGGAGTGTGCGGCGGCGGAGTGTGTGTCGGAGACCGAGGCGGTGGCGACGAGCTATTGTGACGGGGATGCCGACGACGACGGGCATGGCGTGTGCGAAGTGCCGTCGGTCGAGGATTGCGAGCCGTATCTATGTGATGCGGGTGCCTGCCTGACCAGTTGCGCCCGCGACCGCGACTGCGCCGACGGGGCCTGGTGTGACCAGGCCACCGACGAGTGTAGCACCGCCAACCGCAAGCCGGTGGCTGACGCCGGCAGCGACCAGGCGGTCAACGAGGGTGACCTGGTCACGCTCAACGGCACGGCCAGCTCCGACCCCGACGGGGATAGCCTGACGCCGGAGTGGAGCCAGCTCGACGGTGAGCCGCTGGCGGCTGAAGATGATCCGGCCAACTGGGATACGCTGACGCCGGAGTTTACCGCGCCGGATCCGTCTTCGGGCAACGAGTTGCTGACCTTCCAACTCATCGTCAATGACGGGGAGGAGCTCAGCGACCCGGATACGGTCACGGTGCTCGTGCGCGAAGAGCCCAACGAGAAGCCCGAGGCGATCATCACCGGGCCGGATGAGGCATGCGCCGACGAGACGATCACCCTCAGCGGTGCGAGCTCCTCGGATTCCGACGGTGACGAGCTCAGCTATAGTTGGGGCCGCGCCTCCGGCCGGCCGCTGCCGAACCTGGGGCCGACCGACGAGTCCGAGTTCGAGATTACCTTCCCGAGCGAGATCGACAGCCCGACCGACTATAGCTTCCTGCTGGTCGTCAACGACGGCAACGTCAACAGCGACCCGGCGGTCCACGAGATCACGGTCAAGCCGTGCCACGGCCAAGATGCGGGGCCGGATGCCGGACCCGACGCCGGACCCGACGCGGGCCCGGATGCCGGACCAGACGGTGGCGAAGACGACGCCGGCGGCGATGATGCCGGAGACGCCGACAATATCGATAAAGGGATCAACAATCAGGCCGGTGATGTCTCCGGCTCGAGTTGTGCGTGTGATAGCGTGGACCAAAATCAGTCGATGGCGCCGGGTTGGTTGCTCGGAGCAGCCCTGATGGGTGGCCTGGCGCTGTGGCGTCGGCGCTGGATTATCTGACCCCACATGCTGACCCCGTTTGAGAGAAGCCCGGGACTCGCCGAGAGTTCCGGGCTTTTTTCGTAAGAATCGGCCCCGGGGGCGCGCTCATTTTCATTGCGTCGGGCGTTGGCGTATGATCGCGGATATCGAATGGGAAGTTGCGGGGACCGGCGCGGAGCTGGGCTCCGATGGTCGATGGGTAGGAAGCGAAAGAATGGTTGGATTGATGCAGTATTGGTCGAAGAGAAGCTTTGCTCCGATAGCCTGTGGGGCGGTGCTCGCCGGCCTTTTGTGTGGACTGGGGGTCAGTTGTGGGCCGAATCCGGAGGTTCAGGAGCAGGAGCTCCAGGCGCGGGTGACGTTGCTCAATAAGACCCGTGAGATGCACGTCCTGCGGGTGCGCAACCTGCGCAACGACGTGGTGTTGGACTGTGAGCAGGTCCGGAATGCGCCCGACCGTTACCTGCGCGACGATATCTTCGGCGCGCCGGTGCGCTGGGCGCTGTATTCGGACCAGGAGATCGGGCTGGGGATCGACGAGCAGACGCCGTGGGCCTCCGAGGAGATGCGCAGCCGGCCGTGCAGCGCGGCGCTCGTCCAGAGCGATACGGTGGCCGATATCGTGGTGTTCTGGGACGACTCGCTGGAGACGAAGACCTTCGTCTTCGACGCGGGTATCCCCGAGGAGATCAAACCCGATCCGCAGACAGTGGTGCTGCAGGCCGACTATAGCGAGGTGGCGCCCGAGGAGCTGCGGCCGTATGGATTCCGCCCCTGCGCGAGCAGCACCGCGTGTACCGCCCAGCAGGAGGCCGACGCGGCCGGGGTGCCAGACGGGGCGCGCTACGAGTGGGAGAGCGTCCACGACCAGCCGCTGCACTTCGAGCGCCGATGGGAGCCCATCGACCAGCCCGATCAGACCCCGGAGGAGTGCCGGATGCCCGGCGGCGAGAACTCGCTGGCCTGGTCGGACGTGCCCGTGGGGCGTTGGCTGGTCGATGAACTCTCCGAGGGCATCGACGGCTGCCACTCGCTGGAGCTACAAGACGCCACGAACCCAGAGCTCGACCGCGAGGTTTTGATCTGCATGCCCTTCGAAGCGCTGCAGCCGGCCCAGCCGTCGGAGGACCTTCGGACGAGCGTGCGCTTTCACTCCATATCATCTACCAACGCCGAGGGGCTGCGCGTAGAGATCGAGGAGGTCACCGGCGACGCCGAATACTTCGGCCTGGCCGAGGTCTACCTGGTGCGCGGCAGCGAGCTGCCGGTGGGCGTCACCGACGTGCTCGACATCGAGTACCGCCCTCGCCTCGATTGCCCGCCCGTCGAGGCCGCCTGCGGCCAGACGGAGTTGCCGGTCGACATGCGCCTCGCCACTCGCTCGGACGCCCCCTTGGTGCGGCCGGGCGAGGCGTCGCTGCCCGCGCAGGGAGCGCCGCGCTTGTTCTTGATGCGCTCGCTTACGCGGCCGGTGCTCGATCCGTCTTGCGACGACCCGGTGTCGAGCCAGCTCGACAGCAATGGCAATCGCTATTTTGAAGCCGCAGTCGTGATCCGAAATTGACCCGAGAACTTTGCTTCAAGGGAGCCCCAAAATGCTCGACAGAATAATGCTCGACAGAATGAAGCGTCCGACGCTCGCCCTGATGGTCTTGGCCGTTGTGGCGTTGCTCTTCGCCGGCTGCAGCAGTGATGATGCCACCGATTTTTCGGGGAGTGCGAGTAGGGCTCCGAACGGGAGCAATAACTCGACCGGCGTCGGCCAATCGGGCGCGCAGGACTTCGGCCGGTTTCGCGGGCTCATCGAACAGGGAGAGATCCCCGCGCCGAGCACGCTCGATGCGGTGGGCTTTTTCAACGAGCACAAATTCGAGCTGCCGCCGGCCGACTGCGGCCAGGACATCTGCCTGCACGGGATGTTCGGCGTGCAGGGCAATATGATCAACGGCTCGAATTGCACGACCGTGGCGATCGGGGTCAACACTGCGCTGCATCCCGACGACTTCGAGCGGCCGCCGCTGAACCTCGCCGTGGCGATCGACGTCAGCGGCTCGATGGGCGGCCAGCCGATCGAATCGGTGCGCGCCGGCTTGTTGATGATGGCCGACGAGCTCGGCCCCAAAGACGAGGTCACGCTGGTCGCCTACGATACCGAGGCGCGCGTGGTCTACCGCTCGACGCCCGAAGACGACCTGTCGCGCGACCGGCTCCGAGACGAGATTCGCGGCCTGAGCCCGGCCGGCTCGACCAATATCTACGAGGGCCTGAAGCTGGCAGCCGGACAAGTCGAGGCGCATCGCGCCGACGACCTGCAAAACCGGGTCATTCTGCTCAGCGACGGCGTGGCCACCGCCGGGATCACCAATACCGACCGAATCGTCAACCTGGGCGCTTCCCATGCCGAGGCCGGCATCGGCCTGACCACCGTCGGGGTGGGCGACGAATTCGACCTGCGACTGATGCGCCAGCTCAGCGAGGAGGGAAGCGGCAACTTCTACTTTTTGGAGAACGCCGCCGCCGTCGAGGAGGTCTTCGTCGAGGAGATCAACACCTTTTTGGTGCCGATCGCCGAGGATATCACCATCGACTTCGCCGGCGACGAGGCCTACCGATTCCGGGCGGCTTACGGCACGCGGCAGTGGTCCGGCACCGGCACCGAGGCGCGCATCGACATACCGGCGATGTTCTTGGCCAGCCGCCAGTCCGCCGACGATGTCGGCCCCGGCGAGGGACGGCGCGGCGGCGGCGGCATCATGCTGCTCGAGCTCATCCCCACCAGCGACGAGCAGATCCTGGCCGATACGCCGGCGGGATCGCTGCTCGGTGATCTGATGCTGGACTATCGAAAGCCGCGCACCGATCAATTCTTCCAGCAACAGCTCGAGTTGATCAACCCGCTGGAGCCCGGACAGACCCCGGCGGCCGGCGAGTTCGAGAACTTCACCGTCGAGAAAGGCTTCGTCACCCTCAATATCTATACCGGATTCAAGATGGCTACCGAGCGCGTCGAGCAGGGCGCGCCCAACTCGGCGCTGAATATCCTCGTGCCGCTGGCAGACAACGTCTCCGCCTGGCTGAACGCCCAGGAGGAGCGCGACGTCGACATCGAAGCCGACCTGGCGCTGATGCGGATGTTGATCTCGAATATCGAGGAGCGCGGCGGCCAGGAAGAGGCCGGCGCGCCGCCCAACCCGTGGCCGAGTGATTGAGGGCTTGGGGGCTCAGATCGGAGCGACGCCGTCCCTGGCGTCGACGCCAGGGACGGCGTCGCTCCGGTTAGATGATGTCGGTTGTTACTCCTTCAGGAAAGTCCGGAACATCCACAGGCGCTCTTCCTGGGCGTCGACGATGTCGTCGAGCAGGTTGGCGGTGGTGCGGTCGTGC
This sequence comes from Persicimonas sp., assembly GCA_046545675.1. Classification (GTDB taxonomy): domain Bacteria; phylum Myxococcota_A; class Bradymonadia; order Bradymonadales; family Bradymonadaceae; genus CAYLTX01. The sequence goes on from JBKGZI010000162.1 coordinate 6,744, forward strand.
TTGTCCTCGGCGGCTTCGATGATCTGGATGGAGTTTTTGTTGAGCTTCTCGATATCCGAGGCCAGATTCTGGACCATCGTGCGCCAGTGGGGCACGTCGCTATCCTCGTCGAGGCTCGCGTTGTCCAGGAATTCGGCCATCGTCGAATAGGGGCGTTCTCCGAGCGCCAAGACACGCTCGGCGATCTCATCGGCCCACATGGCGGTGGCGTCGTAGGCCTCCTCGAATTTCTCGTGCAGCTTGAAGAATTCGTGGCCCTTTACGTTCCAGTGGTAGTTGCGCAGCTTCTGATAATGGACCATATAGTCAGCGAGTAGTTGGTTGAGCTGCTTGGTGGTTTCTTGGTTGGCCATGGTTTCCTCCATACAACGAAGTTTGGTTGGATCGGTGGAACCCGCACAAACGGGCGCCGATTCTCTTAGCGGCGAGGACAACCTATGATCGGAAGGCGTAACGTCAAGTCAATTTAGAACCCTTTTAAATACTCTCTCCACTGGTGGCAACAGCCATGGCCGACGTCGAAGTTTCGTATCAGACGATCACCGAGGAGCCGCGCACCGGGCCGGTGGGTCGGCTGCTGCGTTGGATCGGAGCACACCCCCTCGTCGCCGGGCTGATCGGCGGCACGGCGGCGGTGCTCATCGCCATGGCGCGGGCCTTCGAGGGCGTGCAGGCGGCGCCGGCCGACGCGCTGATCATCTCGGCGGTGGTGATCGTGGCGTGGATGGTTCTGTTTTATTTTCTGCGGGGTTTCTTCGAGCAGCAGGCGATGCGCACCGTCGACGTCCGCCGGGATCTACAGGCTGAAGACGGCGTGTTTCGGTGGATCGAAAATGGCGAGGAGGCCCGGGTCATCGAGGACCCCGACTACCGGCTGTACACGACGCCGGTGCCCGAGCATATGCTCGAAGCTCGCAACGCCAATCAGCCGTGGCCGGTGTGGTTGGTGATCAGCTCGGCCGACCAGAAGTTCGTGCTCGAGACCAAGATCACCGCCGGCGAGGCGAACGCCTACGAGGAGGTCGACAGTGAGCTCATCGAGCAAGTCGATGAGACGCTTCCGACCGGATTGGCCTCGCCCCTTCTAAGTTGTGCGGAAAGGCGGTCTTGAGGCTTGGGGAACTGCTTAACTGCTCAACAGCCTTGCTGCGGACAGCCGGCTCAAACGCCGGAGCTGACGCCCTCTTCTTCTTCCTCTTCGAATCCCTGCCGGTATAGGTAGGCGTCCCAGGCGTGGATGGCCTCCTGGAGGACGCGGCGCTCGGCGTCGTAGCTGATGGTGCTGAGCGCGTCGGAGAAGCTATACCACTTCGCCTCTTCGACCTCGTGGTCGTGATCTTCGACCACGCCACTCGTATACTTCATCAAAAAGAAGTCGACTGTCTTGCGCACTCGAATGCGCTCGCCGGTGTCGTCGTCGCGGCGCGTGTACCAATACTCGACATCGCTGAGCTCGGAGAGCGCGTCGCCGTTGCAGCCGGTCTCCTCGCGGGTCTCGCGGATGGCCGCCTGCTCGGATGTCTCACCTTCTTCGATGGCGCCCTTGGGCAACCGCCAGCTCGGATTTCCGCCGCGGGTGGGGATCTGAACCAGGCAGACCTGGTTGTCACCGTCGACCTGCTTGACTAGCACGCCCCCGGAGGAGTGTTCAGTTTCATTGGCCTTGGGTGGAGACTTCGACATGCGTGGCGCCGGCGGTAAGTTGAGGTGTATGGTTCGTTTCTCGACTCCTTGTGATTAAGCCGAATGGGGGGAAAGGTCAAGGTCAGGGGTTCGGGGGTCCCGGGGTCCAGGGGTCCAGGGGAAGGCACGTGAACCGGGTGTAGTGGCTCGCTCGGGTTTAGTGATCCTCGAGGCCTTCCTCGAACACCTCGAAAAAGCCGTCGAGTTGTTCGTCGGTTATGACGAATGGCGGGCTCAGGGCGAGGACGTTGCCGTGGACGCCAGAGGGCAGGACCAGGTAGCCGTTGTTGCGGCAGTGGCTGGTCAGGGCCAGGGCGAGCGCGCCGTCGGGTTGGCGGGTGTCTGGGTCGCTGACCAGGTCGATGCCGAGCATCAGACCGTGGCCGCGGACGTCGCCGATGACCTGTGGGAAGCGGGCGCGCAGCGCCTCGAGGCGCTCGAGCAAGGCTTGGCCGCGAGTTTTGACGCGGGCGGGCCAGTCCTCGTCGACGAGGGTGTCGATGGCCGCCTTGGCCATCGCGCAGCCCAGCGGATTGCCCAAAAATGTGGAGGTGTGGATGGCCTCGCCCGAAGATAGGCCCCACGATCCCATGACCTCGGGGCGGCCGATGGCCGCAGACAAAGGAAACCCGCCGCCCAATGCCTTGCCCACGCACATGATGTCGGGCGTGACGGCCTCGCGCTGGCAGGCGAAGAATTCGCCGGTGCGCCCCAGGCCGGTGTAGATCTCGTCGAAGATGAGCACCAGGCCGAACTCGTCGCAGAGCTCGCGCAGCCCGGCCAAGAAGCCGGCCGGCGGGACAACCTCGCCGCCGCGGCCCTGGATGGGCTCGATGATCACCGCGCCGATGCCCTCTCCGCCGCTGGCCGGGTGCGAGAGCATCCCGCGCAGGTGGGCGAGCACGGCCCGCGAGATCTCCTCGGGTGAGGCGTCGTGGCTCATGCCGAAGGGCGGCCGATAGGGGTCGGGGAACGGGACGTGATCGACGTGCGGGCTGAGCTGGTCGAGGAACGGCTCGCGAAATTCGCGCCGATACGCCGTGGCGCTCAGCGCGCCGTAGGACAGGCCGTGGTAGCCGCCCCAAAACGAGATCACGCCCGGCTTGCCGGTGTGCATCACGGCGGTCTTGAGCGCCGCCTGCACCGCCTCGCCGCCGGAGAGCCCGAAGATCGATTGCTCGAGGCCCTCGGGGGCGATGCTCGCCAGGCGCGTGCCCAGCTCGACCTTCACACGGCTGGGGTAGACGTCGCCCATCGCGTGGGTGAGCCGGCCGACCTGCTCGCGAGCAGCCTCGACGACCCGGGGCGGGTTATGCCCGAGGCCCGCCACCGCGAAGGCGGCGGTGAGGTCGACGTAGATATTGCCGTCGACGTCTTCGACATTCGCCCCCAACGAGCGCTCCCACACGATCGGATCCTGGGGCACCCCCGACTGCCGCTCGCGCCGCGCCCGCCGGGCGGTGATCGCCGGACATTCGCTGCGGGCGAGCTCGCCGACGAGGTCGACGGACTTCGGCCCCGGGATGGCGGTGGCGAGGTGAGGGAGCTGAGTGCCGAATGTGGGGTTGGTCATGTTTTTTTTGGGTTGGCTGATGGGGTTGTTGTGGGAGGCCCCCCGCCGCATGCGCGGCTGCCCCCCATCGCACGGTCAACCCGCATAAACGGAGCGACGGGGGGCGAATGGTCGGCTCTCTGGAGCGTATCGGGTTGTCGGCCATTTCCTCCCGCCGGCTTGTCGTTTAAGCCGAAGGGGAGGTGCCGAAGGCGGAGGGGGCCTTGCACGTGCTAGCCAACATCTCCGTCTCCCATTCCGTCAAAAATTAAAGCTCCCCGACAACATCGGAACACCATTAAATGAGCGGCTCTCGTCGAGGACTTGGGTGTCGGGGTTGTCGGGCTCGCGCAGGAAAACCATGGCGAATTGTACGGCCGAACGCTCGCCCGACCAGGTCGCGCCGAGGGAGATGACCGGGCCGCCGCCGTTGGGCAGGCCGGTGGCGAATTCAGGGTCTTGGAGGCGAGCGCGGCCGGCGGCCTCGAGATCTCCGTCGGTATCATCGCTGGTTGCGTCGTCTTCGACGCCGAGGAAGCTGCCCCAGCTTAGGCCGTGAATGAACTCGACGTTAAACGCAAGGGAATCGGCTACGTACCAGACCGTGCCCAACGTCGCGGCCATCCAGTGGCCGCCGGCGGGCAGCGCCTCGCCGTCGGAGACGATCTCACAGCCGTCGTTGCGAAATTCGGAGCGCGTGCAATCCGTCGAGTTGCGCTCGTAGGTGCCGTAGAGGGCGGCGAAGCCGCTGACTCCGGCGCCGACGACGATCGAGTCGCTCAGGTGAAGGTCGGCGAGCAGGCCGGCGCCGAGGCCGGTGTGGCTGGTGTCGAGGCGCTGAGCGCCGTTTGCATAGGCGCCAAAAGGCAGCACCGAGACGATGAGATCCCGCGTCTCGTAGAATTTGTATTTGGCCGACACCGATCCCAAGAAGTCCTCATTGCCCAGCGGCAGCAGGGCGCCGGCGGTCACCGCCAACTGGTCGGAGGCCGCGTAGGTGAGGACGCTTCCGGCGATATTATAATTGCCGTACGAGACGGTCCCCTCCGCGGGGGTCTGAGCCAGCGGCGCCAGGATGTTTCGGTCGCTCACCGGGCTGAGCTGACGGCGGCGATCCACCGCGCCCAGGTGCGCGTCGTCGTAGACAAAACGCTCTTTGCGATGCGGCTCGCGCTGGCCGAAGTCGGTGTCGCGCGGGTGTGTCTTCAACTCGCCGGCGGTAAAGGGACTGCCGGGGGGCGCCTCGTCATCGTCGCGCTCGGTGCGGGCCTTATCCTCGTCGGGCTCCGGCTGCGGGGAGGCCGCCTCCTCGGATTGAGCCCACGCCGACGCAGCAAAACTTGTTGCGGTTAAAGCAAAGGCCGTCAAACCCAGCGCCGCCAAGAGTATGAAATATGCTGCCGACTTCATCGGCTTCTCCGTATACTTCCGAACGCCCGCCAGAACACATATACTTATCGACTGCATGTTCCAGTTGCTACATAGGAGGCTCATATGTACCAGATTCTCATCGTCGACAAAAACGCCGAGGTTCCCATTCCCGGTGCCCGCTCCGAGCACGAATACCGCGTGCCGCTGATCGGAGAACACGTGCTGGTGCGCTGGCAAGGCCAGACCAAGGTCTGTGAGGTCGAGGACGTGTGGACCCACGTCAATCTGGATCAGCAGCAACCCGACCAGGGAGCCGTTCAGGTGTTGGTGCGCTGGGCGAAGGGGATGGACCCGAAGTTGTATATTCGGCGGTTTAAGCGGTAACGGCAGGCTTGGGGTACTGCGGGC
>JBKGZI010000163.1:0-11689 GCA_046545675.1 Persicimonas sp.
CGCCCCCCTGCACCGAAGCTATCATCGAGGCCGGCATCGAGCGGGTCTATGTGGGCACACTCGACCCGTTCCCCGAGGTCGCCGGACGCGGCATCGCGGCCCTCCAAGCCGCCGGCGTCGACGTCGTCTCCGGGGTGCTCGAGGCCGCCAGCCGCCAGCTCAACCGAGCTTATTTCAAGCGCATCACCACCGGTCTTCCCTGGGTCAGCGTCAAATACGCGATGACCCTCGACGGCAAGATCGCCACGTCGACCGGGGATTCGGCCTGGATCTCGAGCGCGGCGGCGCGCGAGCGCGTCCACCGATTGCGCGACACCCACGACGCGATCATGGTCGGCACGGGCACGCTTCGCAGCGACAACCCGAGGCTGACCTGTCGCCTCGACGGGGGCCGTGATCCGGTGCGCGTGGTGCTCGACGCCAGCCTGTCTGCCTCGCTGGACGCCAACGTCTACAATCCCGAATCCACCGGCGCCAAGACCATCGCGGTCGTCGGACCCGACGCCCCCGAGGAGCGCGCCGATATCCTGTTGGCTCGTGGTGTCGAGCTGTGCCGGGTGGCCGTCGACGCCGACGGGCGCCTGGACCTCGAGGAGTTGTTGCGGAATCTCTCCGGGCGTGAATTGTTGAGCGTGTTAGTGGAGGGCGGCAGCCAGCTTCTGGGCAGCCTCTTCGACCACCAACTCGTCGACGAGGTCTACGCATTCGTCTCTCCGAAGATCATCGGCGGCCAGGGGGCTCCGACGGCCGTAGCCGGCCGCGGCATCCCCGAGATGGCCGACGCCTTGGAGCTCGATCTCATCGACTTGGAGCTCATCGGCGGCCGCGAGGCGCTGTTCCGCGGCGCCGTTCCGCATCGTCATCGCGCCTTTGTCGAGGCGCCCCCGGAAAGAGCCGCCGACGGCGTGGCCCAGGAGGCCTGAGAATGTTTACCGGCCTGGTCTCGGACATCGGCACCATCGCACGGCTGACCCAGTCGGGCTCCGACTGGAAGGTGAGCATCGACACCGCCTTCGACCTCGACGACGTCGAGCTCGGCGAGAGCATCGCCGTCGACGGTGCGTGCCTGACGGTCACCGAGATCGGGGCGGGCACCTTCGGCGTCGAGGCCAGCCCGGAGACGCTCGCGCGCACCACGCTGGGCGAGCGCAAGGTCGGCGACAGCGTCCACCTCGAGCGCGCGCTGCGCGTCGGCGACCGTCTCGGCGGCCATATGGTGCTCGGCCACGTCGACGCCGTCGGCGAGCTCGTCGCCAAGCAGCGCGCCAAGAACGCCTGGGTGCTCGAATTCGACGCCCCCGACGCGGTCGCGCGCTATCTCATCGGCAAAGGCTCGGTGACCATCGACGGGGTCAGCCTGACGGTCAACAGCGTCGATGGGGCACGATTTTCGGTGGCGATCATTCCGCACACCGCCCAGCATACACATCTAACCGAGCACGGACCCGGCCATCGGGTCAATCTGGAGGCGGACGTCATCGGCAAATACGTCGAAAAGTTCGTCGCCCCGCACAAAGATAGCGGCATCACCAAGAAAATGCTCGACGACATGGGATTTTGAGGTACCCATCATGGAAGAAGATCTGCAACGAGTCGAAGAAGCGATCGAGGCGATCCGCGCCGGCGAGATGGTCATTCTGGTCGACGATGAAGACCGCGAAAACGAGGGCGACCTGTGCTTTGCCGCCGAAAAGGTCACCCCGGAGGCGATCAACTTCATGGCCATGCACGGCCGCGGGCTGATCTGCATGACGATGACCGGCGAGCGCCTCGACCAACTCGAGATTCCGATGATGGTCGACCGCACCAGCAACGACAGCCAATTCGGCACCGCGTTCACGGTGAGCATCGAGGCGCGCGAGGGGATCTCCACCGGGATCTCGGCCGCCGACCGGGCCCGCACCGTCGAGGTGGCGGTGGCCGAGGACGCGAAACCCTCCGACCTGGTGACCCCCGGACACATCTTCCCGCTGCGCGCTCAGGACGGCGGGGTGCTCGTGCGCACCGGCCAGACCGAAGGCAGCGTGGACCTGGCCCGCATGGCCGGCCTGGAGCCCGCCGGGGTCATCTGCGAGATCATGAAGGAAGACGGCACCATGGCGCGGATGCCCGACCTCGAGGAGTTCTCCCGCGAGCACGGCGTGCCGATCGTCAGCGTCGCCGACCTCATCAATTATCGGCTGCGCCGCGAGAGCCTCGTCGAGATCATCGAGGATAGCGAGCTTCCCACCGACTATGAGGGCCAGTGGCGGGTCAAGGTGGTCAAGAGCCTGCTCGACGGCTCCGAGCATTTTGCCTTCGTCTGCGGCGACCCCACGCCCGACCAGCCCACGCTGGTGCGCGTCCAGCATCGCTGCGACACCATCGGCGTGTTCATGCATCGCGAGTGCGAGTGCATCACCAAGATCACCGGGTCGATGCAGCGCATCGGCGAGGAAGGCAAGGGGGTCATCGTCTACCTGGACAAGACCGCCCGCTCGGCGCGCGACCTGCTTCGCCGCCACGGCCTGCTCGACGCCAGCCCCCACGCCGAGAAGAAGCGCACCGAGGCCGAGATCAACCGCCCCAAGCAGGCCCTCAAGGAGGTCGGCATCGGCGCCCAGATCTTGGCCGCCGTCGGCGTCGGCAAGATGCAACTGTTGACGAACCGCCCCAAAAAGGTCATTGGCCTCGACGGCTACGGCCTTCAGGTCGTCGAACAGGTTCCGATCGATCAGGGGTCCAAGGGTCCAGGGGTCCAGGGGTCCAGGGAGGACGTATAGAAGCGCCTTGGCTTTTGCGGAGCGGGAGCTTGCGCCTTTATGCGGGTTGACCGTGCTAGGCTTGCCTAGGCGGTGGGGCGTGTGAATCACTACAGATGATCATAAATATATAAATTAATTTGAGAACCAGACATGCCTAATTACATCGAAGGAAATCTCACCGCCCAGGGCAAGAGCTTTGCGATCGTGGCGGCGCGCTGGAACGACATCTTCTCGGAGAAGCTGGTCGCCGGGGCCTGCGATACGCTGGTGCGCCACGGGGCGGACGATAAGAACATCACGGTGTTTCGGTGCCCGGGCAGCTTCGAGTTGCCCCAGGTCGCCGCCCGGGTGGCCGAGACCGGCGATTTTGACGCGATCATCTGCCTGGGCGTGCTCATCCGTGGGGCGACGCCGCATTTTGACTATATTGCCTCTCAGGCAACCAAGGGCATCGGCTCGGTCGGCCGGGATTATGGGCTGCCGGTGGCCTTCGGGGTCATCACCTGCGACACCCTCGAGCAAGCCATCGAGCGCAGCGGTTCGAAGGCCGGCAACAAGGGCGTCGAAGCGGCTCTGGCCGCCGTGGAGATGGCCAACCTCTTTGCTGAAATGGAACCCACCTCATGAGCGTTGATCAACAGAGAGCCCGCGAGATCGCACTTTGGGTGCTGTACGGCATGGACGCCGTCGACCAGCTCGTGCCCGAGGCGATCGAGGGATTTTATCATATCGCCCACGACCTGGAGCCCGACGTCCCCGATGTCTGGCAGGAGGTCGAAGAGCGCGTTCGCGGCGTGATCGACCAGCGCCCCGCGCTGGACGACGAGATCCAGCAGGTCAGCCCGCGCTGGCGTGTCGAGCGCATGGCGGTCATCGACCGGAATATCCTGCGCCTGGGCGTCTGGGAAATCCTGTCGGAGAAGACGCCGCCGCTGGTTGTGATTAACGCCTGTGTGGAGCTCGCCAAGGACTACGGTGAGCAGAACACTCCGGGCTTCGTCAACGGATTGTTGGACCAGATATGCAAAGACCGAGGCATCGAGATCGCCGCGAAGAAATGACCGCCGGCCACGGGCGCGGCCGAATCGGCGCGTCATTGCGCAAAGTTGGATTGCTGGTGCTGATCGTCGCCGCCGTCGCCGGTTGTCGCGAAGATCCGTCCGACTCGGCCGAGGAATTCCGACAAAAACTCGACTCCACCGGCCGGCGCGTGCTCGTCGTCGGTGCCGATGGCCAACCGCTGCGCAAGCTGCGTGCTCGCACCGACAGCTACAAGGTCTATGACGAGTCGCTCGCCCCGGTGGGCTATGTGCGCTGGGAGGACGTCGAGGACCCACAGCCCGTGCGGGCTCGCGTGGAGCTTCGCGCGCTGGACAAATCCGACCCGCTCGGCGTCGAGCAGGTCGCCGACGACTCCTTCGAATTGGCCGAGCATTTTCGCATCGAACGCGCCGACCGCGGATGGGCGGTCCTGGACGCTGAGGCCACTCTGGTGGGCATCTTCGAGCGCGAGGACGACTCTTGGCATCTGCGCCGAGGCTACGACGACCAGCCCGGTTTTAGTGTCGATGACTCCGGGGCGACGCTGACGGTGGTGCGCGACGGGCAGACCGAGCTTCGGCTCCAAAGCGGAGATCTGTCTGCCCTCGAGCTGCTCGCCGCCGAACTCGACGGGCTCGGCCCGCTCGAGCAGACCGCGGTGGGGGTTTGGATGCAGCACGCCCGCCCGATCCCCGACGAGTAGATCCGCCCGCTCGGCGCCTCGAGCCGTCGGGTTGGCTCGGGCTTCGGCGTGCTTATACTCTCGTCGCGGCAAAGTTTGTTACTCATTATTTTAGCGCGGGATGTCAGCTGTGTCTGTGGAGTTCGAAGACTATTATAAGGTGTTGGGGGTCGATCGCGGCGCTTCGCAGGCGGAGATCCAGAAGGCTTACCGCAAGCTCGCGCGTAAGTTTCACCCCGACGTGAGCAAAGAAGACGACGCCGAGGAGAAGTTCAAGAAGGTCAACGAAGCCTACGAGGTCCTCAAGGACCCCGAGACCCGCAAGAAATACGACCAGTTGGGCAAGGACTGGAAAAAGTACCAATCCGCCGGCGGCGGCGGCCAAGCCCCGCCGGGCTGGGAGAATATTCGAGTCAATATGGGCGGCGGGCGCGGCTTCGAGGATATCTTCGGCGGCGGCGGGCCGGCCGGCGGCGCGGCCGGCGGCGGTGGCCAGGGCTTCAGCGATTTCTTCAACGCCTTCTTCGGCGGCGGAGGTCCCGGCGGCGCAGCTCGCGGTGCGGGCGGCTTTGGCCAGCAAGGCCGAGGCTTTCCGGGCGGCCGAGCGGGTGGCCGGCAGGGACGAGGTGCGCGCAAGGGGCGCTCGCGGGAGGCCACACTTCGAGTGCGCCTCGAGGACGTCGCCGCCGGCGCCGAGCAGCAGATCGCGCTCCCGGTCCAAGAGCGCACCGCCGATGGGCGCGTGGTGCGCCGTCATAAAAATTACAAGGTCAAGATCCCCCGAGGCACCACCGAGGGTACCGTCATTCGGCTGGCCGGCGAGGGCGAACCATCGCCTTCGGGCGGCGAGCCGGGCGATCTGCGCATCAAGATCGAGATCGCTGCGCATCCGGTCTTCGAGGTCGACGGCCACGACCTCTACACCGACCTGCCCGTCGCGCCCTGGGAGGCTGCACTGGGCGCCAAGGTCTCGGTGCCCACCCTCGAGGGCCCGGTGACTCTGACGGTGCCGGCGGGCTCGCAGAGTGGCTCGAAGCTTCGGCTGCGCGGCAAGGGGCTGCCCACCAAAAAGAGCGGCGAGCGCGCCGATCTTTACGCTCGGCTCCAGGTGCGCGTGCCCGACGAGCTCACCGACCGCGAACGCCAGCTCTTCGAGGAGCTCGCCGAGGTGTCGAGCTTCGATCCGCGTGAGTAAAGCGCGCGTGACATCCCCGCTGGCCAGCCGCAGGGCGGGCTGGGATCGCGGCCGATCATCGGCTATAATGAGCCTATGAAGGCACGATTCCTCGGTCATGCGGCGGTGTTATTAGAGAGTGAGGACGGCACCTCGCTGCTCATCGATCCGTATGACCCGGGCGGTTTCGGCGGCAAGATGGCCTACCGGCCCATCGACTACCAGGCCGACGCGGTGGTGTGCTCCCACCAACACGCCGATCATTGCGCTTTGAAACCTCTGCGCAATTCTCCGCATCTTATCATTGGAGACGCAAGCTACGGGCCGTTCGCGGTTCGTCGACACGGTGCGTTTCACGATGAATATGGTGGTCGCCGCCGTGGCGGGGCGGTCGATGTGCTCGACATTGGCGTCGACGGCCTCCGGATCGTGCATCTGTCCGATATTGGACACAGCCCGTCGGCAAAGCTGGTCGAGGCGCTCGTGAACCCCGATTGGTTATTTGTGCCGGTAGGCGGCTTTTTTACCGTCGGCGCCGCACAGGCCCATCAATGGTGGCGAAGACTCGCCGCCCGACACGTCGTTCCGATCCATTATCGGACCGAGCGATGCGGGCTCAATATCCGACCACGCGCTCATTTCGAGGCCTACCTGCGCCGGGAGACTCGTGCGGAAGGTTCGTGCGTTGAACTCGGATCCCGTATGGTTAGCTTTGACAGTAGTGTCGTCTTACTCGACCCGGAGTTCTGACGGGATCGATGAGGTCACCGAGGAGTTGGCTGAGCCGGAAGGCTCGGCCGCGATGTCCGGAGCTCGCCGGTACAATCATTGGATGGGCTCATCCAAATCGGCGGTGTCAGGGGGCGCACGCGGGGACGGGAACAAAACAATGTACGATCGTGGTTATATTGAAGTACGAGCGGCACGGCGAGTCGATTAGCGAGGAGCTCGCGAGACGAGAGGGTGACGTCACATGGATGTTCAGGAATTCGAACAAGCGATTTTGAGGTTGGCTTTCGAGACCGACGCCCGGATTACGACGGCGTCGGTGGCCTACTATCTGGGCATTCCCAGTCGCAAGGCCAACGAGCTTCTGAACGCGTTGCTCGAGGAGGGGGTCCTCGAGCTGGACAGCGATACGGAGGGCAACCTGTACTACCGGGTGCCCAACCATCCCGAGGAGGCCGCCGGCCTGATGCCTCAGTTGCGCCGCGAGCAGCAAAGCGAGGTGGACGCCGACGTCGGCCAACCCGGGGGCAACGCCCAGGGCGGCGAGTCCAATGAGGGCCGCCAACACGAGCTGTCTCCGTCGGTGATGCTGGTCTCGGCCAGTGACGATGACGACAGCGACCCGGTCTCGCCGGGGCGCCCCTCCGAGGCAGATCGGGCGGGCAGTGGGTCGAACGTGGCCGGGGAGTTCGCTCGTCTTGCTGGCCGTCGCTCCGAGCTGCCGTCGGGCGACGACCACGATCCGGACCGAGCTGGGCGCTGGCACAACTCCGAGCCGCAGCGCGCTGGCCGGTCGACCGGCGGTGGGGCCGCCGATGGATGGAACCCGAGAACCGGCCGCCAACGCCAGGCCACTCGTCAACGACGCTCGGACCACCTCTTCGCTGGTCTGACCCAGCGACAAGCCCGCCCCGACGCCAGTTTAGACCGCTGCGGGGCGAGCTCGGTGATCGTCTCCGATGCGGTGCGCTGCGACCCCAAGCCGCTGCCCAGTCGCAAGCCGGTGGTCGCCTCTTGCGCGGACTCCAACTCCCGACGCACACAGTGGGCTGAGCCCCAAGATCAATCGAGCGGCCAGCTCTTCGAGCGCGCCCAAACCAAGTCGACCATGCTCGCGCCCACCGCCGGCGGCGAGTTGGCCATGCGCCAGGACGGCCTCGAGCGGCCCGAGCATCAGCCGGGCATGGCCCTGCTTCTCAGCCTGATCCTCTGCGGCACCGGCCAGATCTATAACGGTGAGGTCAGCAAGGGGATCATGATGATGGTCCTGTGCTTTTTGCTGTGGTTTGTCTTGCTCGGATGGGTCGTCCATATTTGGTCGATCGTCGACTCGGTCGTCGTCGCAGAACGGCTCAATCGCAAGGCCGGTTGAGCCAACACAGCGAGCGCTCAAACGCCCAGGGCCACGGACCTCCTCGAGGGGCGTGGCCCTTTTTTTGGTGCGCTCGATCGAGGCCTGAAACCCCCTTTGTCGCTCCCCAGGGAAGGTCGACGCCGGCTCGTTCGTTCATCGCTGAGTATCGGGGCGGCTGTGTTTTAGAGTGCCATGATGCGGGCCGCTTGCGCCCCCACCCATTGGTGTGTTAGGCACAGCGCGCCAAAATTCGCCTTGGTGTGTTGCTCGCAGCACACCGCAATTACACACGTTTCTGGACCGCAGCCCCGTGTGCTTTGGAGGGTCGAAACCCCCCGAGGTGGGGAGGGCGGAATGAAGGAAGCGGAGGACTAACAAACCAAACTTTAGGAGACACCAATGGCAGAAGTTACCATGAGAGACCTTCTGGAGGCCGGCGTTCACTTCGGCCACCAGACCAATCGTTGGGACCCCAAGATGGGCCCGTATATTTACGGTGCTCGCAACGGCGTCCACATCATCGACCTGAGCCAGAGCGTGCGCATGTTCGCACGTGCTCAAGAATTCGTCGGCCGTATGGCGGCCGCCGGTGAGAGCATCTTGTTCGTGGGCACCAAGAAGCAGGCCCAGGACGCCGTGCGCGCCCAGGCCGAGCGGGCCAACCAGTTCTACGTCATCAACCGCTGGCTAGGCGGCACGCTGACCAACTGGCGCACCATCCACAAGTCCATCGAGAAGCTCGAAGAGCTCGACAAGATGTCCCGGGACGGCTCGTACGCCAAGTACACCAAAAAAGAAGTGCTCATGTTCGAGCGCGAGCGTGAGCGTCTCGAGAATAACGTCGGTGGTATTCGCGGCATGGAAGGTCTCCCCGGTGCGATGTTCGTCATCGACCCGCACAAAGAAGAGATCGCCATCAAAGAGGCCAACAAGCTCGGCATCCCGGTGGTCGCCGTCTGCGATACCAACTGCAATCCCGACGGCATCGACTACGTCATTCCCGGCAACGACGACGCGATTCGCGCCATTCGCCTCTTCGCCAACGCGATCGCCGATGCGGCGCTCGAAGGCAACCGCGTGGCCAGTTCGCGTCGCGAAGAGAGCGCCCGCGAGGCCGCTCGGGCCGCCGCCGACTTCCACGTCGCCGAAGAGGGCAAAGGACCCGAGGTCCAGCGCTTGGGCGAAGGCGAGTCCGCCTCGAAGAGCGCCGAAGGCTAAAGTTGGCCCGCGGGCCAACCGCCGACATCCAATGAGCTAATTTTTGACCGACGCGGCTCCCCTCTTCCGGGGGGCCGTGAAGTTACAGGAGCCTATCGCTATGGGAATCAGTGCCCAGCAAGTAAAAGAGCTGCGCGACCGCACCGGCGCAGGTATGATGGACTGCAAGCGCGCCCTCGAGGACAACGACGGGGACATGGACCTCGCCATCGAATATCTGGAGAAAAAGGGCATCGCCGCGGCCAAGAAGAAGTCTGGCCGCGTCGCCGCCGAAGGTCTCGTGCGCGCTTGGACCAACGAGGACAGCACCGAAGCTGTGCTCGTCGAGATCAACTCCGAGACTGACTTTGTGGCTCGCAACGACCAATTCCAGAAGTTCGCCGACGATGTGACCGCCGCTATCGGCGAGTCCGACATCCTCTCGGTCGACGACCTCGACGACGTCCAGGTCGACGGCAAGAGCGTCACTCAGCACACCACCGAGACCATCGCCACGTTGGGCGAGAATATCTCGGTGCGCCGATTCGCTCGTTTCAAGGCCGACGACGGCCTGGTGGGAACCTACATCCACGTCGGCGACCAGATCGGCGTGTTGGTCAAAGTCGGCATCGACGGGGAGGCCGACCGCGACGAAGTCGAGGACTTCGCCCGAGACGTGGCCATGCATGTCGCGGCGATGAACCCCCCGTACCTCGCACCGTCGGACATCCCCGACGAGGTTCGCTCCTCCCAGGAGGACGTCTTCGCCGCGCAGATGAAAGAAGAGGGCAAACCCGAGAACATCATCCCCAAGATCGTCACCGGTAAGATCAAGAAGTGGGAGTCCGAGGTCAGTCTCCTGGAGCAACCCTTCGTCAAGGACACCGACAAGAGCGTCGCTGAGGTCCAGAAGTCGATCGCCGGAGCCAAACTCGAAGACTTCGTGCGCTTCCAGGTGGGTGAAGGGATCGAGAAGAAGGAAGAGGACTTCCGTGAGGAAGTCGCTCAAACACTAAAGAGCTGACGATAGTCAGTATCTCAGGCGCCCTTCGGGGCGCTTTTTTTTGATGGTCGCCGTCTCTGTGCGGCACCGAGATGAAGATGCGGAAAGGCTCCATGACCAAGCCCAAATTTCAACGCGTTCTGATTAAGTTGTCTGGTGAAGCGCTGCAGGGCGGACAAGGCTACGGCATCGCCCCGGACACCTTGGGGCTGATCGCCGAGGAGATCGTCGAGCTCAGCCAACTCGGCGTCGAGGTCGGCATCGTCATCGGCGGGGGCAATATCTTTCGCGGCGTCGCCGGCAGCACCGCCGGGATGGACCGCGCCTCGGCCGATTATATGGGCATGCTCGCCACGGTCATCAACGGCCTGGCGTTGCAGGATGCCGTCGAGAAGCTCGGCGTGCCCACACGCGTTCAGACGGCCCTGGAAATTAAAGAGGTCGCTGAACCGTATATTCGACGCCGTGCGATGCGGCATCTGGAGAAAGGCCGGGTGGTTATCTTTGCGGCCGGCACCGGAAACCCTTATTTTACCACCGACACCGCCGCGGCGCTGAGAGCCATGGAGATTCGCGCTTCGATCATCCTCAAGGCCACCAAGGTCGAGGGTGTCTTTGACGCCGACCCGGCCGAGGAGCCCGACGCGACCATGTACGATCGGCTGACTTATCTGGACGTGCTGTCGCGCAACCTGCGGGTGATGGACTCCACGGCGATCAGCCTGTGCATGGACAATAAGCTGCCGATCATCGTGTTTAATCTGCGCACGCGTGGCAATATGAAGGCGGTCATCTTCGGAGAGAAGATCGGCACGCTGATTGTCGACAAAGAAAGTACATTGACCCGCGACTGATGCGGGCGCGACGGCCGGGCGGCGGCCACCGGGGCAGGTTGTGCTGCCATTACCGAACGACCCGACTTGAGGAGGCATCCATGGATCAAATGGTATTGAATGAGCTCGAAGAAGACTTCAAGGGGACCATCAAGGACCTGAAGAAGTCTCTGGCGAAGATCCGCACCGGACGGGCCAACCTGGGCATGCTCGGCGATATCCGCGTCGAGTATTATGGTCAGTTGACCCCGCTCGAGCAGGTCGCCACATGCAAGGTCGCCGATCCACGGTTGATCACCATCCAGCCGTGGGAGTCGACGCTGATCCCCGAAATCGAAAAGGCCATCTCCTCGTCGGACCTGGGGCTCAACCCGTCCAACGACGGCAATACGATTCGCGTGCCGATCCCGGCGTTGTCCGGTGAGCGGCGCCAGGAGCTGGTCAAAGTGGTGCGTCGAGAGGGCGAGGATCACAAGATCTCGCTTCGGAACATCCGCCGAGAGGCCAACGACCAGCTCAAGGAGCTCGAAAAGGAGTCCGAGATCACCGAGGACCAGCTCCACCGAGCCTTCGGGCAGGTCGACAAGCTCATCGATCAATATACCTCGAAGATCGATCAGGTTATCGAGGCCAAGGAAAAGGAGATCCTCGAGGTCTGAATCAGGCATCGAGAAGATCTCGGAGAGAACGCAAGGAGAGAGGCGACCGCGGCGATGCGGCCGCCTTTTTCTTTTCTATGGGGCCAATTTCGTAGGCGGCCAATTTTGTAGGCGGCCGAGTAGACTTGCTCGGTCGAGCTTAGCTCAAAGGAGCCCGAAGATAGACGCCAGCAGATATCCCACGCCCAATAGCAGCGCCAGGCTGACCAGGACGACGCTGATCTCGAGCAGACCCCACGCCGAGCCGCCCGACGGGCCCTCGGCGCTGTCAGG
>JBKGZI010000164.1:0-11654 GCA_046545675.1 Persicimonas sp.
CCGCGATGACCAGCACACCCCAGGGCCGGTCCTTGTGGCGGTTGACGAAGGAGACGGCCGGGGCGAGCCGCTCACCGGCTAGTTTTTCGAAGAGCGCGGCGATCTCGTCTCTCCAGCGAGAGAGCACCCAGTAGACGACCGCGATGAAGCCCCAGGTGGCCGCCTGGTCGACCAGCCACCACAGCACCGTGATGCCGGTCAGCGGCTGGACGAAGTCGGGGATGTAGGTGGCCAGCAGCCAGAAGATGACGACCACGCGGATGCTGTCCAACAATTTGCCGGCGCGCGCTAGATCGACGCCGGTGACGTCGGCCAGGGTGTCGGCGCGTGTCTGGTCGATATAGTCGAGTTTGCCGGCCGATGCCTCGCCTTCCTTGCGGCGGTGAGAGCGCGGCAAGATGGCCACGCGCGAGGCCTGAATGATCAGCCAATAGATGAATATCGCGTCGACCATCCACGCCAGGCCGAGCAGTTCGTGGAAGCGCTCGGCGGCGTAGTGGGCGCCGAAGGCGATGCCCACATAAAAGAGCGCCGGGCGGGAGAGCGCGCGCAGCATCTCTGCTGCTTTGACGAAGACGGCGGCCTTTCGCCGCAATAAACGGCGCCGAAGCAATTCTGCGCATAGCCGATCGACCAGCCACACGAGCACCCGCAGGGACAGATGTGCGACGACGAGCAGGGCCACGAGGCGCCACAAAAGCCCCCACAGCCACGCCCAGAACTCCAGCGTGGCCAGGTCGGCGGTGTCCAATTGAGCGAGGCGGTGTTCGACACGCTGCTCGAGGGCGCGCAGCCCTGTGCGCACCCCGTCGACGGCCATCTCCCAATTCTGGGAATCGCTGACCGAAAAGTAGGCGTCGCGGCGCGAATCGCTGATGCGCTCGAGCAGCGGCTCGATGGTTCCGGCGAAGAATCCAAATTGCGAGTGATACTCGCGCACCCGATCGCGGTAGGCTTGGAAGATCTCGCGGGCCTGGCGGTGGCGCTGTTCTTCGAGGTCGAGCGCGGCCTGGGCGACGGCCACTCGGCGCTCCCAGACCTTCGAGGAGTCGAGCTTGTCGAGCCGGCTTCGCTCGTTCTCCAGGTGGTTGCGGGCCTCGTCGACCGCCTTGGCGGTTTGCTCGACGGGAGCCTCGGCGGCGGCCGCGTCATCGAGCGCGCGGCGAAACCGCTGGTGGGCGGTGCTGCGCAGTGCCAGGACGCGGTCGAAGAGCGGGTCGATCTCGTCTCGGCGCACTTGCGCGGAGGCACCCGGCTCAAAGGCGTCGAGGGCGTCGAGCACCTCGCCTTTTCTCTCGGCGAGAGCCTCGACCCGCTGGTTGGTCTTGGAGGTGATCTCGGCCAGGCGCTCGTTGTGCGCGCGGGTCTGAGCCAGGACGCGCTCGGCGATCTTGCGCTCACGCGAGCGGAGCCGGCGCAACGTCTCGTTCTGCTCGCGCTGCTCGCGCAGCCGGGCCTGCTCGAGGTTCTCGACCGCCAGGCGCTCGCGGCGCTGGGCAGCCTGGGCTCGCTGTTGCGACTCCTGGCGTTGGTGAGCGTTGTCGACGACCCGGCGCGCGTTCTCCAGGCGGACCTGTCCGCTGGCGGCGCCGGCCTGGCGGGCGCGGCCGGTGGCCTCGGCGGCCCGGTGCGCTCCGTCGGCGGCGGCGGCGATGGACTTCGACGATTGAGCGACCGGCGCGGCGCTCTGGTCGCCGCTCTGGTCGCCGATCTGGGCGGCCCCGCCCATCGGTACGGCGCAGATGGCCACGATCACAGCTACCTGCACCCAGCGCCAGGTGATCCGGATCCGTCCGGCTCTCGATTTGTGGATGGCTACTTTCTTCAACGGTGACTCCGATCACACGACTCGGGCGTATCAGGAGCGTAACGGAACCGCGCCAGATCTCCAAAAAACAGCGTCATTTGGCCGAGCGTCGCCGGCGGCTGCCGGTAGTGTCCGCGTCGTCACCGTCGTCACCATCGCCGTCCTCGCGCACCGCCGACTCGCCCTTGAGCACCACCGCGTTGCCGGCGAGTCCGATGGACAGGCCGGCGAACGCAAGACTTCCGCCGGGCACCGAGACATTCTCTTCGTCCAGCGAGGTGCGCACCAGCCGCTTGGAGCCCTGCAGGAAGTCGGCGCGCGACCACTTGGCGATGGTGACGATGGAGTCGGGCAGCGAGGAGTCGGTGATGTCGAGATCGCTCAACGAGACCTCGAGATGTTGCCCGCGAAGCGCCACCCTTCCGCTGGCGCGACCGTCGAACGAGTAGCACATGCCGCCGTCGTCGGGCATGTTGAAGACCCGAAAATCCAGGGCCATCGGCAGCTCGCCGACGCGGCCCTTCGAGAAGCCGAAGTCGTTGACGACCACCCGCGCCGGGCCGGCGCGAAGGGGGCGGCCGTCGGCGGTGTAGGTGCGCGAGACGACGTCCTTTTGCATCATCAGCGAGACGCCGTGAACGACCAGGTTGGGGTTGAAGGCGAACGCCAGGTTCTGGTCGTCGCCCAGATCGGTGACCGGCTCGATGCCCGGGGCGCCCTCGAGGGCGGCGATATTGGTCGAGAAGCCGGCGTAGACGGTGCCGTTTTGGCCGTCGCTTCGAAGCTCGACCGGGA
This sequence comes from Persicimonas sp., assembly GCA_046545675.1. Lineage (GTDB taxonomy): Bacteria > Myxococcota_A > Bradymonadia > Bradymonadales > Bradymonadaceae > CAYLTX01. The sequence goes on from JBKGZI010000164.1 coordinate 2,603, forward strand.
AGATGTCCAGGCCGGGGATCCCGAAGTCGGGGCCGTCAAAAGCCAGCAGCTCGACGGCGTCGAGCTCATCGAGCAGCCGCGAGAGCAGGGCGTCGGAGAGCTGCGACTGCAGCGCACGCGCCCAAGAACCCTGCACGCCACCGAGCCGCGCGTTCAGCGACGATTTGCCCAGGCGGCCGGCCTCGGGCAGGTCGAGTTGGAGCACGCCGCCGCCGTTTTTGCCCCGGGCCAGCTTCAGCGGGGCGACCAGGCTCAGCGATCCGTCCAGGCTGGCGCTCTGCTCGCCGACATACGGCACGTCCAGGCCCACCGAGCCGTCGAGATCGCCGCCGATCCGAAAGCAATGGTCGCAGGCCTCCGAGGCCTCGATGCGCAGATTGACGATATCGCCACGGGTGTCGAGCCCGACCGTTTGGCCGCCACCGACGTCGACGTTCGAGAGGGCGTTGAGGCCTGATTTGAGCGCGGTCTGCACCGTGGTATTGGCGACGTCCTCGAGCAGCCCGGTCTTGACCGCCACGCCAAATTGAGCCGGCTCGTCGCCCTCGGCGAGTTCTCGAGAGAGGCTCGTCTCCTGCCCGAGGGCGCTGCGGTAATCGCGCTTTACCTGCGGGCACTGGGCGTTGCAGGCGCTCAGAAATGCCGGGGCGATCACGCCGAGCAACAAGAGTAGACAGAGCGTACGGCCAATGGTGTGAAACTTCATCGAAAACTCCCAGTAGGGCCTCAAAGGCGGGCCGAGTACGAGACTGCGGGGCGCTTCAATCACTTCGACGCGCCAAGGAGGTGGAAATGCATTTGGGGACCGGTATACTAAGAGCAACCGTGTTTCACAATCCATCCAGAGAGGTCCTCATGCCGCTGTCCCCTCGTCGCTCCCTCGGGCTCATCGTCGGATTGCTGGTGCTGATGCTGCAAGCCCCCGCCTTCGCCTCCGATTATATACTCAAAAACGATAGCATGGGGGAGAACTTCGAGGGCAAGATCGCCACCGCCCAGCTCATCGAAGACGAGATCTACGCGGCGACGTTTACGTTGCCGGCGAGTTGGCAATACCCCATCGAGTTGGTCGGCGTGCGCGTGCTGATGGTCGACGGGGAGGAGTCCTCGCAGAGTTATTGCGGTCGTTTCACCGTCGAGGTCTGGGAGGAGAGCAACGCCCCGACCCAGACGCATACCTGCCCGCCGAACGTGCGCACCAAAGATCCGGATAACGTCATCTACAGCATGTCCGACCAATTCGTGAACAATCCGTTGGGCTTCGAGATCAGCGGGGATCCCAACAACCTGCAGGATCTGCGCTTCTCGGCGATCAATAATAACCCGAACCTCAACGCGACCATCGATCCGGTGATGATCGACACCCAACAGGTGCGCGTGGGGATCAAAGCGCTGGACACCGACTGCACCACCCCGGGAGACGCCTTCCCGGTGATGGTCACCGACGACGACGGCACGTCGACCGATAACTTCCTCTACGGCGAGGCCGATTTCTGCGGCGGCATCACCGGCACGGTGCCTCCTGCGGAGTTTTATTATTGGGCAGACTTCGCCCAATACTTCGCCACCACACCCGGTGACTTCGTGCTGCGGCTCATCTTCGATCGGCCCACCGGCGGCGACGACGCGGGTACCAGTGACAAGGACGCCGGAATGGACGCCGGAATGGACACCGGAATGGACACCGGAACAGATGTCGGCAGCGGCGATATCGGGCTGGACGCCACGGTCTCAGACTCGGGCGAGGATGGAGCCGTCAGCGACACCGCGAGCGCCGAGTTGGCGATCACGAGCGTGTCGCCGTCCACCACCGAAAACGACAGCTCGACCAATCTCTCGATCGTCGGTCGCGGCTTTGAGCCCGGCGCGAAGGTGCTCCTCGACGTCGATCCAATTGGCGTCACCGACGTCAGCAGCGGACTGATCCGGGCGATCGTCTCCGAGGGCTTCGCCACGGGGACCTACGACGTCATCGTCGAGAACCCCGACGGCCAGACCGCGCTGCTCGCTCAGGCGCTCACGATCGTCGAGCCCGGCAGCGGCGGGGACGCGGGCAGCGGCGCCGACGCGGCCGATACGCACGACGCCGAGAATATCTCGGAGAACCCGAGCACTGGCAGCGGTGCGGCCGCTGATGGCTGCGCATGCCGCTCGATCGGCTCGCCCGGCGGCTCCTCGAGCGTGGTCTGGTGGGGCGCGCTGATCGCCTTGGGCCTCTGGGGCAGACGGCGTCGAGATAGGCGTTCGCAATCATGACTCACTCAAATCGCGCCGCACTGGACGACGAGGACAAGGCGCGAGGCCGACGCGATGCAGCGCATCGTGGAGAACGAGCAACGCAGTCATCGTCGCTCAGGGCAAGCGACAAGTGGGTCATGATTGGGAACGGCTATTTAGCCTCTTGAATGCAAGCAAGGAGATGGTTGGGCTTTGGGGTTGGCGGTTGGGCCTGCGTAAGTAGCTTTAGAACAAGCTACGATATCGCACCTCGGACCACTCAATGGGCCTGACCTTCATCGGATATATGCTGGAGCTCACCTGGCAGTTAAATTGGTGGACGGTGGTCTGGTGGGGGGGCACGGTCGTTGGACTGTTACACCTTCCTTCGGTGCTCTTGCGCCGTGAGACCCGCCCGATGGCGGCGCTGGCCTGGATTCTGTGCCTTCTGGCCCTCCCGATTCTGGGCGTGCTGCTGTGGTGGATGATCGGGCGCACCCACTTCGAGCGCACCAAGCGGCGTTGGGCGCGCTCCAAAGAGGAGATGACCCAGAACCTGTGTTGCGTCCGAGAGACCATCGCCGTCTCGCCATTCGAGGCGGCTGAGCAGGCCAAAGACGGCGGCGAATGGATCGCCCAGGACCACTCACCAAATAGCCAGCCGCTGTATTTTCGCCAGGACGAGGGGATCTTTCCGACCACCGACGGAAACCGCGTCCGCGTCTTCACGGCGGGCAGCGACGCCTTCGACGCCTTCGCCGAGGCTGTCGAAGAGGCCACCGACCACATCCACTTCGAGTTCTATATCTGGCAGCCAGACGAGGTCGGCCGGCGCTTCCGGGACCTGCTGGTCGAAAAGGCCAAGCAGGGGGTCGAGGTGCGCGTCCTCTATGACGCGGTGGGCGGCGCGCCGGTCAAACGCGGCTTTATGGACCCGCTCATCGAGGCCGGCGGCAAGGTCACCTCCTTCTTGCCGGTGGTGTTGTTCGAGAGCCAATTGCGCGTCAACTTTCGCAACCATCGAAAGATCATCGTCGTCGACGGCCAGATCGGCTTCACCGGGAGCCTCAATATCGGCGAGGAGTACAACGGCTGGGTTGATCTGGCGTTCCGGCTCGATGGACCCGTGGTCCTGCAGCTACAGGAGGTCTTCGCCGAAGACTGGTATTTTGCCACCGGCGATGACTTGGCGAGTACACATTATTTTCGGCCCCCGTCCGAGCACGCCGACCACGCCGACTACACCGAGTCGGTCACCGCCAGGATCATCGCCAGCGGTCCGGATCACCCCGACAGCACCATCGAAAACGTCTTCTTCATGGCGATCACCTCCGCCGAAGAGCGCATCTACATCACCACCCCCTATTTTGTGCCCGATCAGGCAATCTTGATGGCCATCAAGACGGCCGCGCTTCGCGGCGTGGACGTGCGCTTGCTCACGCCCGGAAAATGCGACGTGCCGATCGCTCAGGCCGCCGGCCGCTCCTATTATGCCGAGCTGCTCGAGGCCGGCGTTGACATCTACGAATACGAGGACAGCCGAGTTCTGCACGCCAAGGCGATCGTCATCGACCACGGCTGGGCGATCATCGGCAGCGCCAATATGGATATTCGCAGCTTTCTGCTGAACTTCGAGGCCAACGCGGTGCTTCACAACCGCGATCTCAACGAGCAATTGGCGGGCCTCTTCGAGCAGCATCTGGAGCGCAGCCGACAGATGAAGGTCGAGGACTTCACCGATCGGCCGCTCAAAGACCGGCTCGTCGAGAGTACGGCGAGGTTGTTCAGCCCATTGTTGTGAGAGGCGGCCCGGCGGGCTCGTCGATCAGCGGCAGCGCCGGTCGGTCGGCTGGCATTTGAAGCGCGCATGGAAGTGGTTTCGGTGCCCCGGGGCGTGGCGCATGATGGCGGTGCCACCATTCCAGTCGGGGTATTGGAAGACCTTGTCGACCCACTCTTTGGTGGCCCCTTGGGCGAGCGCTTCCTCGCGCAACATGCGCTGGAACCAACGGTCGATGAAGATATACTCGACGTGGCCGCCGTCGATGAGGTCCTTGAGCAACGACAGCGTCTTTTTGACGTCGAGGTTGTCGCGGCGCACGTAATGGAAGCGGCGATAGGTCGGGGGCGGGTCGAGCCTGGGATAACTGATATCAATATCACGGCCGGAGCGGTGCGACTTATGCGGGTGCATGCTGCGCCCATTTCGAAAGCTGATATCGCCGACCATCAGCTTGTGAGCGTCCGGATATTTCTCGTAATAATTGTCGAGCACCCGCTTGACCTCGCTGACCGTATAGTAGGTGCCGAAGGTGCGGTGCGGGTATAAGATGACGTAGTTTTCATCGTCGGGAAGCGGCTCGGCGTCGAAGATTCGCCCCCAATTGGCCGCGCCATAGCTCCTGGCGTAGCTGCCCTCTTGGCGCTGCCAGACCAAGAGCCGCTCGCCGGCCTCGAGCTCGCCGAGGTTCACATCGGGGTTGAGCTCGGAGAGGGTGCGGTAGTTGGTCTTGTACATCTGCCGCAGGCGCCGCAGCGTCTGGCCGGGGCGGACCGTATGCCAGAGCTGGTCGATCTGGGGCGTGTCGACCACGGGTGCGCCGTCCTCGATGGGCCACTGCTTATCGTCGGGCGGCAAGCTCCAGCGCTCCCGCTGGACGCGCTCGGCGATGAGATCGAGGGTGTTGGGCGGCAAGATACTACTGGTCGGAGCCGGACCGAAACCCGAGGCGGCCAGATGAAGCGAGCCGGAGACCGAGCCGCCGGGGGCCTGTTGAGCGCGGACCTGCGATACTTCAGGGGTCGAGCCCACAAAACTCAAGACCGTCACAATGCTCGCCAGGCATGCTGCCCGAACGATTACTCCCAGATTTCTGCGCCATATTGGAAAGCGCCGGTTTGGAAAGTGCATAGTTCAACACGGGTTCGGGTTTGTACAACTCAATTCCAGAAGAATTTGATTATCAAAACTCTAGGCGGAGTTGTAAAGCCGCGCCGTCGTCGCTCGGGGCGACCGATACCGAGCCGGCCGCGGTTTGGTCCGAAGCGTTGTCTGCGAAAAACCACTCATAGCTCAGAATCGACACGCCGGTGACTGCCAGGGCGGCCCCGGAGATAGTCAGGCCGGCAAAGACGTTTTGTCGGGTCTCCAATTCATCGCCAAGCTCGGCGTGTCGCTGGGGCGAGGTGCCCGGGCCGCCGTTGCTTTGAGTGACGAACTCGTCTTTCAAATCTGCGCTCAGGTAATCGAGCATGACCGCCGCCGTCAAGAGCACCGAGCCGGTGCCCAGGCTCAAATGGCCGGCGAGCTCGAGCGTCCACGGGCTCGGCTCGTCTACAGCCACCCCCGTCTCGGAGACGCCGCCCGAGGCGATATCGCGCGCTACTTCGACCGCGTGAGGTCGCACACCGCGTACAAAGGCGTGGAGCCCCCGATACTGAGCGTCGATCTGAGCGAGCTCCTCGTCGTCGCCCTCGAAGCGCTGGCGGCAGGCGTGCATATCGTCGAGCGCCGCGTTCCATTCGTTGAGCTTGATAAGCGCAATTCCTCTATTGCAGAAAAACACCGATTCATCGGACAGCTCGATGGCGCGATCAAATTCCTCGATCGCCTCGCGGTAGCGGCCTTCGCCGAAGAGTCGCACAGCCTCGCCGTAATGCTGGTCGGCTTCGATAGCGCGCTGTCGAGCGCGAGCCTGGTCGTCCGAAGCGCTCGCCTCTTGGTCCGAGTCGTCGGCCGGACGGGTCGCCTCGTTCCCATCGCCATCCCCCGCGGTTGCCACTGCTGCTGTCAGAGTTCCCGTACATAAAACGATGCACACGGCGACGCATCGGACAAGATGTAAGATGTCGCTTTTCATGGCCTTCTTGATACGCCGAAGCCGTGGTTGGAGCAAGTAAAGCCGGCAAAGGTGTGCGGGACGAGTGGGGCAGGGCGCTGCTGGAGAGGACCGGGCATCAAGGGATCAGCTTGAGCCGTCCCTTCTCGAGCTCGACTCGAATGGTGCGATCTTCGGTGGGCACGACCGTCTCGTACTTCGTGCGGTAGCCCAGGTGGCTGATCTCGAGGGTGTGGGGTTCGTCGCTGGCCTCCAAGGTGTGAGTCACCGGCGCGTTGCCCAGCGGGGTGCCGTCGAGGACCACCCGCGAATTCGCCGGGGTCGCCTCGATGGTCAGGTCGACCTCGGAGACGGTCGGCTCGGCTTGGGTCGAGTCGGCTTCGGTCGAGTCGGCCCTGGCGGGCTCGGCCGCGCGCTTGTCGCTTCCGGCTGCATGGCGGCCTGTTTTGTCACCACCGGTTCTCTCAGCGTGCTCTTGCTCGGGCGGGTCGGGCTTCTCGTCGTCGGCGGCTCTGGCCGGTTTGGCCTGTCGGTCCGGATCGCCGGCAGGCTCGTCGCCGGGCGCAGCCTCGGTGTCGTCGTCGCCCACATCGGCAACCCGGCCGGCATCCGGGCGCTGTGTGTCGGCTCGGGACGGCTCGACCTCTTCTGCACCGATCTCCATGGTCGGCTGGTCTTCGGCGTTCTCGGCGTTCTTGGCGTTCTCGGCGGCCGGCTGCTCGGGCTCGGAGGGCGAAGCTTGCCGGGGCGCGGCGGCGTGGCGGTCATCGGGTGGTTCGATCGAGTCCTGGCGATCGGTGGGCGTCCAAAAGTGCAGTCCGGCGGCGATGGCCACCGCGACGAGCGCGCCCGCCGCCACGGCGCCGATGATCCCGCGCCGTTGGCGACGAGCCTTGGTCTTGGCGCGCTGCGCGGTGGTCGTCGCTCCCGGGGCGCGGGCCGAATATTGCCCCTCGTCGCGGCGCTCGAGGATCTCGCGGATCTCGTGGGCGGATTGCAGGCGCTTCTCGGGCCGCTTCCTCATGCAGCCGCGTACCACCTCACCCCAACAGCTATGCTCGAGGTGCTCGGGCAACTGCGGGGGCTTGTCTCGGAGGTGCTTGACCATCACACCCGGTGAGTTCTTCGCCCCGAAGGGACGCTCTCCGGTGAGCAACTCGTAGATAATCACGCCCAGCGAGTAGATATCGGCGCGGTGGTCGATGGTGTCGCCCATGATCGTCTCGGGGCTCATATAATGAGGCGTGCCCAGGACGGTGCCGGCTTGGGTCAGTGTGTTATAATCCTCTTCGTCTGCCTCGATGTGAATGAGCTTGGCGATGCCAAAGTCGAGGACCTTGACCACCTCGGGCTCCCCATCGGAGCCGGGCTGCTGGAGCACGACGATATTGGCCGGCTTCAGGTCGCGGTGGACGATGCCGCGCTCGCGGGCGTGCTCGAGCGCGTCGATCATCTGATAGGCCAGCCGGCGCACCCGCTCGGGCTCGAGCGGGGCCTCCTCGGCGATGATATCCTCCAGGGTCGGGCCCTCGACGTATTCGACGGCCATATAAAGCAGGTTCTCGTGGCGGCCATAATCATGCACCCCCACCACATTGGGGTGGTTGAGCCGGCCGACGAACTTCGCCTCGCGCTCGAAGCGCTCGACGATGTCGTTCTCCAAGAACGCCTTGGGCAACAGCGTTTTGAGGGCGACGTAGCGGCCGATCCCCTCTTGGCGTGCCCGAAACACCACTCCATAGGCCCCCCGGCCGAGCTCGCGCTCGATGTGGTACTTGCCTGCGACCACGTCGCCCGGCGTCGGTATGATGTACTTCTCTGACATAAGCGGTGAGTCGGCGCTGAGGTGACGCGTTGCTGTTTGTGGCGCGGCAGCGTTTGGTTTTTGGTTCTTGGTTTTTGGTTCTTGGTTCTTGGTTCTTGATTCAGCCTAGTCTGATCGCGGGAGTTTGTCACTTTCTCCGGTATTCCCGGCTTGGCTCGTACGCGATCGGCAGGTCTTCGTAGGACAAGAACCAAGAAGCGAGAACCAACAACACCTCGTCAGGCAACCAGGCGCCGTATCTTCGTTGATCCAAAGCTGTACACTGGACTTCTGCACAGCCCCCTTGCCCGACACCCCTTGCTTGCCTATGTTGTGGCCGTCTCGACCCAACGAATCACCATCAGGGAGTAGAAATGGGATTTCTGGATTTTCTTTTCGACAAAGAGAAGGCTGAAGAGCGCAAGCTCAAGAAGCTAAAAAAGACGCTGACCAATATGTACGTGCAGCCGCCGGAGCGAAAGTACGCCGTTCAGACGCTCTACGAGATCGGCACGCCCGAGGCGGTCGAGGTGCTCCTGGCCCGCTTCAACGAGATGGCGCCCAATACCACCGTCGACGCCGACGAGAAGCGCTATACCTACGAGACCCTCGTGGAGATGGCCTCGAACCCCGAGGCCGACGTGCGCGGCACGGTCGAGACATATCTGCGCGAGCATGACGAGAGGATCAACTGGCCCACGAAGGTGCTCACCGACCTGCTCGATTACGACGAGCTGGTCGCCCTGGTCAAAGAGCTCCTGTCGGAGTGCGACACCGGATATCAGCGCAACCCGGAGAAGAAGCAGGAGTTGATCCTGCGCTCGGTCGAACTCAAAGACGAAGGGTTGACCAAAGAGTTGTTGCGTTTTCTGGAGGACGACAACGAGACGATTCGTTTTCTGGCCACCGAGACGCTGCTCAAGCACGGCTTCGACGAGATCATCGAAGAGCCGCTCCGAGAGCGTCTCACCGAGGAAGACTCGGTGCGTATCATCAAGACGCTCGCCGAGGCGTTCTCCGAGAGGAAGGACTGGAAGATCCCCGAGGACCAGCGAGAGGAGGTCGAGCAGGTGCTTCCCGAGGAGTACGGGGTGCACAAGCAGGGGCATGTCTACCGGAAGAGAACCTAGTCGATGAGTCTGTCCTTTGCTTGCGCCCCAAACCTGATGAGCTTGGCCGAGGGGGCTGAGAC
>JBKGZI010000165.1:0-11641 GCA_046545675.1 Persicimonas sp.
CACGTCGGAGCACGGTCGAGCCGCATAAAGGGGGCCCAATAAGCAGCTCTTTTGCTTTTCGAGGTCTCGAGATGTGAACTGACTGCTTGTTGATGCCCCCCTCCGCCTCGCGCTGGACAACGCGCTTCGGCACCTCCCCGCGAGCGGTGGAGGGGTGGCGAGACGGCGCTCTCGTGGTTCGCCAGATGGTGCTGAGGGCGTTTTAGCAAGCCAACGTTGTTTACCGGCCGCCACTGCAATGGGAGAACTTGAGTCGAAGCCAGTCGCGCACCGACAAGGCCTTCGAAGCAGCTCGTCTCGATAACGACCTTTGGCCGCTCGCGCAGCTCATCTACAAGGTGTTTTGTAACGGAGCGAAGCGGCTAAACAAAAAGCCGCCGAACTGTAAGTTCGACGGCCGCGGCGTGTTGAGGCGAATTCGTGAATAGGCGTTTAGCGTGCTCGCGAGGCACGCGTGGTAGGTCGCGAGGGTTTTCCACCGCGTAACTATTGCGCGACCGCCGAATACCCTCAATGCGGTCCGAACCACGAATCGAAGCGTTCAAAAGCGCGTCGACCTTGCTTTGCTCATGAGGCTCCACGCCAGCGTAGAGCTTCTCGCGAAAGGTCTGAGTTTTGATGTTTGACTGCTTCATTTGATGCCTCCTCACAAACCGGCCAACGTAAACATCGTTAATCCTACGCTGGTCCATATAATCTAAGTGTTCCGTCACGCGCGGTCGACATTACGGCACATTGCTACGATACATGTCACCCGCGGTTATCGGCTCTCGTTATACCGCCTCGAGCACACTGCGCCCGAGCTCCTCATACAGGTCGACGCCCGCCCGCAAGCTCTCCAGGGTGATATGCTCGGCGTCGGAGTGGGCGTGCTCGATGTCGCCGGGGCCGACCAGCCAGATGGGGCCGAGCTCGGAGAGATAGGTCGCGTCGGTGTTGAAGGGGACCGTGCAGGTCTCGACGCCCTCGGGTGGCTCGAAGAAGACCGGGTCGTTGTAGACGACCTGCTCCTCGTCGATATGCTCGCCCATTAGTTCGCGCACGCGCTCGAGCAGGGCCTCGGTGTCGCTGACGGTGCGGAATAAGACCTCGGCGCGCGCCGACGGGGCGAAGACGTTGGCGGCCACGCCGCCCTCGATGACGCCCACGTTGAGGGTGGTCGGCCCGAGCAGGTCGTCGACCGGCCACGGCTCGTTGCGAAGCGCCTCGACGGCGTCCAAGAGCCGGTGGACCGCCGAGACGCCCCGGTCGGGGTACGCCGAATGGCCGGCGCGACCGCTGGCGCTCAGTCCCAGCTTGAGCATGCCCTTTTGGGCGGCGACCACCCGGTTTCGGGTCGGCTCGCATAAGATGATGCGCTCGGGGGCGAGCTCGAGATTGCGGGATATCTTGGCGCCGATATGGTCGACCTCTTCGCCGACCACGAAGAGGTAGCCGAAGTCGGTGTGCCCGTCGGCGAGCAGGCGTCGGCCGGCCTGGGCCATCGCCACGATGCCGCCCTTGGTGTCGCAGGCGCCGCGGCCGTAGATGGTGTCGCCCTCGCGGCACGGGCCGAAGTACGGCGGCACCGTATCGACGTGGGTCGAGTAGAGAAGCGTCGGGTCGTCTGTGCGGCTGACCAACAAGTTCCAGCGGTCTTTGCCCACCGGTTGGCGGGCGCAGTCGAAGCCCAGATCGCCGAAATAAGCCTCCAGTGCCGCCAGGAACGCCGCTTCGTGTCCGGTCGTCGAGTCGATCTCGAGCCACGTTTCGAGCAGTGCGGCGAGGTCGTCATTTTTATCGGTGGTCATGCTTGAAATCCTGTGATCGTCATTTAGTATTCAGAAAGATTGTTTCCCCCTCGCCCAGTAGTGTGTGACTCATACGCCAACGCATCGCTCGAACCTGCCGGGTCCCGGGGCGGAGATCGACGGACGCTACAGAGTTGTCGACCGGATCGGCGAGGGAAGCTACGGCTGGGTCTTTGCCGTCGAGCATCTGCTGCTCGGCCAGACCTTCGCCATGAAGATCTTGCACCCTCGCATCGCCTCGGAGCCGTCTTGGATCGCCCGATTCCGCGAGGAGGCGAAGTCCACCGCGCTGATCGGCCATGAAAACATCGTCTTTGTGACCGATTTCGGCAAGTGCCCCGACTGGGGCTCTTATTTCATCATGGAGTACCTCGAGGGCCGCACCCTCGAGGAGGTGCTTAGCGACGGAGAACCGCTGGGCGTGCAGCGCAGCGTTCAGATCGCGATGCAGGCCGCCGGGGCGCTGTCTGCGGCCCATGATCAGGGAATCGTCCACCGCGACCTCAAGCCGGGCAATATCATGTTGGTGGAGCGTGCCGACGGTAGCGAGGCGTGCAAGCTGCTCGACTTTGGCATCTCGAGCATCGTCATGGCGGCGGCCGACACCAACAAGCTCTACGGGACACCGGCCTATATGGCCCCTGAACAGGCCATCCAGTCCAATGTCGACGGGCGCGCCGACCAATTCTCGCTGGCCACGATCGTCTACCAGATGCTCACCGGCCGCGCTCCGTGGGAGACCAACGGCTGGGACGCGCAGATACGGCCTCTATATACGGTGCGCTTTCGCACCGCCGAGAGGCTCATCCGCGAATATCGACGCAATATGTTGGCCGGGGGGCTGTTTTTGCCCACCGATGAGCGCCCCGCGCTCAACAGCGACATCGAATTGCAGTTGACCTACGAGCCGGTGATGCGCTCCATCGCGAGGTCGAGCGCGTGCTCAGCCGGGTGCGCTACTTCAAGGCCCGCCAGAATTATATGGGCGCCTTCCAGGTGCTGCGCCGCGCGCTCGAGGTCTCCCCGTCGGTCGCCGAATTTTACCACCAACTCGCCCTGCTCCACGCCGAGTTCCGCGGCGACTACCCGCGCGCCTTCCAGGCGCTGCACGGCGCCATCCAACTCGACCCCACCAACCAGGCTTATGCCCGCACGCGTGACGGGTTGGAGAAGTTGGCGGGGCTGGATGAGTGAGGAGACGCCCCACCTTGATCCTCCCCTTCTCTACGCTTCGCTCCGAGCGGGGAGGGGGCGAGCGCCATCCGAACTCTCCGCCAGAAAGGCCCCGCACAAACTCGACCAATCTCGCCCGCCTTGACAGGTTTTCGGGGCTGCGTCTAATCTGCCGACGCTCGTACAGCCGGTTTTCTACCGATGCCAAGGGGATAAGGTCCCCGTTTCAATAGACTTGCAGGAGTTTGAATGTCCGACGAACAAGAGAAAGACTCGCCATCCGCCGACGAAATTGTCGACGATATGGCGGCGGATATGGGTGTCGAGGATGAATCGGTGCCCGAGGAATCGGGCGGCGGCGCGATGGACGGCCTGGGAGGCATCTTCGATGTGCCGGCCTCGTCGAAGCGCAAAAAGAAGAAGAAAAAGAAGAAAAAGAAAAAAGAAGAGCCATCCGAGGCTTCGGGCGAGTCCGAGAAGTCCAAGAAGCCCAAGAAGCCCAAGAGGTCGGCCAAGGAAGATCTCGACGATCTCGCCGGCGTGCTCACGCCGTCGAGCGACGACACCCCCATCGACGATCTCGCCGGCGGCGACTACCTCGGTGAGGACGATCTCGACGGATATGGCGGCGGCTCGGCCAAGAAGAACCTGATCATCGGCTTGGTCGTGCTGCTGGCCGTCGGCGGCCTGGGCTTCGTCTTCGTCACCAGCACCGACACCGGCGGCGATATGCTGGCCCTATTCCAGGGCGACCTGCGCGAGAAGCGTCTGGCCGAGGCCGACCAGAAGAAAAAGGAGTGGGAGGCCGAACAGGAGGCCGCGCTGGAAAAATACGGCACGCTCAACATCTCCGGCTCGCCCAAATACGCGGTCATCAAGCTCGACGGCAAGGTCCACTACGGTCAGACCTCCTCGGGCGCCTGGCGAGATCTGCACCTCGGCCAGTCCTCGGCGTTCAACAACCTCAAGGTCAAGCAGAAGCATGAGGTCGAGGTCGACGCGCCGGGTTTCGACCCCGAGACCTACGATCTGACCGAGGGCCGCTGGGATGAGAATAGCGGCACCTACACCAAGATGCTCACCATCAACCTGGCGGCGGAGTCGGCCCAGCACGACCTCGAATATCAGCAGCGTATGGACACCTCGGACACCGAGACCGAATACTACGGCGAGGTCACCATCTCGTCGGTGCCCTCGGGCGCCAAAGTCGAGTTCAACAACTACCCGCTGCTCGACAAAGACGGCGAGGAGCTGACCACACCGGTGACCTTCGACAAATTTTACGTCGAGGACGAAGACAGCGGAAAGCTCGAGGAGCGAGAGATCGACGTCGACACTCCCCCCGACCGCGGCCACAAAATCGTTCTGAAGATGCCCGAGGACAAAGGCGAGTATCCCGAGTACATCACCGCCCTGCAGCGGCGCATGTGGACCTGCGAGTGGAAGGACGGCGACGCGCCGGACTCACCCCCGCAAGGCAAGACCTACCGCGATCTGTGCAATTATAAATATACCCTCGACATGGATTTCGACGGCCTCAAGGAGTATATCAAGGAGCGCGAAGAGGAGAAGAAGCGCGTCGAGGAGCGCAACGCCAAGCTGCGCGCCAAGCAGGAAGAGGCCGCGAAAGCCGAAGCCGAAGGCAACTAGATCCCTGAGTAGGTTCTGTCATTCAATGCTGTTGTATCGCGTACTTGACCCCAAAACCGGCCGTCCCGCCCACGCCGTGGAGCGCGACGGCCGGTTTTTTCGTATCGACACTCCCTTTGAGGACTGGCTCGAGCAGCTCGCCGACGGCGGTGAGCTCGACCACGGCGCCGAGATCGGCGAGCGTGAGGCCGTCGGGGTCCTCGCCCCGGTCAGCCCGTCGAAGGTCGTCTGCGTGGGCCTGAACTACCGCCAGCACGCCGAGGAGATGGATAAGGCGATCCCCGAGGAGCCGCTTTTATTCATGAAGCCGCCCACGGCGGTCATCGGCCCCGGCGCCCCCATCGTGCTGCCACCACAATCGGGGGAAGTCCACCATGAAGGTGAGCTCGCGGTGGTCATCGGCGCGCGGGCAAAAGACCTCGGTGTCGCGGAATCTTCGAGCGTCGTGCTCGGTTATATGTGCGCAAACGATGTGACCGCGCGCGATATCCAGCGCCGCGAGAAGCGGTACACACGTGGCAAGGGGTTCGACACGTTTTGCCCGCTCGGCCCGGCCATCGCCACGGCCGACGCGTTTCGTCCGGCCGAGCATCGGCTGGAGTGTCGTGTCGACGCAGACCTGAGGCAGAGTTCGACGCTGGACGACTTCATCTTTTCGATCCCCGAAGTTATCTCATCTATCAGTCACGTCATGACATTATGCGCCGGAGACGTCATTTTGACGGGTACGCCGGCCGGAGTTGGGCCGCTGGGTTCGGGCCAGACGGTGAGCGTCGAAATCGACGGCATCGGAAGGCTGGAAAACCCCGTTGTGTCGGCTTAATTCCCCCGTTCATTTGCGTGACACAGATCGTGTGACGTGGTAGGTTTTCGCGACTTTTGATTTTACCGTGACTCGCCGACATTCGGCGCTCACTATCCAACTGATTCAACCGTGGCCGCTCCCCATGGGGCGTCTGCGGTCGAAGCCGGTTTCTGATCAGGAAAAATAGAATGACTCAGGAACAACCCCCCATCGTATCGTCCGACGGCAGCAAGCTCGAGCTCGACGAAAAGCTCGCGGAAGCGGTCGAAAAGAGCAGCGAGTATACCGCTGATAATATCCAGGTTCTGGAGGGACTCGAAGCAGTCCGAAAGCGCCCGGGTATGTATATCGGTGATACCGACGACGGCTCCGGGCTGCACCACATGGTCTTCGAATGCGTCGACAACTCCATCGACGAGGCCTTGGCCGGTTTTTGCGACACGGTCACGATCACCATCCGGGCCGACGACGTCATCACCGTCGAGGATAACGGCCGAGGCATCCCGGTCGACCTGCACAAAAAGGCGGGCAAGTCGGCCGCCGAGGTCATCATGACCACGCTGCACGCTGGCGGTAAATTCGACCAGAACTCCTATAAGGTCTCTGGTGGCCTGCACGGCGTGGGCGTCTCGGTGGTCAACGCCTTGAGCGATTGGCTCAAGCTCGAGATCAAGCGCGACGGCAAGCTGTGGTTCCAAGAATATAAGCGCGGCCTTCCGCTCGAGCCCATCAAGGAGATCGGCAACGCCAAGACCTCGGGCACGAAGCTGACCTTCAAGCCCGACGCCGATATCTTCGCGACGACCACGTTCAGCTACGACACCCTCTCGGGGCGACTGCGCGAGCAAGCCTATCTGAACGCCGGGGTCAATATCGTCATCGTCGACGAGCGCGACGGCAAGCGCCACGACTTCAGCTTCGATGGCGGCATCAACTCGTTCGTCAAAGACCTCAACAAGAATAAGCAGCCGCTGCACCCCGACCCGATCCACATCCGCTCGGTCATCGAGGAAGAGGGCGTGCAGGTCGAGCTGAGCATGCAGTGGAACGATTCGTATAATACGACCGTCTTCACCTATACGAATAATATTCGCAATAAGGACGGCGGCAGCCACCTGTCGGGGCTTCGCGCGGCGCTGACCCGCTCGATCAACTCCTATGCGATCTCCAACGACCTGATCAAAGACACCCTCAACGGCGACGATATCCGCGAGGGATTGACCGCGGTGTTGTCGGTGAAGATGCCCGACCCGAAGTTCTCCAGCCAGACCAAGGAGAAGCTGGTCTCCAACGAGATCAAGGGCATGGTCGAGTCGGTCGTCAACGAATACCTGGGCTATTTCCTCAACGAGAACCCCGGGGCGGCCAAGACCATCGCCCAAAAGGCGCTGGCGGCCAGCCGGGCGCGTGAGGCGGCCCGAAAGGCCCGCGAGATCGCCCGTAAGTCGGCGATGAATTCGGTGGGCTCGCTGCCCGGCAAGCTCGCCGACTGTCAGTCGCGCGACCCCGAGGAGAGCGAGATCTATATCGTCGAGGGTGATTCTGCAGGCGGCTCGGCCAAGCAGGGCCGTGAGCGGCGCTTCCAGGCCATCTTGCCGCTGCGCGGTAAGATCCTCAACGTCGAGAAGGCCCGCTTCGACAAGATGCTGTCCAATAACGAGATCGCGGCCATGATCTCGGCGTTCGGCTGCGGCATCGGCGAGGAGCACTTCGACATGGACAAGCTTCGGTATCACAAGGTCATTGTGATGACCGACGCCGACGTCGACGGCGCTCATATTCGCACGTTGTTGTTGACCTTCTTTTACCGTCAGATGCCCGAGCTCATCGAGCGCGGCCACCTGTACATCGCCCAGCCGCCTCTCTATGGGGTCAAGCGCGGCCGCTCGGTGACCTACCTCAAGGATGAGCAGTCGATGCACGACTTCCTCATCGAGCGCGCCAAGTCCAGCGTGACGATCAGCGGTAGCTCCGGCAAAGAGCTCGAGGGCGAAGATTTGGCCGCCTTTGTCGAGGAGTTGCTCAAATACCGAACGCTGCTCCAGCGCGTCAGCCGTCGAAACGACCGGCGCGTCATCGACCAGCTCGTGCGCGAGGCCATCGTCGCCGAAGATCTGGCCAATCCGGATCAGTTGCGCCAGAAGATGGAGTCCGCCAAAGACAAGCTCGCCGCCGAGTACAAGAACGTGCGTTGGCGCATGCCGTCGATCACCGAGAGCCGTGATTTCGACGACGTCTATCAGGCCACCTGGCATTCCCGAGTCTCGGGCGCGCTGGTGACCACTCGCGTCGATCGCGACCTCGTCACCAGCTTCGACTTCGAAGAGCTGGTGCGCATCTACGGGGAGTTCAAGGACCTCGGTGAGACGGTCGACGTTGTCGGCAGCAAGACCACCGAGACCTTCGAGAAGATCGAATACGTGCTCGACGCCGTGCTCGACGCCGGCCGCAAAGGCCAGTCGGTCCAGCGCTATAAGGGTCTGGGCGAGATGAACCCCGAGCAACTGTGGGATACCACCATGGATCCGGAGACCCGCACCTTTTTGCAGGTGCGCATCGAGGACGCCGTCGAGGCCGACGAGATGTTCACCGTCCTGATGGGCGACCAGGTCGAGCCCCGCCGCGAGTTCATCGAGTCCAACGCCCTCGACGTGCGAAACCTCGACGTGTGATCTTCAGGCTGCCGAGATCTTCCGCGGGCTTGCGACACGCAGGTCAGTTGATCTTGGCAGCCTACCCGGTTCTTGGTTCTTGGTCGTTGGTTCTTGGCGTCGCTCATCTGTACCGTTTCCAAGAACCAAGAACCAAGAACCAAGAACCAAGAACCAAGAACCAAGAACCAAAAACCAAGAACATCCTCGATCTACCAAGGCACCACGTAAGCCCGCCACCACCCGATCTAGCCCCCAGCCCCGACCCCCACCAACGACATGCCCAACGTACAACTTCTCGATGGCAAGGACGTGATTCGGGCGCTGAAGCAGGCCGACGTCGAGCTATTTCACTACGGGCTCAACCGCATCGGCTACACCCTCGTGGTCGGCCTCGGCGCGTTGATCCTCGCCGCCGCCGGAGCGATTTGGTGGCAGACCGGCCTGGACACAAGCCTGTGGAAGGCGGTCTTCGGCGGCCTGATGGCCTGCGGCATCTTGATGTCCATCCAGGCCGCTTATTGGTATTCTTTTGCGAATACTCGCTTTGTGGGCATCTCCGAGGACAAGCTCTTCGTGGGCCGAAAGGAGAAGGCGTGGGTCATCGACTGGGACGTCCTCGACTCCGAATCACTGGGCTTCGACGACATGAAAGCCACCGCCGTGCGCGGCGAGCTCGAGGTCAACGTCGGCGGTGAGGAATTTAAGATTCATCTGTATAATGCTTATATTTTTCTCGACGATATTCAGGGCTTGACCTTCAGCTTACTCAAACGCCTGCAGCAAGAGCAGGACGGCGAGTCCGAGCCCGAAGACAAGGCTGAAGCTGCTGCCCCGCAGCAGTGAGTATTGGTTGTTTTCCCCGCTCCCCAGTGGTTTTGCCATGCAGTCGCCTACAGAGTTTTTGACGCAAATCGACCAGCTCCTCGAAGATCGAAATGGCGAGCTGATCTCGCTCAGGCGCGAGCTGCACTCTCACCCCGAGTTGAGCCACAAAGAGTACGAGACCACCGCGATGCTCGCCGCCACCCTCGAAGACATCGGCTTCGAGGTCCACGTGCGCGAGGAGGGCACCGGCTTTTATGCCGATCTCGTCCCCGATGGCTTCAACCCGAAGACCGATCCCACCGTCGCCATCCGAACCGACATCGACGCGCTCCCGATCAAGGAGCTCAACGACATTCCATATCGCTCCCAGGACGACGGCGTCATGCACGCCTGCGGCCACGACGTGCATATGACCGTCGCGACCGGCGCGGGCATCGCCATCAAAGAGGTGTGCGAGAACCTCAGCGGCAGGCTGCGCCTGCTGTATCAACACGCCGAGGAGGTCTCGCCGGGCGGCGCCGCCGAGATGGTCTCGTTCGGGGCGGTCGAGGGGGTCGACGCCATCTTGGCGCTGCACTGCGACCCGGAGCTCGAGGTCGGCCGCATCGGCGTTCGCGAGGGTCATCTGACCGCCGCCTTCGACCGCTTCGAGTTCAAGATCATCGGCAAGAGCGGCCACGGCGCGCGGCCCCATCACTGCACCGACCCGGTGCGTGTGGCTACTCAGGTCGCCAACGCCCTATACCAGGTGCCCAGCCAATACTTCGACTCGCGCGATTCGGTGGTGATTTCCATCGGAGCGATCTACGGCGGCGACAGTCCCAACGTCATTCCCGAAGAAGTCACGATGACGGGGACCATCCGCACACTCTCCAGTGAATCGCGCGCCAAGATGGAGCCGCTACTCCAGAAGGTCGCCGGCGGCATCTGCATGGGCCACGGCGCCAGCTACGAGCTCGACATCGAGAGCGGCGCCCCATCGGTCTTCAACGACTCGAAGGTCATCGGCGTGGTCGAGGACGTCGCCAGGGAGGTGCTCGGCGACACCGGCGTCTACGAGATCCCGCTGCCCAGCATGGGCGGAGAGGACTTCGCCTATTACCTGCAGCACACCCCCGGCGCGATGTTCCGGCTGGGCACCGCCGGGCCCGGCCCGCGCGCACGTCACTTTTTGCACTCGTCGAAATTCGACGTCGACGAGCGCGCCATCGGCATCGGCGCGCGCATTCTGGCGCGCTCGGCCCTCGAGCTGATGAGCCGCCTCGCCACCGGCGAGGAGCGCTTCAAGCGCCCCCGCCCCCGGCCGGTCCCCGAGGGCATCGCCGAATAGCGCGCCTCAGCCGGCGAACACCTCCGAAAAAACAAACCTAAATCGTAGTTTGGCCGCTCAAATAGGAGGCGCCTCTGCTCATCAGAGGCGTCTCGATTTGATCGCCTTACAGGACCGCAGCGCCCGCTATTTAGGCAGCCAAACTACATTTTCGGGTTGGACCTTCGGGACTCCTCGGTTGCCGGGGAAGTGAATCCGCGTGTTCATCAATTTGCGTTGCGCCTGGACGACCATATTGGTATACCTGCACATATAAGTAAGTGAATACTAACTTAGCCCTGCGGAGACAGCCAATGAGCGACAAAGTGATCGTCACCTGTGCCCTGAATGGCGTATTGACCAACCCCAAGACCCACCCGGTGCCGTATACGCCCGAGGAGATGGCCGCCAGCGCCAAAGAGGCCGTCGATGCCGGCGCGGCGGCGGTGCATATCCACTTTCGCGAGCAGGCGATGGGGCGCATGCCCTCCTGGGACCCGGATCTGGCCCAGGAGTGCGTCGACGCCATCCGCGACGCCGCGCCCGACGTGCTGATCAACACCACCACCGGCGTCATCGGCAACGATATCAGCGGCCCGGTGGGCATGCTCGAGCGCGTCAAACCGGAGATGGCGGCCATGAACTCCGGCTCGCTCAACTACCTGAAGGTGCGCAGCAACGGCGATTGGGCCTGGCCGCCGATGCTCTTCGACAACCCGGTCGAGAAGATCGAGCGCTTCCTGGCCAAGATGGACGAGCTGGACATCATCCCCGAGTGCGAATGCTTCGACACCGGCATCGTGCGGTCGATCTCGATGTTCGAGAAGGTCGGCATGCTCTCCAAGCCCTACACCGTCTCTTTGGTCCAGGGCGTGGCCAGCGGCATGCCCGCCCGCGCCGACCTGCTGCCGATCTTGGTCGACCTGCTGCCCGACGGCGCCCACTGGCAGTCCATCGTCATCGGCCGCGACGAGGTCTGGGACCTGCACAGAAAAACCGCCGAGATGGGCGGCCACCTGCGCACCGGCGTCGAGGACACCTACTACCTGCCCAACGGCGACAAGGTCGCCGAGCACGGCAACGGCCGGCTCATCGAGGCGCTGGTGAGCATCGCCCGCGAAGCCGGCCGCGAGCCGGCCTCGCCCGAAGAGGCGCAGGCGATGATTCGGGGGTAGGGAAGCCCACCGTGGCGGGTGTCTGGGGTTCAACAAAATGAACGTGGCGGGCGTCTGAGGCCCAATAAGATGAAGATGGCAGGTGTCCGGGGCCCAATAAGATGAACGTGGCAGGTGCCCGGGGCCCAATAAGATGAACGTGGCAGGCATCCGCGGCTCTCTGGGGGTGCGCCCAACCGGGAGCGCCTACGGCGCACCCGGTGGTGGCTTACCCCCAGCTCTCTCAAGGTAGTCAAGTCGGCTATTTGGGGAGGGACGCA
>JBKGZI010000166.1:0-11623 GCA_046545675.1 Persicimonas sp.
TTTCGGCGCCGGTGGAGCAGGTCGAGGCCGCCCAGAAGCTCTTCGAAACGCGAAGGCTTTAGATGCCGGAGTAGACCGCCGTCGGGCAACCGAAAGGTCCCGTAGGCATAATCGTCGTCCGAGAACTCGCTATAGCGTCGTTGGTATCGCTCGGTGTGCTGGATGGGGATGTCTGAGATATACACGTACCCATCGTTCTTTAGTACGCGGCGGACCTCGTTGAGCAGTCTTATTTGCTCATGGTCGTCGGGGATACAGCTGAGTACACCGACGAGAAGTACGCCATCGATGCTCTCGTCCTCCACCGGGAGGCGCTCACCTCGCCACACGCGGAGGTCGAGTGCGGAGTCGGTATTTCGGCCGCGCTCGATCATCGCTGGGGCAGGGTCGAACCCGGTGACGTCGGTGAATCCGCGCCCCTGCATCAGCGATGTCACTCGTCCATAACCGCATCCGAGATCGAAAATTCGGTGGTCGGTGTCGAGGTGGCTTGTGAGCAAATCGATGTCGACGGGAAAGGTGAAGTTCTTCTCGTCGGCGACGTCATTCCAGTAGCCTATAGCTTCGCTTTCAGAAGGCATCACACATCCTCGCCGGTCACGCATTCGCTTTCGAAGTAGTGCAAGTGCCCGTGCCGCTCGAACCCTTGGGCCGCCACGATGGGAGCAGATGTCTCCTGTCTCGCATATAGCCCGAGCCAATCGATCCCTCGCCGCTTCGCCGCGGCGGCTCGGGTGGCCAGCATGGCGGTGTAGACGCCGTGGCCGTCGACAACCTGCGCGTGCGACGGTACCCAGAAGCAGTCCGAGGTCGCGGCTTCGAGTATTCTGTCGAGGTGTGTCGGCTTCATGATGGCCGCCGTTGCTGTCGGTTTCCCGTCCAATCCTCTCGTGCCAGCTCCATGCGCAGCTTGTCATACGACACGTCATCGACAATCACTGCCTCCTCGAGCACCTCGACCGTCTCGAAGCCGATGCTTTCGAATAGGCCGACGGCGACACTGTTGTCGGCACGCACGATGAGCCAAATGCGCTCGAGTTGCATCTCATCGAACCCGTAGTCGAGCATCAACTCCATTGCCTCGCGTCCAAGCCCGCGGCCCCGAGCGTCCGCCTCCCCGATGACAATGCTCAACTCGGCGGACTCGTCCTCGGCGATGTCGCGGTAACTCGCCGACCCGATGATTGTTTCGTCATGAAGCTCGATGCTGACATCGAATACGGGGCGAGTCGAGGTGATAACCTGCTCGAGATAGCCGCGAATGTCCTCCATGGGAATGCAGCCTTTGCCAGCAAGCGGCAGATACCGGGTAACTTGCGCGTCGGCGAACCAGCGGTACCGCGACTCGGCATCGGCCATCTTCGGCTGGCGTAGAATGATGCTCGGGCCCTGAGCGAATAGTTGAGGCATGGTTCCTCCAAAGGATGCTGCGCCAGCCTGTGCAATCGGAGGAGCCGCGATAAACGCAAAAAGCCCCGTCCGATGAGCCGGGCGGGGCGCGTGAGGTGACAATCTTCTCGGTCACATCAGCAAGCACACAGCCCGGTCTTGCCGTGTTCACGGCAGGTCGTACAGGTGCTATATGCGAGTCGTGCGTCCATCAAAAAGATCTTCGTGCGTCGATATTTGTTGCGACTTCATCGCTAGCAGAAATTCTGGTGCCCTGACAAGGTGCTCTCGGGAGCACCGCCGAAGTGAGGAGGAGCCAATGCCAGTCGTCCCGTCAGAATTGACCACATCGAAAATCATCAGGCCGCCGCGCCTTCGTCCCGGCGCGACGCTCGGCGTCATCGCCACCTCCTCGCCGATCGACGAGGCCGGCGACGCGCTCGTCGAGCGCGGGTTCGATCGGTTGCGCGACAAAGGGTTCGAGATCGTCGAGGCGCCCAATTGCCGGACCCATCGCGGTCACGCAGCCGGCACCATTCGAGAGCGTGTCGACGCGCTGCACGCATTTTTCGCCGATCCCGACATCGACGGCATCGTCTCGTTTTGGGGCGGGATGCAGACTCACCAGCTCCTGGAGTCTATCGACTGGGAGCTCATCGCGGCGAACCCCAAGCCGCTGGTGGGCTACAGCGATCTGACGGCGCTGACGAACGCCGTCACCCACAAGACCGGACTTGTGACATTTTCAGGGCCGGCGGTCATCACCTTCGCCAAGCCGACCCTATTCGACTACTCGTGGCGGGGTTTCGAGCGGGTTTTGATGGAGGGCGAGCAGCAGCTCACCTACGAGCCGTCGGCGATCTGTAGCGATAATCCTTGGTACGAACGCGACGACAAGAAGATGCTCGAACGTCCGGCGCCGGGATGGCGGTGCTATCAGTCGGGCAAAGCGAGCGGACCGATCGTTGGCGGAAACCTGGGCACGCTGCTACTCCTCGCCGGCACGCCGTATTGGCCCGAGATGGAAGGGCGCATCTTTTTTGTCGAAGAGGACGAGGACGAAAGCACCGCGACCATCGACCGCATGTTCACCCAGGCGCGCCAGATGGGCGTCTTCGACAAGATTGCCGGTCTGGTGGTCGGACGGTTCGCGTCGAGCGTCGAGTTCTCCGAGGACGATTCACTCGAGATGATCTTGGACGACGCCCTTCGAGGCTATGATTTTCCGGTGATGCTCGATGTGGACTTCGGCCACACCGATCCGCTGCTGACGTTTCCGATCGGCGTCGAGTGTCGAATGGATGCAGGTCGGCAGAGGCTCGAACTAATCGAGCCATGGGTGGTCTGAAGATCGCGTCCTGATCGAGTCGCGACTCGAAAGCACGCGGCGAGATCTGCATAGAATCACCCGAGCCATTTGACCATCTGCAAACATGGATTGGCCTCATCCCACAGGCTCGGAAACTCCTGGAGTGGCTTGAAGCCAACGGCACGATAGAATCGGCGCGTGCGGGCGTACTCGGCAGAATCGTGCGAGTCGCTGAGTGTCTTGACCTGTAGGAACTCGACTCCTTGGTCGCGAAGATATTTCTCGGACGCTTCGATGAGTGTTCGGCCGGCGCCGCGACGGTGGTGCGAGGGGGCTACGGCCATCACGATGATTTCAGCAGCAGCGTCACTGTGGCGCTCGATGCTCACAAAGCCCACCGTCTCGCAGTCTGTGCGGGCCACAAAGGTCGGCAATCTGCCGATTTTCTCGACATACTCGACGATCGCCTCCTCGATGCCGAACCATGCTGGCAGGCTTCGCAGGATCTGCTCGCATGCAGCTACGTGGTCGGGACCGCGGGCGAGTTCTATGTCGATGCGAGCATCCGGAATCGAGGTGCGAGGTGCCTCCGATAACACGCAGGCATACAGCAAACTGTCGCGCCACTGACCGGCGACCTTGATATTCTTGCGCAGCCGGCCCTCGCGCCCCATGCCGAGCTTTTCGAGCACTCGAGCCGACGCGTGGTTGTCGGGGCGACAGGTGGCGTAGATCCGGGGCAGTTGGAACTCTTCTACAGCCCAATCGAGCAGAGCGCCGGCCGCCTCGGTGGCCAAGCCGCGCCCCCAGAAGTCGCGGTTCATGCAAAAGCCGATGGAGCCATCGCCGAGCTCCGACTGGACCAGCTGCAGCCCAACGGTGCCGATCACTCGCCGCGACTCTCGATGCTCGATAGCGAGGGGCATGGTGCGCAGTGGCGTGGCCTGCACGGCGTCGATGGCCTCTTGGACGAAGGCTCGAGTGTCGTCCAGGGTGTTCGGCCCCCAGTCGGTGTGACGAGTGACCACAGGGTCGGATGCGTAGAGGTGGACATCGTCGACATCATCGGGCTGAAACGGTCGAAGCTCGAGGCGTTTTGTCGTGATTGAGAGCGAGTTCATAACGTGAGCGGACGCGTCTGGGAATCGTTGGCGCTGCGTGTTCTGCCATGCTAATCGACCCATCCGCCATTGCGAAGAGCGAACACCCAACCCTCAGGCAACCATCGATGGCCAAAGACCGTTTCAAACTCATCCCCGCCGTCCATCTCTTCCTGATCCGTGGCGATGAAGTGCTTTTGTCGCTGCGTGAGAACACCGGCTACGAGGATGGAAATTACAGCGTCGTCGCCGGCCACCTCGACGGCGGCGAGGAGGTCGTCGAGGCGGCGATTCGCGAGGCCAGGGAGGAAGCCGGTATCGAGTTGGCTGCCGACGATGTGGACGTGGTCGGTATCATGCACCGGAACTCGGGCCGAGAGCGCGTCGATTTTTTTGTCGGCGCCACAAGGTGGAACGGCTCGATCGTCAACTGCGAGCCGGACAAATGCGGCGGGCTCGAGTGGTTTGCGCTGCACGACCTGCCCGAGAATATGGTCGAGTACGTGCGCGTTGCGCTCGAGAAATTTCGGCAAGAACAGTGGTTCTGTAGTTATGGGTGAGATTGATTGGTTTAGTCATCGTCGCGTTTGGCATCGCCGGAGTCTTTCTGACTAGCCTCTTTTTGAGTGGCCTCTTCTCGGAGCTTGGCCAGCCGTACGTACAAGAGATCTCGCTTTGAGAGCATTTCCGGGGTGAAGTGGTCGAATGGCGTCAGGTAGGCCACGCCAAGATCGGTGGGCCCGCCAGGAACCTTGGCGTCGGGGGCGCACCCCATGCACTCAGCCAGACCAGGCCCTTTGTCAAAGGCTTCGTGCAGCTTGTCGTCTTTGAAACGGTAGCCGTGCAGCGCGTACGGCATGTTGCGACAGATGCGAGCCTGCTCGGTGCTCAAGTCGCCGAAGTACTCTTCGCTGACTTTTTCGAGCGCGCAGTGTTCCTCTGTGCCAGCGCAGGCCTCGTCGCCGCGCATCTTCGCGTACTGGCTGGCGACGTAGTCGATGTTCGGGCACATGCGCAGCTTCGGCGGTGGCACCGTGGCGAAGAAGACCCCGAAGTCACTCTTGGGCGTCCAGTTGCTCGTCTCCAACACATAGGTCCACTGATCGGTCTTTTTCGTCTTCTTGCGGGTGCGCTCGGTCAGCTTGTAGTCGCGCGGAAAGCTTATGGAGTAGTGCTCCTTCGGCACCTTCACCGTAAAGCGCGCCTTGCCGATATCGCCGCGCCACAACGCGCCGGTGGTCGTCAGGTAGTCGGCGCTGAAGCCCTCGCACCGATACAACCCCCAAGGAACGACAACAACTCGTTAAGCCGCCGGACGTCATGTTGGGCATGACTACTTCGAGATGTGCCAGAGTGACCGGTAGAATTGAAAGACACTGGGCTTGTAGGGTGCCCGGCACCTTTTGCTGCCGCGCTCGGCGAGCTCGCGTGCAGACAGGCGGGAGAGGGCGTCGAGTTTCAGCAGGTCTTTGCGTTTCACTTAGATATGTCCATTTGAGTCGAATTCAATAGGTCTTCAGTAGTGCTTTGACCGCTTCTGGCAGGGTGTCGACACGGAAGTCGCGGGACGACTGGCCTGCGTCCCAACGCCGCACCAGCCAACCAGCAGCCGCAGGCTCGATCCGAAAGGAGTTTTGGAATACGAACTGATCGTCGGTGATGTACGCGCGGCGAGTCCCTCCCACGATAACCTTCGCCGCGGAATGGACCACGACTTGGAGTCCGTGGGCCGTTAGCTCGTCTGCCGCTCTCTTGATGTCGTTCATTGCTTATCTCTTCTTGACAATGGCCAGTCCGCTGGAGTGCCAGAGACTCAGAAAATCGTCGGCGTTCATGGTGGCGCTCTAGCCTCGGCCCGAACCAGGACCTGCGAGTCCCCACGGGTCGCGTAGACTAACAGTGCCGTCAGCCACGCGGTCGACGATGACCCAGTGGCCAGCAGTGTTTGCCATAAAACTTTTTTGGCCCATCGAATCTGCGAATTGCTGCAGTGCTTCCGCGGGGAGGTTCTCCCAGGGAAGCGTTCCCCCAACGAAGTGGCCCGAGAGTCCGGGCTGATTGCCGGTGGCTCGATTCAGGTTGGTGGCAATATCCTCAGCTATCACCCCTCGTTCAGGCATGAAGCAGGTTTCTCGAAGAGCGGCTTCGGAGACTTCTACGCCTTCATCCTGCAAGAGCTGACGACCGCAGGCAGCCCCACAGGAGTACTCGATCTGCTGATTGACCATGCGTTCGCTTGGCTCGAACGAATTGTATCGGTCCTCCGGGTTGGCTCCACTTCCTCCGTATCGCCGTTTGGCTCTCGCTGTTGCAGAACTTGGGTGCCAAGCACCCTACAACTCAGTGCTGCGCTGATGGCTTCCGCGCTAAAGTGAGCGCAAGGAGCAAACCGCAGGCAGTTGCATCGACATTTGTTGGGGGACGCATTGTCCTCGTGTCTCTGAGAGTTTGGTGAGGCCAACAACTCGGTGACCCCGCTGCCCGGTTCTTTGAGGCAAGACTTGGGCCAATTGCCGGTCCAAGACGTCGACGATGGCGCGGAGCGCGAGCCGGGGACGAGCCGGGGTGAGAAAAAGGTGAGGCATTGTGGGCGAAATCTACGAGGAGCCTCCTGAGCCCTCCTCCTCGGCGGCTGCCTCGAGGATAGCTGCGCGCAGCCAGCGGTGGCCGGGCTCGGCGCTGTCGCGTCGGTGCCACAACAGGTGTAGCTCCACCGGTGGGGCGTCGACGGGAAGCTCGCGCACCGCCAGGGACTCTCGACCGGCGATGTCGTCGACCACGCCTCGGGCCAGCACGCCGACGAGGTCCGAGTGGGCGATGACCTGCGCTGCGACGGTGAATTGGTTGACCACCAGCACCACCGCCTGCTCCAAGCCTGCCTCCGAGAGCAACGTATCGGCGTAGGCCTCCAGCTGCCCGGACAAGCTCACCGCCACGTGCCGAGCGGCGCGCACACGATCCATATCCAGCGCTCCGCTGGCCAGCGCATGCCCCTTGCGCATCACCAACACGCGCTCCTCCACACGCAGGACCTCGCTGGTCAGCGGTGCTGACGGGGTGGCCACTCCCACCGCCGCGTCGATCGTGCCGCTGCGCAGCGCCTCCAGGGCGCTGTCGTCGGTGTTCGGCGAGATGACCAGCCGGGCCCGCGGCGCCTCTGCAGCCAACCGGGCTACCAACGGCGGGGACAGCAGCGATGCGGTGTAGTCGGTCAGCGCCACCCGAAAGGTCCGTTGTGTCGTGGCCGGGTCGAACCCGGGGTTGGACGCCTCGCGAAGCGCGCGCAGCCCATCGTGCACTGCCGGCCAGATCGCCCGCGCCTTGGCCGTGGGACGCATCCCCTCCGCCGTGCGAGTGAACAACGGATCCTCGTAGTGGTCGCGCATTCGGCGCAGCGCATTGGACACGGCCGGTTGGGTGACGTGCAGCTTGGCGGCCGCATGCGTGACGCTGCCCTCCGAGAGCACCGCCTCGAATACTTTGAAATAGTCTAACGAGATATCATTCATAATGATATTAAATATAATATTTCATCATTTGGATCAATACGCATCCCCGCCTACTTTCGTTTGTGCGACGCAACGAGGGCCCTGACAGAGGGGCCTCGCCGTCGCCCGAGGCGTCCTCGACGCCGCCGACTCATCTACCCCAAATCCATCGGAGATAATCATGAGTGAACGTCAACGACTGCAAGCCCTATTCATGGAGCACGCTCGCCATATTTTGCGTCTCGCCGAGTCATTGCCCCGAGAGCGTTGGCAGGACCAGCCCATCAGCGGCCCGGCCACTCATCTGGGCAACCGCGTAGACAAGATCCATGTCGAGAATCTGCTGCGCCACCTGGCCATCGCCCAAGATCACTTCGTGGCCTCCATCGCCGCGGCCGACGAGGAAGGGGCCATCACCCCGCCGCCCTCCATGATTGCGGAAGCCTCTGCGCTCGACGAGTGGGAGGCCAGAATGGCCGCCACGGCCGAGCGGATCACGCCTATCGACCTGGATAAGACCGTCCTGTTCCAGGAACGCCGCTACACGGCCGGGGGCCTGCTGTGGGCCTTTGTGGGCCATTTCGCCTACCACCTGGGCCAGATCGACCTGGTGATTCGCCAGCTGGGAGTCGAGCCGCCCGACTACTTGGCCTGGGCCGCGCCCGGGGAGGTGGTCGCATGAATAACGACGAGATCCGCTCCCGATATATTGCGATGCTGGGCTCGGTGCCGGAGGGCATCGAGCAGCGCCTGCGCCTGGCCGAGCGCATCGGCGACACCCGCAGCCTCACGGCCATCGAAGGCATGCGCGAAGCGCTGATGGACCACAACCATTTGACCGAAAAGGTCGAACAACTCGTGCACCTGGGCATGCTCTTGGTCACCGGCCACCGTGGCCCGGCCCTCATCCATGCCCGCGCGGCCCTGCGCGCCGGCGCCGACGCCGCCCAGCTATTCGGTGTTTGCCAGACCGCCGCCGTAGTCGGCGGGATGCCCGCCTTCTCGCTGGGTGTCGCCGTGGTCACCGAAGCCCTGGACGAACTCGACGCTGCAACGCAAGGGAAGGGGGCCTCATGATTGAGCGCATCTTCTGAGCGTGCTGAGCAGCGATTCTACAGCCCTCTTCGAGCTGGAGAATCGCTGCCAGCCGGGAGGGCCGTTCTGTTCGGATAGCAAGGGCTCAGGGCGCCGTGTGATCGCTCGACAAGTGGTCGATGTGGCTTGTTGGGCGGCGACGTATGAGAAGTACGTTCCCCGACGGAGCGCTGCCCAAAAGTGGGCTGGGACGCGTCATCTCGTATCTTCGAGAGATGAGCTCGTCGGCCGATGGGCTTCGCTTCGCATCAGCCCACGGCACTCCTCGCTCGAAGCGGCCTGGCATGCCGCGCTCCCACACTACACAGCACGCGCCTCGGGCCGTATCATAACTCTCAGCCGATTGCTGGCGGGTTTCGGCGAGGTCTTACGATCTATCAGCA
Organism: Persicimonas sp.; assembly: GCA_046545675.1. Taxonomy (GTDB): domain Bacteria; phylum Myxococcota_A; class Bradymonadia; order Bradymonadales; family Bradymonadaceae; genus CAYLTX01. The sequence goes on from JBKGZI010000166.1 coordinate 8,765, forward strand.
GCAACTCGTGTGGACACGAGCCGGCGGAGCCGCCGGTTCGGACGCAGAACAACACGCGCTGGGCGCACTCGGCGCCTCTTTGCGGGGCGAACTCGACGCAGTGGCGCAGCACGAGCTAGCCTCGTCGCCGGGCTCTTCGGAAGACGGCGCGGGGGCAGCGCCGCAGCACGAGCCCGCCTCGTCGCCCGCCTCGTCGGTGACGCCGATGTTGGCGTTGCACACCCCGGTCTCCGGCAGGACGAGCTCCACGCGTTCGGCGGCCTCGACATCGCCGGCCACCAGGGCGACGACGCTGCGCACCTGCTCGTAGCCTGTGCGCAGCAAAAAGGTGGGTGCACGTCCATAACTCTTCATCCCGACGATATAGTAGCCCTCCTCGGGGTGGACGAGTTCACGCGCGCCGTGCGGAGGCACAGACCCGCAGCTGTGGTGGTTCGGATCGATCAGCGGCCCCAAGGAGCGCACCGCCTCGGTGACCGGGTCGAGCTCCACGCGAAGCTCGCGCGACATCCCGTAGTCCGGACGCGAACCGGTGGCCGCGATGATCTCGTCGACCACGGCTCGTTGTCGGCCGTCGACGTCGACAACCGCGATTCCCTCGGGACCGTCGCGCAGCTCGGCGATGGAGGTCCCCAGAAGGAGCTCTAGGTTGCCCTCGGTTACGGCCTGGTGAACCCGGTTCCCCAGCGCGCCGCGCTCGGCCAGCTCGTCGTCCTCACCGCCTCCCCACAGCTTGGCAGGGTTGTCGCGTCGGATGGCCCAGAAAACCCGGGTGTAGGGCATCTCGTCGGCCAACTTGTGGAGGCCGAGTACGCTGTGGATCGCCGAGTGGCCCGAGCCCACGACCAACACGCGCTTGCCGCCGAATCGATCGCGCTCTCGCTCCTCGATGTCCGGAATGCCGTAGCGAATGCGGTGAACCAGCTCTTGCTCGCCGTTCGCCGGCACGCCCGAAGCGCCCAGCGGGTTGGGTGTCGCCCAAGTTCCGGAGGCATCGATGACCGTGCTTGCCAGAAAGCGACGAGTGCCGTGAGGCGTGTCGACCAGCAGCACGAAGGGCGCATCCTCGCGCTCGCCGTCCTTCATGCGGTCGTGGCCCAGGCGGGTGATCGCGCGCACACGGTGCGAAACGTGCACGTAATCTCCCACCGGGGTCTGCTCGACGAGCGGATCGAGCATGTGCTCGATGAGCTCGGCCCCCCGAGGGACCCGGCTCAACTCGGGCGCCTGCCAGCCAGTGGCGCTCAGCAAACGCTCGACAGCCGGATCCACCAGGTACTCCCAGGGCGTGAACAGCTTGACATGCTGCCAGTCACGTACGTTCGCGGCGACGCGCTCGCCGGCCTCCAATACCAGCGGCTCGAGCCCCCGGTTGATGGCGTGAGCGGCGGCAGCCAACCCCACAGGACCAGCCCCGATGATGGCGATAGGCAAATTCTCTTTGTCGAAATGCGTCATGGTTGTCTTCCTCCGTTCCAAGTGAGAAGGGGGGCACTTCCGTGCCGGCTTCACATGGGAAGACGAGGAACTCCTAGAATAGACGCAAAACTCTCTGGTTTTTCTTGCCGACGGAAGGGGCGACGGAAGGGCGACGGAAGGGAAGGACGTTCCCCGACGAGGCCCATTTCATGCGGGTGCACGCCGAGAAAGCCGGTTTTGCGAAAGCCCTTTTCCGGGTGATGGGATGCTCTTGGTGACATGTTTGAATTGTTGAGCCGCCCCTCCGCCTCGCGAACTACGCTCGACACCTCTCCCTGGCGCTGAAAAAACCGCGCCGCAGGGAGGAACATCTTGCCGATCGGCTGCGAGGGTCGCCTCGCGCCTCGAGTGAGCGACGTTTGTGCTGATTGTCGGTCCTGCTATTGGAGGCGCCCGAACGGCGGCGCGAACAGCGATTGGGGTGTTGCCCTCATGCTCCTCTCTCGATTGGCGATGCTCGACGACCGTTTTCGCCGCATAGTGGCAACACCCCAATGGCAGTACCGCGCCGCCGTTCAGGCGCCCCTAATAGAAGGCGTTGCGACCCATCGAGGGACGTCAAATCTCAGACAAAAGAAAACCTGCTAAGGCGTTGTGCCTTAACGGGTTTGTTGTAGTCGGTGCGCCCGGGTTTGAACCGGGGGCCCCTTGCACCCCATGCATCGCACAATATTGCGGTGATGGGGCGCAAGGGCGCGTGTTTGCTGGGGGTTTCGTCGGTTTTGGATGTCAGCGCATTTCAGCAGAGAAGGGCGGTATTGCCCTACATTTCATGGCATTCCCACCCAAAATCCCACCCAGTGTTTCCATCGGCGGCCATAAATAGGACGGTCACGTCTCTGTCGTGCTAGTCGTCGACTGGCTACCCTCATGAACAGGTCATCCGAGGGACCTTCGAATAGCAGGCCGAGGAATCGTTCTAGAATCGCTCGTCTGTCGACTGATCTTCACCGAGACTACTCAAGCTAATTCCAAGTTCTGTCTCCAGTTTCGACCCTTCGTCATGGGTCAGCTTGAAGTAGCTAAAGCCTTCATGGCAAATGCTGATAAACCACGGTCTTCCATCACTGCGCAGGAAGGCGAGATCTTCAGGAAGCTCGGGTAGACACCAGTCCCAAGGTGTTTCGGCCGTGCGTTCGAGGATCGATGCAGTAGACTTCGAAAGCTCATATTTGTGGACAAAAGGTGGATTTTCACCGAGGTGTTGCGTCCCAGGCCACTTGCTGCTGCACCGCTGATAAATTGAGTGGCCGGACAGCTTTTCTAGGACTTGTTGACCTACTTCTGAAAGCTGAGCGGTGCTACAAACTGTGAAGGCAGTGCAATAGTCCTAAAACAAGCGAAGGTGAGTACGATTTGAGCCAATTTTCGGCTGCTCTC
>JBKGZI010000167.1:0-11586 GCA_046545675.1 Persicimonas sp.
CGGAGGCGCTGAGTTCGGAGGCGCTGAGTTCGGAGGCGCTGAGTTCGGAGGCAGGATTTATGAGTAGTTCACACACAACGAGTAAGGAGCCAGGTATGAAGCTGCTAAGCAATTTGAAGAGAACCGATAGCGCAAAACTGATGAGCCCGCGGGGTATGACGCTCATCGAGATCATGATCGTGATCACGATCATGGCCTCGATCATGGGCGTGGTCGGCTTCTACGTGGTCGGCGCGCTGGACGACGCCAACCAGGAAGAGGCCAAGATCCAGATGGGCAATATCAAGCAGTCGCTCGATATGTACTACACGCGCACCGACCCCCATCAGTACCCCGAGAGCCTCAACGAGCTCGTCGACCGCAACATCATGCAGGAAGTCCCCAAGGACCCGTGGGGCGAAGACTATGTCTACCGCCGCGAGGGCCGCAGCGACTTCACGCTGATGAGCAAGGGCAAGGATATGTCCGAGGGCACCGAGGATGATATCCGACCCGGCGGTGGCGACGGCGAAGGCGATAGCTAAATGGAGCGCGTGGAGGAGATCCAAGAACGACCGAAGGGAGTTCCGCAACGCGTAGTTTAGCGTTGCACGGGTAGCCCGGGCCGACCGTAGCGAAGCGAAGGGAGCCCCGGGTGGACCGCAACAACCCGAGACGTTGTATTTGCGAGAGCACGACCAGCGAGGAGATCGACATGATCAGCCCAATTCGCATGACACAATTCGGCATGTGGAAGTTCGGCCGCGCGCTTTGGCGCAATCGCTGGAAGCTCTTGGGCGTGATTGGCGTGCCGGCGTTCCTGCTTTCTGGGATGGTTTATCTCTACTTCGCCGGCTTCACATGCGGTGGCGACTCGAATCACTTAGAGGCCGAGATCCAAATGGGCAACATCAAGCAATCGCTCGACATGTATTACACGCGCACCGATCCGCATGAATATCCCGAATCTCTCGACCAATTGGTCGACCGGAACATCATGAAGGAAGTGCCGTCGGATCCGTGGGGTCAACCCTATGTGTATGCGCGTGCGAGCGAGTCGGAGTTTGTACTGTTTTCGGCAGGCCCGGATGGAATCGCGGCTACTGATGATGACGTTCTGCTGAATGAGTACCGGGACTGAACGACGCGACGTTCGAACACGCAAGGTGAGGCCAGAGGCCTCACGGCGGGCTGGAAGCCCGCGGCCCAGGGTGAGGCTGGAAGCCTCACGGCGGGCTGGAAGCCCGCGGCCCAAGGTGAGTCCAGACCAAGATGGTCTGGCACCGTTTGAGAGCACCCTTTTTGAAGGTAAGCCACAAGTGAGCAACAAACTCACATCCAGCCTGACCCGGCCGCGGGGCATGACGATCATCGAGTTGATGATGGTCATGGCCATCGCCGCCGGTCTGATGGCCATGTCGGTGTATACCGTGGGGGCGCTGTCGGCGAGCGATCTGCGTGATGAGGCGATGCGGATGACCTCATCGATGAAGTACACGTGGACGCGCGCGGCGGTCAACGGGGCGCAGTACCGGATGGTCATCGATCTGGACGAGGGTAGCTATCACACCGAGGTCACCGACGCGCCGGTGGTCCGGGAGATGCCCAACCTGGGCTCCGACGAGGGTGTACTCCCCGAGGAAGTGGCCGAGAAAGAGCGGCGCAAGAGCGCCAGCTCGTCGAATCTCTTCGACGATGGGGAGAGCGACCCGTTCGGCATCCACCAGGCGCCGACCTATGAGCAGGTCGAGGACGGCGCCATCGAGCCGCATACCTTCAAGGAAGGAGTCAGCATCGAAGAGGTCCACGTGGCCTATCAGGACCGGCCGATCACCTCGGGCAAGGTGGCGGTGAACTTCTTTCCCGACGGATTCCAGCAGCCGGTGATCATCGTTTTGACCGGCGGCGAGGACGATTTTTATTCGTTGGTCAACGAGCCGCTGACCGGCCGCATCCGGCTGACCAGCGAGAGGCTCGACGATCGTGAGTTGCTCGAACATGGTGAAGACGATGATTGAGCGAACCCGACAAAGAGGTTTCACGCTGCTCGAGGTGCTGATCGCGCTGGCGATTTTGGCCAGCGGGTTGACGGTGCTCATCGGCACCACCGCCAACAGCAATCAGCAGGCGATCTACGCCAATACGGTCACCCGGATCACCCAATTGGCCCGCGGCAAGATGACCGACATCGAATACGAGATGATGGAAGAGGGGTTTAGCGACGACGTCGAGCGCTATAGCGGGACGTTTCGCGACGAAGGTTTCGATGACGTGCGCTGGGAGGCGGTGGTCTACCCGGTCGAGATCCCCGACACCGTCAAAGAAGAGCTGATGGGCCAGGTCAACGCCCAGCTATTCGGCGGCCAGGACTCCCAGGGCGCGCTCAAGGGCAACGCGGCGTTTAGCGCCATGTTGCCGATGCTCATCGCCCAGGTCCCCGAGATGATCAACCAGATCGGCAAGAAGGTGCGCCGGGTTCAATTGGTCATCTACTACGACTTCGGCGGCAGCGAAGAGAAGCTGTCGGTGACGCAATACGTCGTCGACCGCGACAGCTCCGAGTTCAACCTCTTCGGCACCGGCGAGTCTGACAGCCTCGACGACGGGATGGAATGATGGATAACCGTCGACACAACTCAGCGGAGGTTTCGAACTCTCGGAATGCACGAACGCCCCGCCCGTTCCCTACGGGCCGGGCCCCCGGCGGCTTTACGCTCATCGAGGTGTTGCTCGCCGTGATGCTGCTGTCGATGTTGACCGCGATCAGCTGGGTGGGCGTGGCCAATATGTTCGACACGCGCGATTGGATGACCGATCGCTTCGAGCGCTTCCAGATCATGCGCGTGGCCATGGACCGGATGGCCCGGGAGGTCTCCTCGGCGTATGTGGCCGGGCCGAGCCACGGCGGCGAGGAGTTGCCCGGCGAAGAAGCAGAGAATGAGGGTGACGAAGACACAATGGCTCGAATGCTCACCGAGCCGGTCCAATTCGGCATGATCGGCCGCGACGACGAGCTGCACTTCACCAACTTCGCACACGTGCGCAGCCTGGCCGGCGAGAAGGCCAGCCACCACGCCGAGATCGGCTACTTCACCCAGCGCGACCGCGATCCGGATACCGGAGAGATGGTCCTGAACTTGATGCGCCGAGAGGACACCTCGCTCGACGACGACATCACCGACGGCGGGACCATCTATTTGCTGGTGCCCGATATCGAGGGTGTCGAATTCGAATATTGGGATCCCGGCCCGGTCGAGATGGGCACGATGGAGGAGATGGCCGAGGGACGCTGGCAAGATAGCTGGGACACCACCCGGCGCGAGCACGCCGGACGGCTGCCGACCCGGGTGCGCATGACCGTCACGCTGACGCCCCAGGATCCGCGCGGCAACGAAGAAGTCTTCACCATCCAGACCCAGATCGAGACCTCTGAGGTCATGGAGTTTTGACGATGCGAGTTTCGATGAAGAATGGAATCGCACATCTTACCCGGCGCGCCCTCGACGCGCTGGACCAGCCGGCCCAAAACCCGCTGGAGAAGCGCCCGTCGGGCATCGCCCTGGTGCTGGTGCTGGTGACCATTGCCATTTTGTCGACGGCGGTGGTCGAGTACGCCTATTCGACCCGTGTCAATCTGTCGATGTCGACCAATAAGGCCGACAAGCTGCGCAGCTATTATCTGGCGCGCTCGTCGGTCAACTTGAGCCGGATTTTGCTGTCGTTTCAATATGCGCTGCAGTCGGAGTCGCGCGAGGCCGGCCAGGAAGGCACCGACGATATGGCCCAGTTGATCAGCCGGGCGATGCGTCGCAGTAACTTCCAGATGTACCAATACGTCGACCTGCTGATGAAGCCGTTCAACTCCGGCAAGCTCGAGAGCCCGGTGGGCGGCATCGACCTGAAGGATTCGGGCGTCGAGGGCTTCGGTGAGTTCAGCGGTGAGTTTGGCGTCGACATCATGCCCGAGGAGGGCAAGATCGACATCAACCGCTTCGCCACTCGGGAGGTCACCGAGGGCGACCTGCAGGAGCTGTGCGCGATGGTGCTCGACACCAGCTACGACAGCATCTTCGAGCAAAAAGACGAGCGCGGTGAGACGCTCGATCGGGCGCTGGTGCTCGGGCGCATCGTCGACTTCGTCGATCTCGATAAAGAGGCCCTGCAGATGACCTCGGAGTGTACCATCCGCTCATCGAGCGGCGACGAGGGCCGGCCCTACGACCGAAACGACCGCGACATCGAGCCCCGAAACTCCAAGCTGACTCATATCGACGAGCTATACCAGGTCGAAGGGGTCACCGAGGCGTTTATGGACGCCTTTGCCGACCAGATGACCGTCTACCCGGTGGGCCGGCCCAACGCGAATGTGGCGACCGCGCCGATGTTCTACTCGGTGCTTTGCCGCAACGTACAGTCCCAGCAGGTGCGCCGCTCGGGCGAGGGCGAATCGGCCTTTAATCTGTGCGCGCGAAGCGACCAAATTCGCACACAGGTCATGCTGCTGGCGATGGCGCTCGACGGGGTGCGCGAGTTCTTCTCCAACCCGATGTCGGTCTTGATGGGCTACGTGGGCAGCACCGAGAGTAAGCTGCTGCCCTCGGCCAAAAAGGGCCAGCCGGTGGCATTTTTGAGCGTCAGCCAACTGCCCGGTTATATCGAGGATTTCAAGCGCGATCCGCAGTTGATGGCCCAATTCCTGACCTATTCGCCGACCTATCAGCAACTCTCTTCGCTGAACCCGGAGATGCAGATCGACCCGCTCAGCCCGAACTTCCCGCAGTGGGAGATCGACTTCGACCGAAGCGGCTTGATGCGCTCGGTGTCCACACGCACCCCGAGCATCTACAAGCTGCGCGCCACGGGCACCTACGGCTCGAGCAAGACGACCATCGAGACGGTCATGGACTTCGGCAAATCGGTGCGCCGGCTGCCCGATGAAGATAAGCTGACCGAAGACGTCGACGACGACGAAGAGGTCGCCGAACTCAAAGAAGCCCTGCGCGAGACCCGCCAGACGATGCCCAAAGGTCGCGTGTTGTATTGGAGAGAGAAATGAGCGTCTACGCCATCTGCAAGACCCGCTATTTAAGGCACCTGAACGGCGGCGCAAACAACAATTTGAGTTGGGCCCGAGGAACCGTTTTAGGTTATTGGACCAACCGCAAATCGCAGTTCGCGGCGTCGCCGTTTGACGTCGCCCTAAATAGCAGGCGCTCCGGCTCCTGCAAGGTTTTGGCTTAACGCCCAAGAACCACGGACACCACCCAATGGCAAATCATATCATCGGCCTTGATTTTGGCACCTACTCGATCAAGCTCGTGCGCATGGAGCGCGGGCGTGAGCCGAGGGTGATCGGCTTCGACGAGGAGCCGATCCCGCGCATGGAGCAAGCCTCCCCTGAGCAAGCGGCCATTGAAGAAGAGTCCGCCGAGGGCACTGAGCCGGCGCGAACTCAGCCCGGGGGCGACTTCGAGGACGCGCCCACCCAGGTGCGCAGCCGCGATGAGTTGGACGGTCAGCCCGACGGAGGCGCGCCGGTCAGCGCCGACGGCGAGCCGGTGCCCGCAGGGCCCGACGACCCATCGGAGGACGACGACGGCGGTGAGGAGTCCTCCGGCTGGGAGAGCGCCCTCGAGCGGCTCATCGACCGCGGCGCCTTCGCCGAAGACGGGATCGTGGTCACCTTTTTGCCCAACGGCCAGGCGATGTCGGTCCACCACCAAGTGCCGTTTGCCGATCGCGCCAAGGTCCAAAACATCCTGCCGCATATGCTCGACGACCGGCTCCCGATCGACGCCGATCAGGTGCTGTACGACTTTCAGCTCATCGATAGCACCGTCGAGGACGGCGCCGAGGCGGTGATCGGCTTTGCCCGCAAGGAACAAATCGGCGAGTTTTTGTCCGAGCTCAAGACCCACCAGATCGACCCGGCGGTGCTGGGCATCCCCGAGCTGTTGCTCACCTACGGATTGGAGCAGTGCGCGCCGACCGACACTGGCACCTACGCGGTGGTCGACATCGGCCACGAGTATACCCGCGTGCTCGTCGTCCACCAACGAGAGCCGGCCGTGGCTCGATCGGTGCGATTTGGCGGCCGCGAACTCACCGAAGCCATCGTCGAGCGCTACGACGCGAGCTGGGAGCAGGCCGAGAACCTCAAGGTCAACCACGGCGCCATCCTGGGACCCGACGACGCCCCCACCGACAACCAGAGGGTGCTCAGCGACTGCTTAGAGGGGGCATTCAAGCCATTCGTTCGCGATCTTCGACGCACTTTCCAGTCACTCTATGCCCGCTCGCGCATCCAGATCGACGAGGTCTTTTTATGCGGCGGCACCGGCAAGCTGACCAACTTGCCCGACTATCTCAGCCGTGAATTGGGCGTGCCGGTCGCCGAGTTTCCGATCGAGAACCTCCCGGGCTTCACGACGGCGACCGCCGGCTTGGCCCGGGACCACCAGCAACTCGCCCTGGCCGCCTCGTCGGCCTTCCAGCAGATCAGCGGCCGCGACGAAGAGCGGCTCATCGACCTGCGAAAAGGCGAGTTCACCTACCGGGGCAAGTCGAGCTTCTTGCGCTCCCAGATGCTCAAATACGGCGCGGCCGCCGCAGTACTCTTCGTGCTGATCGTGGCAATGCTATTTACTCAAAAGATCGAGTTGGAGTCTCAACGCGACTCGATGCGAGACGCGCTCGTCCAGCGTACCACCCAATTATTCGGCGAGCCGGTGTTCACCAACGACGAGATCACCAAGCGGCTGACCGGCGACGAGAGTACCAAAGCGGGCTTCATCCCGAAGATGAGCGCCTACGAGTTGTATTACGAGCTCTCGTCCCATATCCCCCAAGACGTCGAGATGACCGTGACGCGCTTCGAGGTCGACGTCGACCGAAATATCACCCAGATCTACGGCCAGACGACCAGCGCCCAGTCCGTCGAGAAGCTCATGGACGGCCTGCGCGAGCTCGACTGTCTCGAGGACGTGCGCCAGGAGGGTGAACTCAGGATCCAGAGCGACTCGGAGGTCGACTTTCACCTTCACGTCTCCAGCGAGTGTTCCTGAGCCGAATCATCGATCGGAGACCGGGATGATCAGCCGGCGCCGGATGCACTTTTTTTAGCGAGTTGGACAGAGCTTATGAGCAAACCCAAACAATCATTATCGGCCAAGCTGCGCGACACTTATGCGGGGCTGACCGACCGCGAGCAAAAGCTGGTCGTCGCCATGGCCGTCGTCTTGCCGCTGGTGGTCGTCGCGCTGGTCATCGGCGTGTTCAACCGCTCGTTGAGCGAGATCGAGACGCAGTCGCAGAGCTACGAGAACGCCCTGGAGTTGGTGACGGCCGGCGGCGCGGAATTCGCCGAGAAGAAAAACGCTCAGGACGACGACTCGAGCCTGGCCGCCCAATTCACCGACGAGGTGCTCGACGACAACCAGGTCAAGCTGACCAGCTTCATCGCCTCGAAGGCGACCGCAGCGGGCGTCAACGTGAGCAGCTACGACTCCGAAGAGCACCCGATCGGCTCGAAGTCGGGCAGAGACTCCGGCCCGATCATCGTCGAGCGCCGCGTCAAGGTCGACATCCAAGACGCCCAGCACGACGACATCTTGAAGTTCCTCGAGGAGATCGAGTCCAGCGGCGATCCGGTGGTCATCAAACGCGTCGATCTTCGGGGCATGACACGCTCGCCGGGTAAAGTCCGGGCGCGCGTGGAAGTCTCGACCTTCGACCGACGCAACCAAGATTCCCGATTCGCCCATAAGAAAGGCTGATTTATGATGGACCGCACTATCGTTCGCATTCCGGCCTATGTTGCCTTTGGCTTCGCCGTCTTCTTGGTGGCGCTCGTGCTGACCTTTCCCGACGAGCGCCTCAAGCAGATCGCCACGGTGCAGATCGAGAGCCAAGTGGGCAATGAGTACGACGTCGAGATCGAGGACCTCGACCTGTGGTGGCTCAGCGGCGTGGAGTTGGAGAACGTCACGCTGACCGAGCGGGCCGACACGTCTGATGACGACACCTCCGACAAAGACTCGAAGGGCGACTCGGCTAACGGCTCCGATGGCCAGAAACCCGACGAGGACCCCGACTTCGACGAGGGCCCCACCCAGATCAAAGTTCAGCGCATCGCCGCCGGCTTCGCGCCGCTGGGCAGCCTGTTCAACTTCGCCCCCACCGTCGACTTTCTGGTGGATCTGGGCGGAGGTAATATCCGCGGCAACTACGTCCACGGCAGCGACGGCCGCCAGGTCAACGTCAATATCGACGATATCGACCTCAAGCAGACCACCGTCCTCGAGTCGGTGCTCGGCGTGCCCGTACTCGGCACCTTGGGCGGCGAGATCAGCCTCGATCTCCACCCCGCTCGCCCGCTGCTGACCGGCGGTCATATCACGTTGAACGGCGAGCAACTGATGATCGACGAGGCGACCATTCAGAGCGACGAGTTCGGACCAATGGCCTTCATCGACGTGCCGTCGACGAGCCTGGGCAACCTCGACGCGCGCATGGTCATCGAGAAAGGCGGCAATGCGCGCACCCCGAGCCTGCAGGTCGAGGAATTTCGCTTCCACGGCGGCCGCGACGTGCGCGGCCAAGTCTGGGGCGACGTCGACCTGGCCGAGCGATTCGGCTCCAGCCGCCCCAAGCTGCAGATGCGCTTTCAATTCGCCGAGAAGTATGTGCGCGACAACGACCTGTCCAGCGTGCTGCGCATCAAGTGGTTCCGCGACGGCAAGAACGAGGACTGGTACGGCTTCGTGCTGATGGGCCGGATGAGCAAGCCCCGCTTTGAAGGCGCGCCGTCGGCCGGCCGCGGCCCCGACGCGGCGCCCTCCCCCGAGGAAGCTGCCAAGCCGAAAAAGCCCGGGCCGCCCAACAAGCCCGGGCCGCCCGACAAGAGGCCGTCTCGGCGCCGGTAATCGGCGCTGCTGCTTGGAATCCGGGCGTCGAACTTCTACAATGGTTGGTAGCTCCCACAACACGCCCGGAGAAAAAGCCATGGCCTGCCCCGAACAGCGTTGCCCGCGCTTCCCTCGTATCCTCACCCACCTATTTGCCGTCGGCGGCGTGCTCGCCGGCTCGCAGTTGCTGGTCGGCGCGACCGCATTTGCCTGCGGCAATGCGATGCGCGTCAAAGAGGGGGTCTTTTGGCCGCTGGTCTTTAGCTGGATGGCCGCCGGCGTCTGCTCCGGGGTCGTCCTCGTGACTCTGCGGATCATCGAGCGCTTCAAATCCCCGCTGATCTCGGACAAGGGCCGCAGTCGCGTGGTCATGGCCATCTTTGCGCTGGCCACCTTCATCGCAGCCGTCGCCTATGCCGCGACCACCGATGTCGAGGACTGGCGCTTCTTCGACAAGACATTGACACACGAGGAAGCTGTCCAAATGAACTCGAATGTGACCTTTTAGGCGCACGATGCCTCCTCTTGCGATACAGCAGTTGCTTTCGGCGCGGTGGACATACGTGCTGACGGCGCTGCTGGTGCTTGTTGGGACAGCTTGCGATTCTGAGACCCAAACAGCGGCCCCGGGCGCCACCGCTCGGACGCAGACAGTCGTCGACCGCTACGAATGCAACCGCTGTCATATCGCCGAAGCCGCCCTCGAGCCTGCCCCCCACCAGACCAACTGCGCCGGCTGCCACACAGACATCCTCGACGGCTATTACGACTGGCGGTTCTGGAAGCACCCCTCCGAACAAGTCGATCGCTGGAAGTCGAATATCACCCACCTGCTCGACATCCCGACCCTCACAGCCATCGACCGTCGATTCGAGCGCGATTGGCTCGTCGAGTACTTGCAGTCGCCCCACGATCTCCGGCCACGCATGGGCGCGACGATGCCGCGCTTTGCCATGCCCGAAGACGACGCCGAGGCCATCGCCGAGTATTTTATCGGTGATGGCCACGCTCATCCCGCGCCCGACCTCGACGGCGCCGATCTCGAGGCCGGCCGACGCCTCATGGAAAAAGAAGACTGCGGCTTCTGCCATCAATTCGGCGGCGTCGAGCCGCTCGAGGCCCAGGCGCGCTCATTCGAGATGTCCTCCGAGGAGCTCCAAAGCGCCCTGAAGCTCGCCCCGGATCTGCGCCACACCCGCGAGCGCATGAGCCCGGCGGCGCTGGTCGCCTGGCTCGAGTCCCCCGAGGCGATCAAGCCGGACACGTTGATGCCCGATTTCGAGCTCAGCCCCCGACAACGCCGCGACGTCGCCGCCTATATTCTGCGCGCCGAGCTCGCCGCACCCGAGGAAGTCACCGTCCCCGAGCGCCTCCCGCCGCTCGAGCGCGAGGTGCGCTATGCGGAGGTCGAACGCGAGGTCTTCAAACAAGTCTGCTGGCATTGCCACTCCGATCCGGCCGGCAACAACGGTGACGGCGGCCCGGGCAACACCGGCGGCTTCGGCTTCGAGGGCCGCGGCCTCGACCTGGGCAGCTACGCGGGAATCCAAGCCGGGCGCATCAACGACGCCGGCGAGCGCGAGAGCGTGCTCGAGCCCATCGAGGACGGCACGCCCCGACTCGTCGCCCACCTGCTCGCCCGCCACGAAGAGGTCGCCGGCGGCTCGGTCGACGGGGTGCGTGGCATGCCGCTCGGGCTGCCGCCACTGTCGATGGAGCAAATTCAGCTCGTCGAGACCTGGATCGAGCAAGGCTCGTTGAGAGAGTAAGAAAGTGAGAGAGTTAGAGAGTTAGAAACTGCAACTGCTGACGGCCAACCCACTTTCGTCAATTCAAACCATCATCGTTTCTCGTTTTCTCACCATCTCAGACCCTCACATGGCGCTTCTTGACATCCGGGGTTGGATGCCGCAGCATTAAGGTTCTATCAAAAATATCGACGTTCAATTGCTCTAGGAGCCGATGATGCGACGACATATTGCGGTATTTGGAATGCTGACGGCACTCATCGTCGGCCTATGGAGCTGTGAGAGCCAGCAAGAGGATGCCTCCAGCGCCGAGGCCGAGGCCGCGAATATCGAGCTCGGTTCTGATGGCGTGAAGGTGAGGACCGGCGACGAGACAAAGCACGACAAGAACGTCGAAATCGGGCCCGGCGGGGTGACAGTCAAAGGCGAGAAGGGAACGGTCAACGTCGGGGAAGCCGGCGTGGAAGCCGAGCAAGGCGATGACCAGGTCCGAGTCGACTCCAAGGCAGTTCGCGCTGAGGACGAGACTGGCGACAAGGCAACAGTGGACTCCGATGGCAAGGTCGTCACGGCGCGGGACAAGGACGGCAAAGAAGCCACGATCGAGCGCGACGGGGACCAGCTACGCGTGAAATCAGGTGGCGAAACCGTCCACATCGAAAAAGACAAGAAGGGCAAAGCCGTCAAGGTCAACGTCGGCGGCGTGGATATCAACGTCAACAAGTAGAATTATCCGTTCGAGCAACCCTATTTTTGGACCCGAATCGTTTAGGCACGCGAACAAATCATTTCGGCTATGAGGCTCCAGATGTTTCGACGTATAGCTACTCTGTGTATTTGCATCAGTATGATGTGTCTTGCTGTCGGGTGTGCGGACGACTCGCCATCCGAAGATTCCAATAGGGTCAATAACACCGCCAACAACAACAACGGCACGGCCGACGACTGCGCCC
>JBKGZI010000168.1:0-11580 GCA_046545675.1 Persicimonas sp.
TCGGCTGGCCTGCGCGGCGATCACCTGATGCTGCTGGCTGATCGCTTCGTGCCAGCCGGGGCGCAGATCGCATTGCTCCGAGCCGTATCCGCTCGGGTCAGTACCAGCGAAGCCCGATGGTGCCGCTGAGCGTGTCGAAGTCGGCGTTGCCATAAAAATGACGGGTATAGCCGACCGATCCGCCCAGGGCGTGGGTGCCGTTGATGAAGTACTCATAGCCCACGGCTGCGCGCGCAGCGAAGCCCAGCTCACGGTATTCGCGCAAGTCGTTGTCACCGCGCTGACCATCGAAGGCTGCGTAGGCCAGGCCGGCGGCGGCTTCGACATAGAGGCCTTCGATGAGGAAGAAGTTACCCATCGCCATCAAGCTCGAGTGGCGGTGAGCCAGGGTTTGGGAGCCCTTTTGGACGTTGCGCACCCACATATTGCCCTGGGCGCCGAGCACGATATTCTCCGAGAGGCCCCCGCCGAGCACCCCCGAGAACTCCAGGCCGGGCAGCCGGCCCTCTTCAAATCCGGCGGTGCCGTCACCGTCTTGCAGGTCGACTCCGCCGATGCCTCCGCCGAAGCCGAGGCCCGCAAAGATGCCCTTGCGATCGGCGTATCCATCCAGCGCGAAGGCGCTCGAGGCGGCCGTCAGGATCAGACCTGCCACTAATAAGGCCGCGAGCGCGCGAGGCAGACGATGAGTAGGCTCTTTGGTCAAATTCGAGATATGCATTGAGATTCCTCCAGTTCGTAAACAGTCAGTCCATTTGTTTGGACTCACCGCAGCCGTGAAAAATTCATCACGTTCACAGAATGTTGGTCGATGACCACGTCTCGCTTGTCGGTCTTCTTGCCCACCTCGACGCTGATCGTGTGGGTGTCGGCGCCGAGCTGCACGCGGATCAACTGCATGCGGGCCGGCAGCGTCATCCAACTGCGCGTATCGGGTTTGTCGGCGGCGTTCATCCCCGCCTTGACGGCCAGGCCGGCCAGTGAGCCCAGCCCCGATCCACCCCCGCCATGGTTGACCGCCGCCTCCGTCACCGAGCCGGCGGCCGCGCGTGTGATCAGACGGGTGATCGCGGCGACCATCATCGAGGGCATGATCTCGGCGTAGGCGGTCTCGACCTGGGAGGCGATGTCCACGTCGGCGTTGGGCTCGATGAGGTGCTCGCCGACGCGCACTTGGACGGGCTTGGCCGACGGAGTCCCGCGCCTGGTGAGCATCGGGAAGTTGACCGAGTCGATGACGCCGTTGGCGACCATCAGATTGAGGCGGTCCTGCTGGTCGTTATCGAAGCTGTGCCGGTGGGCCCGCTCCGTATAACCGATCGCCGTCGAGATGGGGATGTGCTTGGGCTCCAGCCAGGGGGCCAGGCCGGTCTGGACGACGATCAGGGTGTCGCCGTTTCTGTGACGCTGGCGGTATTCCTCGAAGGTGATCAACTGGTTGAGGCTGACTTGCTCGAGGATGTCGGACAGCGCCTCCTTGTCGTCGGCCTGCAGCTCGCGCGGCTTGTAGCCGGTCAGGGTCAGCAGGTCGACCAACCGCTGGCGAAAGCCCTGGCCGCGGACCCCGTAATACCAGGCCCGGCTGTAGTAGCGCGCGGCCATCTCGTAGTCGTTGGCGGCCTCGAAGGCGGCCGCGCCCACGTAATTGCCCACGCCGAGCACGCCGTGGAGCACCTCTTGTTGCTCTTCATCCAAAAAGAATTGCTCGAGCAGCGTAAACCGGCGCGCCTCGACCTTGGCGCTTTGGATATCGTCCATGGCCATGAAGTTGATCATATTCAAGGTGTTCAACAGCAGCCGCTCGTAGGCCGGCGCCCGGTAGTCCTCGGCGGCCTCGCTATACATGTATTTGGCGAGCTCCATGGACTCGGCGTTGGTCAGGTCGAGCCACTCGAGACTGTCGTCGGCGGCCATCATGTCCCGGGAGGCCAATTTGTACTCGCCCATCGCCTGCAAAACCATCGCCCGCTCGAGCAACAACAGAGGTCTGTCCTCGTCGAGGCTGTCGGGCAACTGCGCCGAGCTCTGGGTCTCGAGTTGCTCGTTGAGCAGCAGCACAGCTTTTTCAGGTTGGTTCGAAGCGACCGCCGAATGCGCGCTTTTGACATTGTCCGAGTAGGTCGCGCAGCCGCTCAACCACAGCAGCGCGACAAGAGCCAGCACACAATGTTGGAGGCGTTTGGGCATAGCAAAGATAAGGCGGCAGTGGGGTTCTGAACCCACAAGGCCCGGACCTCTTCACACGCCCGGGCCTTGCAGGTTGTCTTGTCCAAATCGTCGAGCAATAGCCCTGCAGGGGCTTATTTCATCAGGCCTTTGGAGAGCGCCGACTCGTTTTGGAATTTGATGGCGCCGGTCTCCACGTCGAGCACCTGCACGAACATAAAGTATTGGACGCGCTTCTCGCCGTCGACGCGCTCGGCGACGTCATAGACCTTGCCGGTGACGAAATACTGCGCGCCGAGCTGCTTGCCGTAGCCGGCCAGCCGCTGGGGGTCGTAGGCGTCGGATTGCTGGCGCTTGATCTCGGCGATCAGCTCGGGCTGGTTCTCGTGGCTGACCACATCGGCGCCCGAGCCGTTGACCAGATCGGTCTCGAACTTCGACAGCAGCGTGTCGAGCTGCGGGCCGATATGCTCGCTGGTCTCGTTTCGCATGGGGAAGACGGCGACCACCGGAGCCTCGCCGCTCTGGGAGTCCCGATCCCACTGCTTGGTGATGCGCGAGCTGAGCAGCTTGTCGATATTGTCCTTGTACAGCCGGTCGAGGTCCTTGCGGTCAAACCGCAGGCTCATGGCGTATTCGTCCATATCTTCTTTTTCGGTATCCCGCACATATTGGGGCTTGGCGCAGCCCACCTGTACGGAAACCAGCAGAACGAAGGCCAGCAGGATCCATTTCGTCGGGGTGTTCGGCAGGGTCATGACGTATTCTCCAAAAATAAGGTGGCTCGAGCGCCCGTAGCGTGGCTCCAATGTCCATTAGAATGCAGACATTCGCATAGGAGCTGCGCCGTGCGCAACTGTCGGTAATGGTTCCACTAAGATTAGACGCAGCAGTCGCCGCGATCTTCAAAATCAAGTCGCCGAGCGAGCTTTCCCTCCATGAACTGACGGTGATCTTCCAATCCAGACGAGCTTGTCGCCAAGAGTCTAGCGTGTCTGCCTCAGAGTGCAACAACGGTGGTGTGCATCCGCCTAAACACGCGGCTATACTAGATTTATAACCTTGTGCAGTTGAACGGTATTGACCGAAATGGTACTAGACAGGTGTCTTTTTTGGCACGACGATTTCTCGACATTATTTAGGTGTAGAATATGAAGACGCGACAATGGCTCATCATGCTGGCGAGTTGCTTGGCCCTGACGGCCGCCCCTCTGGTTGGATGCGGTGATACCGACGATCCCAGCTCCAATAATAGCAGCGGGAACAACAACGAACTCGACGCGGGCAATAACGGCAATAATAACCAGCCCGACGGTGGTGACGAGCCCGACGGTGATGACGAGCCCGACGGTGATGACGAGCCTGACGGTGGTGACGAGCCCGACGCCGACGGTGGCACGGTCACCCTCGAGTGTGAGATCAACGACTGGTGGACCGGCCAGGTCTACGTGCCCGAGGACGACCAAGGTGAGCCCGACCGCAGCAGCGTCGACGCCCATAACGGCGGCAATCCCGTGCCGGCCGACGAGGTCACCCTCGACGACGCCAGCCTGCAGGACGTCGTCGACGCGGTGCCCGACACGATCGACGACCGCGACACCGAAGACGTCAACGAGGGAGCGGTCACCCTCGATACGCCCATCGAGGTCACCGGCGCGTTGCTCATCGCCACCAACCGCGGCGACAACCCCGATACCGAAGACGTCATCGAGGGCAACGACCACTTCTGGCTGCAAGACGCCAACGCCGAAGTGATCTTTTACCGCGGCTTCGCCGAGGGCGACGAGCCCCAAGAGGCGCTGCGAGTCGGCGACAAGGTCGACTTCTCGGTCACCGAGGTGACCAACTTCAACGGCCACCCCGAGATCACCGGCGTGACCGACTTCGAGATCGCCAGTCGCGACAACGACGTGCCGTTTAGGGATCTGAGCGGCGAAGAGCTCAGCGCCGACCACTACGGTCAGTTGGTGCGCGTCAGCGGCGGCATCAGCGCCATCGAAAACCCCGAGTGCGGCGGCTCCGAGGAGTTCCCGGCGGTCTGCTACGAGATGTCTCACGGCGAGGACCTCGATCAAACCGTCACGCTGCGCAGCTCATCGAGCTTCATCGAAGAAGGCGATTGCCTGACCTACTTCGGCCCGCTGGGCGCCTACCCCGCTCCGCTGACCCCGGGTGACGACGTCAACCCCGAGCCGCAGCTCGACTCGGTCAACTGGAATTGGGCGCGCGGGGAGTAATCGCCCCATCCGCCCTGCACCGAGCACCGGCTCTGCGCCTGTCGAGAGCCGGTGCTCATCTGCCTCATTAGTTTGTGTCTCAACGGATCGGCCGCTTCATGCAGTATCGCCAGCTCAGCCCCATCCTGCTCGCCTGCGCCGCGGCGCTGACCTTCGGCTGCGGTGTCGAAGAGCCCGAGGCCGATCCCAAGGACCCGGTCGATTTTTACGGCGAGGCCTCGGAGACCCAGGTCGAAGACGAGCGGGACTTCACCGAGCAAAATTACGACTTCACCGGCGAGATGCCGATCGCCGATCTGCTCGACCTCTTCGAAACCAGTGAGACGGTCTGGTACGGCGTATCTCCCCTCGATCCATACGCTCACGGCGACGAGCGGGTCGTCGACGTCGACTGCGATCCCAAAGAACAGCGTTACGGAACCCCCCTCGACGAGGTCGACGAGCTGCCCGAATATATCGAGGGCGTCGTGACGCTGCATCCGCGCTACTTCCAGAAGGTCAGCGTGTGTGGCCAAGATCACCGCTTTTATGGGGCGTTTTATCTGCAGGACGAAACCGGCGGTGTTCTGGTCTTGAAGGACTCCCGGGTCGCCGACTTCACCTATGGCAACCGCGTTCGGCTGCGCGTGCGCGCGCTGGCCAAATCCTTCGACTCGCTGGCCGTGCTCGCCTACGACGAGCAAGAGGTCATCGACCCCGATACCAAGCAACCTATCTATTATGAAGCTGTCGACGGCCCGCTCGACGAGGAAGATGTCGGCAAGGTGCGCCGCGTGACCGGCGTGATCACCAGCGAGCCGAACAACAACAATTTCAATGAACTCAGGATGCTCGGCGACGACGGCGAGACCCGGTACATCGGCAGCATCGACCGTGAGCTCGGCAACCGAGGCTTGGATCTATTCGAATGCCAACGCATTCAGGTCACCGGCCCGGTGGAACAGTCCTTCGGCGCCTACCGCGTCATCATCGCCAGCCTCGGCCAGATCGAGTGGCTTGGAGATGCAGAAGATTGCCCCAGTTCTGAATAGTATCCCGAACCCGGACGAGCCGCCGATACACTGGCCGCCGTCTTTTTTTCGTTATTTACATCGCTGAATTCTCGGACGTACAGATATGAAGTTCAAGATGTGTTTTGTGGCGGTGCTCGCGGGTGCCGTGATTCTGCCCGCCGGCGCGCTCGCTCAGGAGTACGGCCCCGACGACACCACCTCGATCCGGACGGTCCAGGAGGCCGACGACGAAGAGGAAGCCGACGACGAGGAGCCGCTTCGGTGGGATTTCCGGCTGACCAACGAGGTGCACACCTTCAACAACCTCGACATGCAGCCTCTCAATGAGGACACCAACCAGGATGTCGAGGACACCGACGACCGGCACACCTTCGGGTATACGAGCGTGTCCGCCGGCGCCTCCTATGACGTGCTCGAGGACACCACGTTTAACTTCGGGGCAGCTCTGAGCGGCATGTGGGCCAACGACCAGATCGGCACGACCACCGACTTCGGCGCCTTCGCCTATATCTATGACCTGTCGGTGGACTGGACGGCGATCGACGTCGGGGACTTGAGCATCAGCACCTCGGTCGGCCGCCAGAGCTTCTCGATCGGCGGCGCCGAGGATGACTTCTTCTTCAAGGATATCCTCGACGGCGTCACCGTCACCGCCGATCTCGGCGCGGCCGGTCGCGCGCGGATCTTGGTGCTCGACATCGTCGGCGACAGCGGCCGCCCCGACGACGTCGACTTTGCTCGGTTCATCAACTCCAATAAGCAGACGACCAATAACTTCCGCGGCGACACCAACGTCTACCGCTTCGGCGGGGTCTACGAGCTGCTCGACCTCATGGATATGTTCGACGTGCGCGCGTTCGCCTTCGGCTCGCATATCGGGGCGGCCCGCGCCTCACAGCTCGACGAGGAGACCAGCAATAGCGCCGAGATATCCGCCGACGGCGCTCTGGCCAACTTCGCCGACAACGACTCCACCTGGATGGCCGGCGCGCGCGCCAATTACACCTTCGAGGGGCCGTCGTTCAACTTCGGGCTGATGGCCGAGTATGCGCGCTCGGGCGGCATCGACCACAAGCCCGAATATCTGGGCCTCTATGACGCCGAGACCAGCGGAAACGCCTACGGCGCGGCGGCCAACGTGGGCACCGACGGACGCACCGTCGACATCGACGGCCGACTTCGCTTCTTCCACGCCGACGGCAATGAGAACACCGGCGAGGAAGGCCTGCTATTCAACCACGGCTTCGTCTCCATGAAGGGCAGCCAAACCGGCGGCATCAATATGGACCGCTACGCCGGCTGGCACCCCAGCGCGTACGTCAGCGGCTTCGACGGCATCTCGGACAACCCGCAGGACATCGACCGCAAGGCCGGGACGACCAGCATCCACGCCGGCCTCGGCGTGCTGCTGGCCGACACGCTGCGCATCGACCTGGACGGCTGGTATTATCGGGATGCCAGCGACACCAATTTCGACATCGCCGACGCCGAGGATGTCGCCAACGACACCGCCTGGGGCCAGAGCCAGGCCGAGCTCGAAGCCCAGGAGCGCCTGGGCAAGACGCTGGGCGCCGAGATCAACGCCGCGTTGACCTACGTCGCCAACGACGCGCTGTCGTTTTACGCGCTCAGCGGCATCTTCTTCCCCGGCGAATTCTACGAGATCCCCGTCGACCGCACCGCGGGCACCGCCCTGGGCGCGCCCGACGGAGATCCCGACAAGCTCGAGGATTTCTGGATGGTCGCCGGCGGCACGACGCTCAGGTTTTGAGTGCCGACACGGAGATTCCGTGGTTCACGAGTCGTCGAAGCCTTCTCGTATCACGGCGAGCACATGCACCTGTTTTTGGTTTTTGGTTCTTGGTTTTTGCCTCGGTTTGCAACGTCTTTACCAAGAACCAAGAACCAAGAACGGCGACAATTGGCAATGGGTGTACCGGTCGAAGCCGTCGCGATAGCCACAAGACTCACGTATTTGTACGCGAGAAAGCATTAAGGTTAGATGATGAACACAGTTTCATGGACAGCACTCGGTCTGATGGCCGCCGCCGCGCTGGCGTGCGCCACCGCCTGCGAAGACGCCGGGCCCGAACGCGATCGCTCCCCGCTGTACCGCTGGGGGGCCGAAGATCAGCCCTCGAGCGGCGAGCGCGGCAATCTGCTGATCACCGAGATCAACTTCGCCGGCAGCGTCACCGACGACGGCACCCGCGACGCCGACGACATCTTCATCGAGCTTCAGAACAAACATCCCCGGCCGATCAACCCCAGCGGGTGGCATCTGGCCGTCGAGGGAGACGTCAACAAGAGTTGGCGCATCCCGCGCATCGAAGAGCCGATCCAGCCCAACGACTACTTCGTGATCGCGCGCAAAAAAGACGGCGCCTTCGCCGATATCGCACGCGAGCGCGGCACGTTCATCGAGGACTTCGAACTCGGCTCTCGGCGGGTGTCCATCGAGCTTCGCGACTTCGATCTCAGGCTCATGGAGCAGGTCGGCTCGGAAGATAACGAGGTCTTCAGCGGCGGCTGGGACACCGTCTCGGTGCGCACCATGGAGCGCGCCGAGCTGATCTTCGGCAACCAGGGTGGAGACGCGCGCAACTGGCACGCCTATTCGGAGCCCGAGGGGTTCTCGACGGTCGCCGAGGGCTGGCGCAAATATACCCTGGCCAGCCCCGGGGCGGCCAATAGCGCCGACTACTCCGGAAGCAGCACCAGCGGAAACTTCGAATAAAAGCTGTTTAGAGACTCGACCAGAGTCTTCGCTCCCTGAAGGGAACAACGCATCATGAAGCACTTTTCAACACTCCATCTCTTCGCGCTGCTGCTGGTAGCTGGAGCTACCGTGACGGTGGCGTGCATGGAGGATCCGCCTCCGGCGGTCGAGTCGCTCAACGTGGCCGACTACCATATGGAGGAGGCCGACGGCGCCGACGCTCAAAAGGCGTCGCTGCTCGACGACATCGGCTCGGCCACCGAGCGCATCGACATCGCCGTGTCGACGCTGGCCGACGAGGAGCTGGCCGCCGCGCTGGTCGACGCCCACGAGGCGGGCGTCGAGGTGCGCGTGGTCGGCGACTGGGACGCCCGCGAGGAGGCCGGCTTCGCGCTGCTCGACGACAACGATATCATGCCCGTGTTCGGCGACGGCACGCTGGCCTATCTTCCCGAGCCGACCCTGTCGAGCATCGTCCAGCAGTGCCGGGAGCGCTCGGACGAACAATTGATTCAGTGCTCTTCGGGCCAACCGGGCGCGGGCAACGCGATGATGGTTCGTCCCGGCGACTACAACCAGATGGCCCACGACTTCGCGGTCATCGACGACAAGTTGGTGTGGACCTTCCCACCGCCCGACAACACCAAGCGAAGCTGGGTCGGCTGGCGCATCGAGAGCTCACAGCTCGCCTACGATTTCGTCCGTGAATTTCAACAGATGCACGGAGGGGTGTTCTCGACCACGCTGACCGTCTACAACGGCCCGCTCAAATCGACCGCCGACAGCCATTCGCACTACCTGACCGATATGGGCATGATGCGGGTTTGGTTCAATCCGCAGCAGCGCCTGATCAAGACGGTCATCGACGAGGTCTATAAAGCCAAGGCGTCGGTGTGGGTGATGAGCGACAATATCGTCAATTCAGACCTGATCGACGCGCTCGAATATAAGGCCGGCAACGGCTTCGACGTGCGCGTGATGACCCACCCGGACCATCAGGCCCAAGATTCGTCCGCCGACCGGCTCGACGATCTGGGGGCGCGCTACGCCCCCGAAGAGCTCGACCACCTGCCCACGCTCATCGTCATCGACGACCGCGTCGATCGCAACGGGCGCGAACGGCCCAGAAAGGTGCTCTCCCTGAGCCACCCGCTGATTCGCGCCCAGCCCTTCGACGTCGAATACCGGCGCTCCGCCGACCAGGTCAATATTTTCCCATCGGATCTCTTCGTCGACGGCAACCTGTGGGAGTTGCTCGAGACCGGCACCACGACCCACCAAGACCCGACCATCGAAGATTTTAAAGAGAATTGGCTGCAGATTTATGACAGCGCAGAATAAGAGAGTAAGAGAGTGAGAAAGTGAGAGAGTTAGATACTGCAACTGCTCATCGTTGAAGCGTGTCACTCGGTACATCCTTTTTTGCCTTTCTAACTTTCTAACTTTCTAACTTTCTAACTCTCTTAGTGAGAGATATCGATGAAGCACATGACCAAAATATTGCTGGCACTTCTGATCGGGCTGACCGCCTTCACCTCCAGTTGCCTCGTCGATGATCCCGAGGGCGAAGACGAGCTGAAGCCGGTGGTCCAGCCGTTCTTGAACTCGCCGGGAACGCGCGGGGACAACGACAGGAACCGGCTGCCCAGCGAATTCTTGGTCCAGCAGATGGACCAGGCCAAACGCTCCATCGACGTGTGCATCTACGGGTTCTCCAAGGACAATATCATCGACGCGATCATCCGCGCCCACAAACGCGGCGTGCGGGTGCGTGTGGTCGGCGATGCGCGCCATCTGGGTTACGGAAACCCCGGCTACGAGCGGTTGGTCGACAACGAGATCCCGATGCAGGTCGGCAACCAATTTCACATCATGCACAACAAGTTCTTCCTCATCGATGACCGCTTCGTGTATGTGGGCACCGGAAATATCACCTCGACCGGATTCGGCCGAAACAACAACAACTGGGTCTATATGGACTCGCTGCCGGTGGCTCGAGACTTCCGAGACGAGTTCGAGCAGATGTTCGCCGGTCGCTTCTCCAGCGCCAAGGTGCCCATCGACAACGGCGAGGTCTATCAGGTCGGTGACACCGAGGTGGAGCTGTACTTCTCTCCTCAGGAAAACGGCATGGGCGTGATCCTCGAGGAGCTCGACAAGGTCGACACCTCCATTCACTTCCAGATCTTCGCGTTCACCAAAGACGAGGTGGGCAGCGCGTTCATCAACAAGCATCGAGAGCTGACCCGCAAGAATGAGCGCGGCGTGGAGGCCGGCGAGATCGACGCCGACTGGGAAGACCAGTCGCCGATGGACTGGCCCCAGCACGATCCGGATTGGTTCAATAAGTCAGCCGACGAACGCTCGGCGCCGGTCAACGGCGTGGTCGGCCTGCTCGACCGCAGCCAATTCCACGGCAACGGCCAATACCACGAGGGCTATCGCCTGCAGGCCCACGGCGTGCCGATGCGCATGGACGCCAACGAGAACTCCCAGTTGCCGGGCGATTATCAGGCCGGCGGCGGCCGCCTGCATACCAAGACGATGATCCTCGACTACGGCACCGAGGACGCGCGTGTGGTCACCGGCAGCTTCAACTGGTCTTCGGCGGCGACCATCTCCAACGACGAAGTGCTGATGGTCCTGCGCGGCGAGCGCGTCGTCGAGGCGTATATGAAGGGCTTCCGCGAGATGTGGAAGCTGAGCCGGACCGTCGACGGAGCGATGTGCTTTTATATGGCCGAGCCGCGGCCGGCCTGCTCCAAGGACGTCGGCCCGGGCGACGTCCTCATCAGCGAGATCCACTGGGACGGCTGGAACGGACAGACCGATCCCTCCGACCACACCGGCGCGACGCGCGACGAGCAGTCCAACGACGAGTTCGTCGAGCTGTACAACCCCACCGACGAAGCCATCAACCTGTCGATGTGGACGCTGACCAACGGCTACGATTTCAAGGTCGGCTTTACTCCCGGTACGGTCATCTATCCGGGCCAGTACTTTCTGGTCCTCGACCACAACCGCGAGCCGTATAGCGAGGGCGAGCCGCAGCGAAACCCCTCCGCGTTCATGAACCCGGACTTCGTGCTCAATATCGCCAACGACCCGCGCTTTCCGAGGCTGAACCTCAAGAACGTCGGACTGGAGCTCGACCTGCGAGACGCCACCGGCGAGATCATCGACACCGCCGGTGACGGCGGAGCGGCGTTCGTCGGCGGCCGAAAATGCCTGGAGAATTGCGACGACGGCGAGTACGACAACGACGTGATCCACAACTACTCGATGGAGCGGATCATCGACGCCAACGGCGACGCCGGCGACGGCAGGGATATCGACTCGTGGAAGTCGGCCAGCGGCACCACCGGCGGCGAGAACGTCCCGAAAGTCGCGCGGCTACCAGCCACGCGACACCACCGAGGAGGCCTTCGAGCGCTATCGGAGGGCG
>JBKGZI010000169.1:0-11527 GCA_046545675.1 Persicimonas sp.
CTGAAGAGGCTGAAGAGGTCGAGGAGACTGAAGAGGCTGAAGAGGTCGAGGAGACCGGAGAGACTTCAGAGGTCGAAGAGACCGAAGAGGTGGAAGAGGTCGACGAGGCTGGAGAAGCAGCGGCTGAAGAGGCCGAAGTAAAGGCTGGGGATACTGACGAAGCCGCCGGCAAACAGGCGGAATAGTCGAGCGATCCCACGCCTTAGGAGATTGACGATTCGAGACACGACCCCACAAGGCGTGTCGGAGCCGTCGCAGGCGCAGCCAGAGCGCGTTTGCGCTGGTTGCGGCCAACACGCGTCGAAGCGAGACCTCGAGCGGTTCATCTATCATGATGACGCCGGCCTGGTCTTCGATCTTCGGTGCAAGGCCCCCGGACGCGGCACATATGTCCATCCCAACCTCGATTGCCTGAAAGACGCGGTCGAGCGGGGTGGATTCTCGAGAGGCTTCAAGCAACGGGTCATCGCTGACCCCATTGAGGTGCTCGACGATGTCCGCCGCGGCATCCGGCGAAGGCTCGACGAGGGATTGCGCGTAGCGCTGACCTCACAGAGCCTTCAATTGGGCGGCCCAGCCGTCTCCCAAGCATTCAAGGACGACGACGTCGGCCTGCTCTTGGTGGCATCCGATGCCGGTGAGAGCACGCGACGTAAATTTATCAGTAACGCCGAGCGCAAAGACACGTCGGTGAGTGAAGATTTGAGCGGCGAAGACATCGCCCGAGTGGCCGGCCGAGATTTTGTAGCGGTGGCCACCGTGTGCGACTCACCCGTCGCCGAGAGGATCGGTCGGGACCTGCGGCGACTCGAGCAGCTCGAAGCCCTTTGAGGGTTCGGGAACACTCAGAGTTGCTGCGGGGTTGAAACTGGCCCGAAAGCAAAGTATGACCGGCGCGCCGTTGCAGACACAACACGCGTCGGTATCATCGCAGGTTAATAAGAAGGTTCACTGTTCGCCGCCATCATAGGCTAGTCAGCGAACAGAGCGGAGAGCACATGCCGAGTCAACGAGTATACGAACTTGCCGAAGAGCTTGGTTTTAATCGCCAGGAGCTTGTCACCAAGATCAACGATCTTGCGCTGGGCTTCTCAGTGAATAATTACATGACCAAGTTGAGCCAGGAGGAGGTCTCTGAGCTGAAAGACGCTCTGGATACCACCGATGCGGGCAACGGCGAGCAAACCGAAGCCAGCGAGGCCGCTCCGGCCCAAGAGTCTGCCGAAGACGGGGGCGGCCTGGCCGCGCCGGTCATCCGCCGGCGCAAGAAGGTGCCGCCCGCCGAGGAGGCGACCGACGATTCGCACGGCGAGGCCGTCGCGCCCACGGTGCGTAAGCGCCGCAAGGTCGCTGCCGCCGATACCCTGCCGCAGCCGGAGGAGGCGGCCGAAGAGGCTGAGCCGCAGGAAGCTGCTCCAGCCGAAGAGGAGCCCGCGGCGCAACCCGAAGACGAGGCCGCCCAGGCTGAGGCGCCTGTAGAGGCCGAGGAAGCCGAGGAGGCGGCCGAAGAGGCTGCCGAGGAAGCTGCCGAGGAAACTCCTGAAGCCGAAGAGGTTGCCGAGGAAGCTGAAGAAGCTGAAGCGGCTGCCGAAGCCGAGGAGGCCGAAGAAGCTGCCGAGGCTGAAGAAGCCGAAGAAGCTGGAGAGGCTGGAGAGGCTGAAGAGGCTGGAGAAGCTGAAGAAGCTGAAGAAGCTGAAGAGGCTGAAGAGGCTGAAGAGGCTGCCGAAGCCGAGGAGGCCGAAGAGGTTGCCGAAGCCGAAGAGGTCGGGCAGGTCGAGGAAGCGAAACAGGCACCTAAAGAGCCCGCTCGCTCACCGGAGTCCGACAAATCCGAGGGCCGACGTCGTCGCAAGTCTCAGAAGGGCAAAGGCGGCGCGCGCGTTCTGGGTCAGATCGACTCCAACGTCGTGCTCGACCGCCTCTCCGCCGAGGGCAAGGACTTCACGCCGGGCCCGTCCAAGAAGAAGTCGCGCGGCAAGAAGAAGGGCCGCGGGCGCAAGCGCGTGGTCGAGGGTCGCGACCTGTATAAGGGTGGCCGACGCAAGAAGCGGCGAAGCCGCGGCCGGCAGAGGCCTCAAAAGACTCAGATCACCGAGGCTGCCGAGCACAAGAAGGTCATCCGCATCGAGGACATCATCTCGGTCGGTGACCTCGCCCATCAGATGGGTGTCAAAGCCGGCGAAGTGGCCATGAAGTTGGTCGAGTCGGGGATGATGGCTACGGTCAACACCTTGCTGGACTTCGAGACGGCCGCGCTGATCGCCGACGAATTCGGCTATACCGTCGAGAACGTCGCCTTCGATATCTCGAACTTCTACGACACCTCACCTGACGCCGAAGAAAAGCTCCAGAAGCGAGCCCCGGTCGTCACGGTCATGGGCCATGTCGACCACGGTAAGACCTCGCTTTTGGACGCGATTCGAAAGAGCAACGTCACCGGTGCCGAGGCGGGTGGTATCACCCAGCATATCGGCGCGTATACGGTGACCACGCAGGCCAACAACGAGGTGACCTTCCTCGATACGCCCGGCCACGAAGCGTTTACTCAGCTTCGTGCTCGCGGCGCCAAGGCCACCGATATCGTCATCTTGGTGATCGCCGCCGACGACGGGGTCATGCCCCAGACGGTCGAGGCCATCAACCACGCGCATGATGCCGGTGTGCCGATCATCGTGGCCATCAATAAGATCGATAAACCTGCCGCCAACCCCGATCGCATCAAACAGGCGCTGACTGAATACGAGTTGATTCCCGAGGAGTGGGGTGGAACGACCCTCTTCGCCGAGGTCAGCGCGCTCGAAGGACAGGGGGTCGACGAGTTGATCGAATCGGTCGCACTGCAGGCCGAGATCGAAGAGCTCAAGGCCAACCCCGACCGCGACGCGCAGGGGATCGTCATCGAGGCCGAACTCGACGTCGGACGTGGCCCGGTGGCCACCGTCCTCGTCCAGCGCGGCACGCTCAACCAGGGCGACATCATCGTCAGCGGTCGCTACTACGGCCGTGTGCGGTCGATGCGCGACGACAAGGGACAGGACACCGACGTGGCCGGCCCCAGCATTCCGGTCGAGATTACCGGTCTGAGCGGGATCCCCGAGGCCGGCGAGCCGTTCTTCGCCGTCGAGGACGAGAAGGACGCGAAACGAATCACCGAGAACGTCGCAGCACAGCGACGCAAAGAGGTCATGGCCAGCCGCGCCAAAGAGGTCACCGGCAGCCTGGAAGACCTGTCCAAGATGATTCAGCAGGGTGAGATCAAAGAGCTCAAGGTCATCGTCAAAGGCGATGTGCAGGGCTCGACCGAGGCGCTCAAAGAGGCGTTTAGCAAGGTCGGCAACGACGAGGTGCGCGTCAAAGTCATCCACTCCGGCGTGGGCAGCATCACCGAAAACGACGTCAACCTGGCCGCCTCTTCGGAGGCCGGCGCGGTCATCGTCGGATTCAACGTGCGTCCCGACCATCGCGCGGCAGAAGTCGCCGAGCAGCATGGGGTCCAGATTCTAACCCACAGCGTCATCTACGATGCCATCAACCAGATTCACGGCATCCTGGAAGGCCTACTCTCCCCGCTCATCGAGGAGAATGTCGTCGGCCACGCCGAGGTGCGCGATCTGTTCTCGACACCGCGAGCCGGCATGGTTGCCGGTTGCTACGTCACCGACGGCGTCATCCGCCGAAACGCGATGGCCCGCATCGTCCGTGACGGGGTGGTCATCTACGACTCGACGATCAGCTCGCTGCGTCGCTTCAAAGACGACGTCAAAGAGGTCAAGCACGGCTTCGAATGCGGCCTGTCCATCGAGAATTATAATGACATCAAGATCGGCGACGTCATCGAGGTCTATGAGCACGAAGAGGTCGCCGCGACGCTCTAAATGAGCACCCGGCAACACTCTCGATGAAATCGACGCCCGTCGGCCCTTCAAAGCCACGGGCGTCGTTTTTTGGAGCAACAACGCTACTCTATCGAACCGAGCAGCCCATGTCCCATTCGAAACGAGGCTATCCACGCAGCCGCCGCGTCGCCCAGCAATTGCACGAGGTCATTGCTACGGTTCTGCTGACCGACGTCGACGACCCGCGTGTCCAGAACGTGCAGGTCATCGACGTCGAGGTCGCCCCCGACCTGAAGTACGCCACCATCTATTATGTCATGCTCGACCAACGCGAGCCCGATCCTAAAGTCCAAGAGGGGCTCGAGCGCGCCGCCGGTTATCTGAAGCGCGAGCTCGGAAAGCGGCTCGAACTCCAATTCGTACCCGAGCTGACTTTTACCTACGACGAGTCGGTCGAACGCGGTCGCCGAATGGAAGAGCTGCTGTCGGATCTGGACACCGGCGACCAAGAAGAGTAAATACGCTCCTCCGGAATTTAGACGAATTCGATGATTTGTGAGGGTGCGTAATGAGTGCGTCAAACGGCGGTAATCAGGGTCTCGAATTGGTCCCCACGTCCATGGAAGTCGCCGACCAAATAAACGCCTTTTTGGAGATGGTCGACGACAACGAGCGTTTCCTCGTCGTCGCCCACGCCTCGCCCGATGGCGACGCCATCGGCTCGACGCTGGCCATCGGCCTGCTGCTCGAGTCGCTGGGAAAAGAGGTCGTCTTCTACAACCGCGACCCCGTCCCCTACAATTTCGAGTTCCTCGAGGGCGCCGAGCGCGTGACCAATGAGATCGACGAGGACGCCCAGATCGACGTCACGGTGCTCTTGGACTGCGCCGAGCCCGAGCGCATCGGCGAGGACTTCCCCGAGCATGGCTGGGGTGAGATAGTCGCAGTGGTCGACCACCACAAGACCTGGGATCCGGACTTCGCCGACCTCTACCTGCGCGACGTGAGCGCCGCAGCGACAGGCGAGCTGATCTATCGTCTGGTCGTCGCCTCGCGGACCGAACTTACCGTGGCCATCGCAGAGGCGCTTTATTGCTGCGTGATGACCGACACCGGCAGCTTTCGGTATTCGAATACCTCGCGCACCACGTTTCGTATCGCCGGTGAATTAGTCGAGGCCGGCGTCGAGCCCTGGCGGATGACCTCCCATGTCTACGAGAGCGACCCACGCGAGCGCGTCGTGCTGCTGTCGCGAGTGCTCGACACCCTCGAGCTTTCGGACTGCGGCCGGCTGGCGTTTTTGCGCATCGAAGACCGGATGTTCGAGGAAACCGGCACGGGCCCGGAGATGACCGACGGGTTCATCAACTACGCACGCGCCATCCGCGGCGTCGAGGTCGCCACCCAACTTCGTGAGCACGCCGAGAACGTCTGGCGCGTCTCGTTTCGCTCCAGGGGCAAGGTCGACGTCTCCGAGCTCGCCGCAAAATTCGGCGGTGGCGGCCACCACAACGCCGCCGGCTGTATGATCGAAGGCACCAGCGACGAGCTCGTCGACAAGCTCAGCCAGGCGCTGGTCGGTCTGCTCGACTGAACTGTGTCGTCTCTTGCTCCCATCACCCGAGAAACCACCATGGACGGTCTTCTCCTCGTCGACAAACCGCTCGGCGTTACAAGCTACGATGTCATTCGCAAGCTGCGAAAGGTCGCCGACACCTCGAAGATCGGCCACACCGGCACTCTCGATCCGCACGCCAGCGGCTTGCTGCCGCTGGTCGTCGGAAAGTGTACCAAGCTCGCCAATTTCTTGAGCTTGGACACCAAGGCCTATGACTTCGAGATGGAGCTGGGCACCGAGACTGAGACCGGCGATATCGAGGGTGAGGCGGTGCGCGAATGCCCCTGGGAGCACGTCACCGAAGAGGATATCGCGGACGTATGCGAGCGCTTGATCGGTGAGATCGAGCAAGTGCCGCCCATCTACTCGGCGATCAAAGTCGACGGCAAGCGCGCCTACGAGCGAGCCCGGGACGGCGAAGAGTTCGAACTCCAGGCACGGACTGTACGGATCGATTCGCTCGAACTATTGGCCTTCGCGCCTCCTCGAGCGCGTCTGCATGTCCGGTGCGGCTCGGGGACCTACGTGCGTGCATTGGTACGGGATATGGGCGGAATGCTCGGCTCATGCGCCTACACAACGGCCATTCGCCGCACCGGCGTGGGCAGCTTTCGGCTCGAAGAGGCGACCCCGCTCGACCAGATTACCCCTGAAAATATCGACGCATTGCTCCTGCCGCCGCGCGAATTGATGCGCGATCTGCCCGCCTACCATGCCGACCGCGACGAGGCCGCCGCGCTCAGTTACGGCCAGTCCATCCGATTGCGCGAAAGCGACATCGAGATCACCATCGACGAATACGTCGCCGTGATCGACGAGCTCGGCGAGCTGGCCGCCGTGACCCGGGCGGCCAAGACCCCGCGCGGCTTTGAACTCAAGCCGAGTCGGGTGCTCAAAGCCAACTGATTTGGGGCATTGGGCTCTGCCAAGATGCC
This sequence comes from Persicimonas sp., assembly GCA_046545675.1. Taxonomy (GTDB): domain Bacteria; phylum Myxococcota_A; class Bradymonadia; order Bradymonadales; family Bradymonadaceae; genus CAYLTX01. Next base: position 6,390 of record JBKGZI010000169.1, read on the forward strand.
TCATCCGCAAACTCTGCAACCGGAGGCACCGTGACCCGCCCACGCATCGCACTTTACGGCGCCACCGGCTTTACCGGCCGGCTGGTCGCCAGTGAACTCGCCGCGCGAGGAGAGGCGTTTGTCGCCTCCGCGCGCAACTCCACCGAGCTCGACGAACTCGCAGCCGCGCATCCAAACACCGACATAGAAATCCGAGTGGCGACTGTCGACCGGCCAGCCTCACTCGACGCGATGCTCGAGGGCGTCGACGTGCTCATCAACTGCGCCGGGCCCTTTATCGACGTCGGCCCGCCGGTCGCCGAAGCCGCCGTTAGAAACGGTGCACATTATTTCGACACCACCGGCGAGCAGCCCTTTATCAAATGGGCGCAGACGAACCTCGATGAGCGAGCCGCCCAACAGGGCGTCGTCGTGGTGCCGGCTTGTGCCTACGAATACGCCACCGGCGACTTCGCCGCCCGCGTCGCCGTAGACTCGGGGGCGCGCCACCTGGCGATTTGCTACGCCGTGCGTGACTTCCGCATGAGCCGCGGCACCATGAAGTCGGTGGTGAGAACATTGTCCAAAGAGGGCTATACCTACGTCGACGGCCACTTGCAGCGTCGAAAGCCCGCCTACCGGCTCTTCGATGTGCCGCTGCCCGATGGGCGCAGAGTCACCGGGGCGTGGTTTGCCGGCGGCGAGCCGCTGACGGTGCCGCGATATGCGGAGGTCGAGCAGGTCGAAAATTGCCTGGCCGTCGGCAAGATAACCGGCAGGTTGATGTGCCTGGCCTCGCCGCTGATCCCGGTGATGGCCGGCGCGGCCGAAAACCTGCTCGACAAGCTCGTCGATGTTGTCGGCGGCGACCCGGACTCGAAGGGGCCTAGCCCTGAATTGACGGCCGTCGCGTTCGATCCGCGGAGCTCGCAGACGTATGTTGCCGTGACCGGTACCGATGTCTATCTGACCACCGCGCGCATCATCGTGGAGGCGGCCTGCCGCACCGTTGACTCCCCGCCCGAGGAGGGCGGCTTTAGCTCGCCGGCGGCGCTGTTTGATGCGCGCGAGTTCATCGCGGCCGTCGGCTTGACGCTCGTCGAGTGACTCCGCGGATGCAGCGCCATTCGCGCCAGTGAGGACGGGCAGTTGCAATCCGCGTCAGTTCGACTAAACCATGACGCCGAACTAATTGTGTGACACCGAGATTCGATTCACCTTCACCGGTCTAATGCCACCAGCTTCGACGCTCACTCCTCGACGATGCGCGGCATCGCCTGCGGGGTTCTCATTCGAATCTGGCGGCATTATCCTCGCCGAATGTTGAATCTCGCTTCGGTGTCACACCACTAAACCGACCTTCCCAAGCCACCGATCATCATGAGCAAAGCACAACACTCCATCGCCCAACGCGTCGCCAAGCAACTGGGCGTCAAAATCCAGCAGGTTCAGGGCACGCTGAGCCTGCTCGATGACGGCAACACCGTCCCGTTCATCGCGCGCTACCGAAAGGAACGCACGGGCAACCTCGACGAAGTCCAGATTCGCGACGTCGCCCAGACCGCCGGCGATCTGCGCCAGCTCGAGGAGCGGCGCGAGTCGATCCTGGAGACCATCAAAGAGCAGGGCGCGCTGACCGGCGAGCTTCGGGCTGAGCTGGAGCGTGCCGACACGATGGCGCGTCTGGAGGACTTATACGCCCCCTACAAGCCCAAACGGCGCACGCGCGGCCAGAAGGCGCGTGAGGCGGGCCTCGACCCGGTCGCCGAGGCGATCTGGAAGGGCGGCGATATCGACAAGGTCGCCGCGAATCACCGCACCGAGGACTTCGAGACCGTCGAGGACGTCATTGCCGGCGCGCGCGACATCATCGCCGAGGAGATCGCCGACGACGCCGAGGTGCGCGACTATGTGCGCCGCGAGGCGAAAAGGCACGGCAAGCTGAGCTGCAGGCGCCGCCGAGGCGGCGACGAGGACCCGAACTTCAAGCTCTACTTCGAGTTCTCCGCCTCCCTCAAGCAGGCCAAGCCCCACCAGGTGCTGGCCATTCGCCGCGGCGAGAACGAGAAGGTCTTGAGCGCCGGGCTCGACGTCGATGACGACAAGCTGACCCAGTGGATCTCGAGGCAGAAGAACGACGCCAAGTCCTCCTATGGCCGCCGGCTCGTCGACGAGGCCATCGAGGACGGCTACAAGCGGCTGGTGCACACCGCCATCGAGCGTGACGTGCGCCGCGAGCTCGAGGACGAGGCCGAGGAGCACGCCATCGGCGTCTTCGCGCTCAACTTGAAGAATCTACTATTGCAGCCGCCGCTCCCCGGCCGGCGGATCTTGGGCATCGACCCGGGGTACCGTACAGGCTGTAAGATGACCGTCGTCGACCAGACAGGCGAGCTGGTCGACACCGGCACGATTTACGTCCACGACGGCCGCAAAGATCGCGCCCCGGAGGAGATCAAAAAGTTTGTCGAGCGCCACGACGTCGACGTCGTCGCCATCGGCAACGGCACCGGCAGCCGCGAGACCGAGCAAGCCGCGGCGGACGCCATCCGCGGCCTCGACCGCGAGGTCGGCTACACCATCGTCGACGAGGCCGGAGCGAGCGTCTACAGCGCCTCGGACATCGCCCGGCGCGAATTTCCGGACCTCGACGTCAGCGTGCGCGGCGCCGTATCCATCGCCCGCAGGCTGCAGGATCCGCTGGCCGAGCTCGTCAAGATCGACCCCAAGAGCATCGGCGTGGGCATGTACCAGCACGATCTGAACCAGACGCGACTCCAAGAGTCGCTCGACGCGGTCGTCGAGGATGTCGTCAACGGCGTCGGCGTCGACATCAACTCCGCCTCCGAGCCGCTGCTCGCCCGCGTCGCCGGCATCGGCCCGACGCTGGCCGGGCGCATCCTCGACTACCGGGCCGAGCAGGGCCAGGTCAAAAGCCGTGCCGAGCTCAAAGAAGTACGCGGCCTGGGCGCCAAGACCTTCGAGCAATGCGCGGGATTCCTGCGTATCCGAGACGGCAAGGAGCCGCTCGACAAGACCGGCATCCACCCCGAGAGCTACGCGCTGGCCCGCGACATCCTGCGCGAGGCCGGCGCCGAGCTCGGCGACGACCGCCTCGACAAGAGCCTCGAGCGGCTGCGCTCGGCCGGCAAGCTCGACCGCCTGGCCGACAAGCACGGCGTGGGCAAATTTACCCTCAAAGACGTCATCGACGCGTTGTGCCGTCCCGGCCGCGACCCCCGCGACCAATTCGACCCGCCCAAACTGCGCAGCGACGTCCTCACCATGGACGACCTCAAGGAGGGCATGCGCCTGACCGGCACGGTCCGAAACGTCGTCGACTTCGGCGCCTTCGTCGACATCGGCGTCAAACAAGACGGACTGGTCCACATCAGCCAGCTGGCTGACCGCTACGTCAAAAATCCCCACGATGTGGTCAGCGTCGGCGAGCAGATCGAGGTGGTCGTGATGTCCGTCGACCAGAAGCGCGGGCGCATCGGCTTGTCCAGAAAGCAAGCGCTTACGGGCAAGTGAGTGGCCTCAGAACCGCCCGCCTAGCCCGATGACCCCGCCCGGCCCTTCGGGCGTGGCGGCCAGCGCCGGATAGACCTCCAAGCCTGCCGAGGATTGCGGCTCGGCGGCGCCAGAGTCGTGGGAAGCCGCGACGACGTAGGTGATCCCTCCCACTCCAAGTCCGCCCGCGAACATCGCGGCCAGTCCGCCGCCGGCCTCCGCTGCGCGCCGACCTCAAAACAGTCGAGATGAGCTATTTCGAGTTATCGCAAGGTGCGTGCCAGCCGCCCGTAGCGTGGGACCGGGCGCTCGGCGAGTGGATGAGAGTTGGTCCAGAAGTGGTGCTGAATTCGACCAATGACGTCGGCCTACTGAACCGACCGATCTGTATCGTCGGCGTCATCGGCCTGCAGGACGTCGTCGTTGTCGAGGTCCAGACAGGCGCCGGTGGACTCGGAGTAGGGCGCCTGGCCGGTGTAATTGCCGGCGGGGCCGTAGCGGCAGACGACGATCGTGCCGGCGTTGCTCAGGCCCTCGATGTCGGAGCAATAGGCAGCACCGCAGCCGACCTCGGCGGTGGAGTGCCAGACGACCTGGGTGTAGTGGCCGTAGTCGCTGAAGTTGCCGTCGCCGATATTCATGCCGAAGTCCCAGTCGTAGCGCTCGTCGACCCATCTTTCGACGGAGTCCACGGCGACAGAAGTGCTGGGTTGTTGGGTGGTGAAGGCGAGGTTCTCTCCGACAGAGTTGTAGCCGGCGTCGGGGCTTCGGTCGGCGCTGTGCTCCCAGATGCATTCTTCGGCGTAGGCCTGCGCGGAGGCGGCGAGCGTGGTGTTCCAGGAGAGGCGGTCGACACCGACGCGCTCGCGCCATTTGTTGTGCGTCTCGGTCATGCCGGAGAGCTCGGCGGGCTCGCCATTGGCGAGGCTCGGGTCGGGGGTGAAGGCGCACTCATCGGCCGGCTCGCCGGCGTCGGCGTCCGGATCGCCGCCCGTGTCCTCGCTGCCTGCATCCTCGCCGCCCGTGTCCTCGCTGCCTGCAACCTCGCTGCCTGCATCCTCGCTGCCCGTGTCCTCGCTGCCCGTGTCCTCGCTGCCTGCATCCTCGCTGCCCGTGTCCTCGCCGCCTGCATCCTCGCCGCCGGTATCTAGCTCCTCGCCGACGTCTCGTCGGGTGTCCACCGCGTCGGCGTCTTCAGCATGGTTGTTTCCGCCGGTATCGGCGGTGGAAGCGTCGGGCTCCAGACCGGTCTGCGTGCCATTGTCATCGTCATCGCCGCACGCGGCCAGTGACATGGCGATCAGGAGGACCAGCAGAGTCGATCGAACGTAGGTGGGGCGGTGGGTCATGGGGATTTCCTGATGGAAAAAGAGGGTGCAGGTCCGGAACCGCTTGTGCGCCAGAGCCGATCAAATCGCGTATGGGGCGACGATAGGCGGCAATTGGGCATTCGACAATAGTGCTTGTGTGCACCCTGGTAAAGGCGTCGCAAATCGAGGCAAGAACCAAGAACCAACAACAAGAGCATTTGGCAAAATAACTCTCCCCTCAAGGGGAGATGCCGAGCAACGCGAGGCAGTCGTTGAACTTCAATACTGAGACGCCTTCCCACGGGCAGCGAGCCCTGGCACCGGCACAAAACCCCC
>JBKGZI010000170.1:0-11516 GCA_046545675.1 Persicimonas sp.
TATCGTTCATCAGCTTATCGTTCATCAACAAGGGGATAGTCAGCCGCCTCCCAGGCCGCCATGCTTCCGGGCAGGTTATAGACCTGGGAGAAGCCGTTGGCGGCCAGCATGCTCGCGGCGATGGAGGCGCGGTAGCCGCTGCCACAATAGGTCAGCACGGGCCGCTCGCGGTCCAGATGCGACATCTTCTCGGGCAGGTCGGGCACGTAGATATGCTGAGCATCTTGGATGTGCCCGCTGTGCCACTCCTTGGGTGATCGGACGTCCAAGATCTGCAGGTCGTCCTCGCCGGCCTCCTGGCGGCGGCGTAGCTCGTGGACGCTGATAAGCCCCATGGATTCATAGGGCTTGCCTGCGTTGAACCAGCTGGTGAACCCGCCGGATAGATAGCCCTTCAGGTTGTCTACGCCGATGCGCAGCAGATGGATACGAGCGGTCTCGACTGCCGCCGCGTCGTCTGCGATGAGCACGTAGTCGCGCTCGGCGTCGAGCAGTCGACCCACCCACACCGGAAACGAGCCGCGCAGCGCGATATTGAGCGAACCGGAGATATGTGCCGCGGCGAACGCCTCGATCTCGCGGGCGTCGATGATGGTCACGTCTTCGTCATCGACGAGCTTCTCGAACGCGTCGACACTGTACGGCTCGAGCGCCTCGAGGGCTCCCAAGACCTGCGGCCCCTCATGGTTGAGGTGCTTGAGACGGGCGTAATAAGCCGGCATCGGCTCCTCTTCGAGTTCACCCAATAGCGTGTTGACGAAGCGCGACTTCTCGTCTTCCTGAAGCCGCGGATTGTGGCGGCGCTCGTAGCCAATGGTCGTCTTGTCGCGTGCGCCGATGGAGCTGCCGCACGGCGAGCCTTCGCCATGGCCGGGGTAGACCTCGATGCCGTCGTCGAGGGCCATGAGCTTGTCGTAGAGCGAATCGTAGAGCTTGCTGGCCAACTCCTCATGGTCGGCGCCCGGCTCGAGGTCGGGACGGCCGACCTCGCCGGCAAAGAGCGAGTCCCCGGTGAAAACGGCCCACTCATCCTCGGCGCCCGCGCCGCCTCCGCTGATCACATAGCTCAAGTGCTCGCTGGAGTGGCCCGGGGTGTACAGCACCCGAAGCTTGATCGAGCCGATCTCGAGGGTGTCGCCGTTCTCCAACTCGGTGATGTCGAAGCCGTAATCACCCTGCACTTCGTTTCGGATGCGACCGCCGTAGATCGTCGCGCCGGTGCGCGCGGCCAGCTCGCGGCTTCCCGACACAAAATCGGCGTGGACGTGGGTCTCGACGATATGGGTGATTTTAGCCCCGTGCTCGCTCGCCACGGCGAGATACGCCTCGACGTCGCGGCGCGGGTCGATGACCGCGCACGCGCCGCCGTCACCGATGATGTAGGACAGACTGGCCAGTCCGTTGGATTTAATGGTCTCGAAGATCATTGTGTTTCACCACTAGGGAAGGGAAAGGTCTATGCGCCATAACGGCTGAGAAGTTGAGCACGGCCGTGCAAGTGTCACATAAATATGTGGCTCGCCAGGCGATAGACGGTTTCGATCTTCTCAACGATTATGATGTACACTACAGTTCGACTCGACGCGCCAACCAGAACTTTGGGTGAGCAGTACGATGAGCGACGAGAATGATCTCTTCGAGCGAGCCGACGTCGATGCAGATACCTTGCCGATGGGCCAAGAGGTCTCCAAAACCCACGTCTTGGAGGCGATTGTCGATGTCGAGTGGGAGCGTCCGCCGGAAGATCAACGCGCCTCAGGTGGACCTGCCGAGGCCTATCGGTGCGAACTCGACGACTGCCGGCTGCGCTTCGAGCGCAACGGCCGAATCTGGCAGGGCTTCCTCGACCCCGCCGACACCAGTCCCACGATTGAGACCAGCGCCGCCGAGAATATCGGCAAGGTCGCCCGCGAGCTCAAGAAGGTGCTCGCGATCTGGCACGGCTGAGAGTCGTGGGGCTCGAGGCTCGGGGCTCGGGGCTTGGGGAAAAGGGTTCAATATCGACCCGTGGCACCACGTTGGGCGGCTTGAGAAGCGGCCAACATCACCCCTGGCACCATGTCGGGGGTTCAGAAAAGCACCCGCCAGAGCATCCCGAACGTGGTTGCGTAGCCGGCGACGCTATGCTCGACGTTGCCGTCGGCGTCGATGACGTACATGGTCGGGTAGGACGAAATATTGTAGTCGGATCCGACCTGGGCGTCGCCCAAGAGGACCGGGTAGTCGACGTCGTGTTTGTCGACGAAGCCGTCGATGCTCTCGCGGCTCTCGTAGCTCAGCGCCACCGAGACGACGTTGACGCGCTCTCCCAGCCAGGATTTGACGCGCGAGACGTTGTCGGATTCGGCGCCGCAGACCCCGCACCAGGGCGCCCAGAAGACGACCATCGTCTTTTTGCCGCGGTAGTCTTCGAGCTGGTGAAATTCGCCGTCGAGCCCTTCGAGCGCGAAGGCCGGCGCCGGCTGGCCCGATGAGACGAAGTCGCGGCCTTGCCACATCGAGATCCCCGCGAAAAGCAGCGCGAAGATGGCCAGGTCGATGGCCCAGCGGGCCCAACGCTTCTGGCGAAGCCGCGCCCACCAATTGAGCTCGTCACCTGCTTGTGCCGGTGAGTCGGCTTGTGTCGGCGAGTCAGCTTGTGTCTTGTCGTCGCTCATGAGTCTCCTGCGGCATCGTCGATTGCCTCAACCAGCGTCTTCGAGGTGATGACCTCCGGCAGCGGGTTGGCCTGATCGGGTCGCTCGGGTGAATAGACCAGGTAAAATGGGACGCCGGCTTTGCCGTATTCGGCCAGTTTCTTGCGGATGCGCTCGTCGGGGTTGGTCCAGTCGGCCTTGAAGGTCGCCACATCGTGGCGCGCGATGGCCTCACGGACCGGGTCGGTGTCGATGGCGTTCTTCTCGTTGACCTTACAAGTCAGACACCAGTCGGCGGTAAAGTCAACAAAGACCGGCTGGCCCTCGTCGAGCGCTGCTTGGACGGCCTGTTCAGACCAGGGCTGCCAGTCGATTCCATCGGCGGTGTCGACCTGGGCGGTGCTTCCCGGCGAGGAGGCATCGAGCGGGAAGATAAACGCCCCCGTGCCCCCAATGGCCGCAACGGCGGCGAGGACGGCGGCGGCTTTCTTCGGCGACCATGCCTTGAATTGCACCAAGCCGTACAGCCAGGCGGCGAGGCCGAGCACGCCGGAGAATACCAGCATGGCGGCCATGGCGTCGACACCGGTCTGGCGGCCGAGCAGCCACACGATCCAGATGGCCGAGCCGAGCAGGGCGAAGCCCAAAAACGACTTGAGGTGGACCATCCAATCGCCCGGCCGGGGCAACAGCTTCGCCCAGCCGGGCACGAGCGTCAGCACGACCATCGGGGCGGCCAAGCCCAGGCCCAGCGCCACGAAGACCGCCACGATGGTCAACGAGCTGCTCGCCAGCGCGAAGCCCACCGCCGTGCCCAAAAACGGTGCCGAGCACGGCGTGGCCAGCACGACCGCCAAGATGCCCTCCCAGAAGCTCCTGCGCACGCCGTCGGCCTCCTCGGCCGCTTCGTGCAGGCTCTCGGAGCTGAGCGTGACCTCGAAGACGCCGAATAGATTGAGCGCAAAGAGCACCAGGATAATCGCCAGCGCGGCCAGAAAGTGCGGCTGCTGGAATTGAAAGCCCCAGCCGACCTCGGTGCCGGCCACGCGCAGCGCGACCACGACCCCGGCCAGCGCGAGCATGCTGGCGACGATGCCGCCGGTATAGGCCATGCCGTGGGAGACGATGCTGCGCTTATTCTCGTGGGCGAGCCGGGTGAACGAGGACACCTTCAGCGCGAGCACCGGGAAGACGCACGGCATCAGGTTGAGGATCATCCCGCCCCCAAACGCCATCAGCAGCACCCAGGCCAGGCTCATATTCTCCGAATCCGAATCCTCTTCGGTGTCGGTGCTCGCCGCCGCCAGGTTGGCGTCATCAACGGACCAAGACGGGAACTCGAGCTCATCGATCGAGGCGTCTGGACCGGCGGTCGCCACCGCGTCGCGCAGATGCACCGGCACTACTGTTCCGTCGGCTTGCTCGAGTTCGATGACGCCGGAGATCTGTGCCTTGGACTGCAGCGAGGAAGCCGGCATCTCGCCGCGCAGTCGAAGGACCACACCGGAGGCCGCCTGTGGATGCTCGGCGGTGGCGGTGACCTCGAGGTCCGATAGCGAGGATTGATCGGCGATGAAGGCGTGCTCGAGCTCCTCGTAGATGACCTGGAAATCGCGGCAATCCTGGGTCGCCTCGGCACACTCGACGAGCTCGACGAGCATCTCGAAGTCGTCGCCGGGGCGCATCGGGTGCTGCGAGTAGTGAAAACGCACATCGAGGCCGACATCGCCGGCCCGTCGCGGCACTCGTGACCTGGAATGGTCGATGGCGTCGAGCACCGCGGAGTCGGCCGCCCGGGTCTGCTCGGCGACCGGAATGCTTCGGGTCAAGCGCGAGTGGCCCGGCAGGCACATCTCATTGCAGGCGAGGTAGTCGACCGAGGCGGCCAGCTCGACTGAGCCCTTCGCGTCGTCGGCGACGGTGGCCTCGCTAAAGAGCACCACCTCGTCGCCGTATCCGTAGATGGTATAGTCACCGTCCGATTCGCTAAACAGGCTCGGCGCGGCCCATTGGAGCGGGCCGAATTCGAGGTCGTCGCTCTCCCACTGAATGTCGGTGGGTACGCCGGCTTCGCCGGGGTTCTGCCAATAGATATGCCAACTGGTGTCCAGCGTAAAAGCCACGCCCATGCGGATGGTGTCGCCCGGGGCGACCTCGTCGGCGTCGACGATCAGACGCGACTCGACGTGCGCATCGCCGTCGTGCACCGCGCCTTCGCCATAGGCCGACTCGGGCACGTCGAATGAGGCCAGGGCGGGCGCGCTCGCCAACAGGAGCATGGCGGCCGCGAGGATCGATATGTTGAGCCTGCGGTATGTGCTTGCCAAGACCGTCCTCATCCGTTCACCCCGGCATCGGCTCGATGATCGGGCTGGGCGTCGGTTTCGAGCGGCAGGCCTTCGACCCGCCATTCGGCGACGCCGCCGGGCATCCGACGTGCGTCGAGGCCGCTTTGGCGAAGCTTCTCGACGCCTTTGATGGCCGCCACACAATACGGCCCGCGGCAATACGCCACGATGGTTTGGTCGCCGTCGAGCTCGCCGAGTCGCTGCTCGAGCTCGCTGAACGGAATGGAGCGGGCCGAGGGAAGGTGTCCGGCGTCGTACTCTTCGGTCGGCCGAAGGTCGAGCAGCACGACCTCGCCACTTTTGACCTTCTCGAGCAACTTCTCACCGCTCAAATCCGGCGAGAGCGCCGGCTCGCTCGCGTGGGCGCTCATCGCCTCGCGAGCCTCCGGGATCTGCTCGAGCCCGGTATCCCGCAGCGCCAGCCACAGCCGCAGCGCGCGCTCACCCGCGAGCCGGTAAAAGACACGCCGGCCCTGCTTGCGCCGCTCGACCAGGCGCGCCCGCTGGAGCACCTTGAGGTGCGCGCTGGTATTGGCCGCGCTATGGCCGAGCTTGTCGGCCAAGTCGTCGACGCCGCGCTCGGTTTGGCATAAAAGGTTCATGATGCGCAGCCTGGTCGGGTCGGCCAGCGCCTGGCCCATCTGGGCGAATTGCTCGTAGAGCCGACTTGGAAGGTCTTCGAGTGTCATGATGTTTCCGTGGTGCTCGCCAAGGGAGAACGCGTATACGTTCAAAAGATAGTTTGAATGTTGTTTATTCCTGCAGTGAAGTCAAATCCGGCCGACCCGAAATTGGCTCATAACTCCACCGAGAGATAACCCTCGTCCTGCAGACGTAGCAGCTCGATGATGCCGTTTGGCACCACGTCGACGCCGTCGACGAGGCTGTCCGGGTCGATATTCTTTTGATTGAGCGTCAGCCCGCAGGCAGCGATGCTCACCGCGCCGCGCTGGATATTCTGGAGTTTCTCCTCCAGCTCGCCGCCTTTGACCAGGCTCTCGACCCCGTCGCCGCAGACGACGATGGCGACCTTGTCGGCTCGATAATCATGCTCTCCGTCGATCAACTGCCGGGCGGTCAACAGCGCGACCTTCACATGGCGATGCGTACGCACGCCGAGGGCGGTCTTGGTGGGCGCTTGTTGCTGGGACTGCGATTGCTCGTCATCGGCTGCGTCGCCGGCCGGCTGGGCGCCGGCGGTGGCGCATCCGGCACCGATGATGAGGACGGCGGCCAAGAGGGTGATGATGCTCGATAATGTTGTCGTGTTGATACTCATTTGCGTTCCTTTGGAGCATGGCCGAGGCCGCGACTTGACGCGGCCTCGGCGTCATTGAGTGGAGTACGTCGAGAAGGCGGATCTAGAGTTGAGTGCGCAAGATCTGCGGAAGATCGAGGGCGATGACGCGACCCTCGAGCGAGCTTTGGATGTAGTCGTGGTTGCCCAGATATTGGCGTACGGCCTGGTGGGCGTCGAGCTCGTGGACCTTGGTATTCTTGGCGTCGGGCATGCGACACAGAGTGCTCTGAGGCTCGCCTTCGCGCTCGCAGGCGGTCACGGTATAGGTCTTGTCGTCGTCGAGCAGCTCGCCGTTGACCCAGATCTGCTGGACGCGCTCGCCTTTTTCCGCGTTGGCCACAAAGGACATCTTCATGCCCGACGGCCGCGGAATCCAGCCGCCAAAGCGCTCGGCAGGATCGACGGCGAAGACGTTTTCGAGCTCGCTCTCCCAAAACTCACGGAGTTGAGCGCCGGTGACCTCGCCGGTCTTCAGGTTGGTGACGATCGGATAGAAGCGCCATAGATCGGATTCGCGAATCGGGCCGGGCAGCACCGGATGGCCGAAGCGAAATCCGTTGGACATCGCGATATCGGTGCCGGTCGTCTCGCGCAGCGCGTCGGCCAACACGTGGTCGAGGTTGGTTTCGATGACATTGTAGCGGGCCAGATGGCTGTGGGTGTGCCCGATCTTCTCGTCGAGCTCGTCGCGCACCGGCGCGGTGGACTGTTCGACGAGTTCCAGGACCTGCTCGTCCCTATCGAAATTCTCGGCGCTCAGCTCGATGAGCTCCCATTTGCGATCGACGACTTCTCCATCGCGGACCCACAGGTCCAGGCGGCCCAAAAAGGAGCCAAACGCCCCGGGCTCGACGACCCAGGTGCCGTCGCGGTCAATCGGTTCATAGGTGCGCTCGTGGGTGTCGCCGGAGAGGTGGGCGTCCATCGCGGGAAGTTCGTCGGTCAGCGCGATCGCCTTGGACAGGCCGATATGCGACATCAGCATGACGACTTCGGCGCCGTGTTCTTCGCGCACCTCTTTGACGAGCCCGGGCAATTCCTCGGGGCCGGTATAGCTCAGGCCGGTGCTGTAGGCAGGCGGCTGGCGCTCGGGGACGTCCGGATCCGTATAGCCGATGACCGCGACTTTCACGCCGCCGACCTCCCGAATGATATACGGCTCGAAGAGGCGCTCGCCGGTGGCCTCGTCGCGCAAGTTGGCGGCGAAGATATCGTGATCGAATTGGTCGAGGCGCTCGCGCAGCACGTCGGCACCATAGGCGACCTCCCAATTGCCAGGGATTCCGGCGTCCAGCCCGATCGCATTCAGAGGTGAGACGACCGCTGCGCCCTCGGTCAGAGCTGCTTCTCCCGAGCCCTGGATTGTGTCGCCGGCGTCGAGGACGAGCACGTCGCCGTCGCGCTCTTGGCGAATCTCAGAGATCGCTTGTGAGACCCGGGCGAAGCCACCGGCGGTCTCCATTCGCTCTTCTCCGTCTTCCCAGAACAGCTCGGTATGTTCTTGGAGTTGAGCGTGAAGATCGGCGACGTATAGGACGGTAACTTGCTTGGTTTCGTCGTCTTCAGAGAGTTGTTCTTGCGATTTTTCGGTTTCCTGGGAGTTCCACGACGAGCAACCTGTGACGAGGAGCAAAGAGGCTAGTGAGACGGCCAGGAGGGCGTAGGATCGTGATGAATTCATAACTGTATGTCCTTCAATCAGGTGAGCAATTCGATGAGAGTACTGCGAGGGTTATTTGCGCCGCCAGGCGTCGATGCTCCAGGTGTCGGCGCCGTGGGCTGCGAAATAGATCAAGCCTCCGGCCAGCCCAATATTCTTGAAGAGCGGGCCTAGCGAAGCCGCATCACCGACCTGGACGGACAGCGTGATGGGGATGAGGACGGCGATCAGACCGAGGGCGGCCAGGCGTGTCTTCAGGCCGGCCAAGAGGGCCAGGCCTCCGGCGAGCAGCGCGATGCCGGCCAGGATGACCAGCGTGGTCGCCGGTGCCAGGGCTGTGGCGAGGTGCCCCATCGGGGCGTTTTCGAGGCGAGTGGCTACGCCTTCGGGTTCGGTGAGATGGTTGAGGCTGGCGACGATGAATATACCGCTGAGCATCACTCGGAACACGCCTCGTGAGGCTCGCTGCAAGGATTCGTCGGTGAACTGGGTCATATAGGGCTCGGAGAAGGTCTGGAAAGGGTGTCGTTCGATAACGTGCAAATAATCAAATGCTCATTTGACTGTTATTTATTCCGACGGCGAAGTCAAGCGGTGGGTTCGTTGTCCGTGGGAGCGCGCCTTTTCCAGAGCCGTACCGGCTCAGAAGGACATCGTCTCGGTGTCGGCGTCCAGGTTCGTGCTGAGAGCGGGGACGCACGGATCGCTTGCCGGAAACGACACGATCACCGTGGTGCCCTGGCCCTCTTCGCTCTCGATGTCGATGGAGCCGTCGAAGCTCTGGATGACATTCTGTGCGATCGTCAGCCCCAGGCCGGTGCCCTCGCCGGTGTCACGGGTGCTGAAGAAGGGATCGAAGATGTGGGGGAGGTTCTCCGAGCTGATGCCGTCTCCGGTGTCTTCGATCCGGATATAGACGCGAGCGTCGACACAAGAGGTGCTGACCCGGATCTCGTGGAGCTCGCCGTCGGATTCAGCGACCGCCAAGACGGCGTTGATCAACAAATTGACGAAGACCTCGGCCAGCTGTGCTTGGTTGGCCTCGACCGACGGGACATCCTTGAGAGAGCGCACCAAGTGCGCTTCGGTGTCGAGGCGAGCGAAGACCAGGTTGATGGCGGTCTCCAGCGCAGCGACTACCGAGATGGGCGTGATGCGCTGCCTATCCGGGGCCACGAAAGTGTCCAGATCGGACACGATCCGGGCGATGCGGTCTAGGCCGGCGCGGATATCGCACAATGCTTCGAGCATATCGTCGAGCTCGGGGGCGTCGAACGCGGACTTTTCTCCCGAGCGTAGTCGGTCGAGTTGTTGTTTGACGAAATCGACGCTGCTGCTCGCAAAGGCCAGCGGGTTGTTGACCTCATGGGCGACTCCACTGGCGAGGGTGCCCACGGCGATTTTGCGATCGAGGCGCATCGCTCGAGCTAGGAGCGCTTGCTTGTCGCTGATATCGCGGCCGATGGAAACGATGGCCGGTTTGCCGTCGAAGACGACCGGCTGGGAGTGTATTTCGGCGGTCAGGAGACTGCCGTCGCGTCGGTAGAACCGCAGTTCGGCGGGTGGAAGGGGCTCGCCGGTCTCGCGCATGCGCTCGACGCGCTCGCTGACCTTCTCCGCGTCTTCTTTGTGGGCGAGGTCGAGGACTCGCCGGCCGATGAGCTCGTCGGCGTCGTCGTAGTTCAGGGAGGCGGCCAAGGCCGGGTTGACGTAGATGAGCCGTCCGTTTCGGTGGACGGTGACCGCGTCGGGGATGTGGTCGATGAGCCGGCACAGGCGACGTTGCGCCTTGGAGAGTTGATCGCGGGTATCCTCCAACTCGGTGATGTCTCGCACCGCGGCGATGGCGTAGGTTTCGCCATCGAAATCGACCGGGCTGAAGTTGATATGGGCGGGGAATTCGGTGCCGTCCTTGCGGCGGCCCCATAAAACAGAACGATCACCCATGGTCCGGGTGAGCGGATCTTTCATATATTCGGCCCGGTCGGCACGGTGCTTCGAGCGGTATCGTTCCGGGACCAGAATCTCGATCAGCTCGCCGGTGAGCTCCCCCTCGTTATAGCCGAAGAGTTGCTGGGTGGCGAATGAGGCGTAGGCGATTCGACCGGAAGCGTCGACCACGAGGACCGGGTCGGGTAGTGCTTCGACGAGGTGTTTCCACTGTGATGACGTAAACAAAGCTGGAGGCATTCCGGGTGCGGGTCGTCGTACTAAATGAGGCCACCCCGCCTCACAACATAAGACGCATTGTACGCGCCTCGACCGGCGCAGGTAAAGTCCCGGTGCGACTCACTCGGAGGGCATATCAGATGGTTTGGGCAGGCCGGCGCAGTCGGCCATTTTTTGTTTGGCCTTGCGCGTTTTCCACAACCCGACGCCGACCAGTGCCGGAGCGACGAAGAAACATAGCGGGCAGGTCGCGCCGATCAGCGCCAACGAGCCGGCCCCAAAGGCGCCCACGCCCACGCCCATCTTGACATTTCGCTTGCCCTCTTCGAGCAGCTCTTGGTCTTCATCGGACCAATTGATTTCGATGGCCTTGTCGCTCATGTGGACCTCGCGCAGAAGTAGGAGTCGTGGGCGTCGCTCGTCCTAAAAATCGAGGCTGCGCGCCCGTTCGCTTTCGAACGGGCGCGCAGCGGGGTTTGAGTTAGACCTCTTCGAGCTCGGTCTCGCCTTCGGTGGTGTCCGGCTTGAAGACGTTGACCGGGATGCGCAGGTAGCGCACCTCGTTTTTGCTCGGCTTGGGCAGATTTCCGGCGTCGACGTTGACCTGCACGCTCTGGAAGAGAAGCCTGGGAGCCTCGAGCGTAGCGTCACGCTCGGTGCGGAACTTCACGAACTCCTCTTTGGGGCGAGCGGCGGGAATCTGGATGTTCTTCTCCTTTTCCTCGCCGATGGTGGACTCCCACTCGAGGTCGCGGCCGCCGGGCTGGTAGTCGTGGCCCACCAAGACCCGAGTGTCCTCGGGAAGCTCGTAGAGCTTGTGGACCGACTCGTACATATCCTCGGCGCTGCCGCCCGGGAAGTCGCAGCGGCCGGTGCCCATATCCGGCATAAACAGCGCATCGCCGGTAAATACGGCGTCGTCGATCTTGTAGGTCGCACACGCCGGGGTGTGGCCCGGGGTGAAGATGGTCTCGATGGTCAAGCTGCCCGCCTCGAGAGGCTCGCCCTCGCTCAACAGCAGGTCGAATTGGCGCCCGTCGGTGGGGAAGTCATCGGGCAGGTCGAAGACGTCCTTGAAGACCTCCTGGACCTCGGTGATGCGCTCGCCGACGCCGATCTTGGCCTCCGGAAACGACTCTTGAATGATCTGGGAGCCCGAGAGGTGATCGGCGTGGGCGTGGGTCTCCAGAATATAGTGCAGGTTGAGGTTCTCGTCCTTGACGAAGTCGATGACCTCCTCGGCCGACTCCGTCCAGGTCTTTGATGCCTTGGGCTCATAGTCGAGCACCGGGTCGATGACCACGGCGTCGCGAGTGTCAGCATCGTAGACCACGTAGGTCATCGTCGAGGTGCGAGTGTCATAAAACGGCTTGATTTCCATGGTGTTCTCCTGGTTCATTTTT
>JBKGZI010000171.1:0-11495 GCA_046545675.1 Persicimonas sp.
CGGCAGGGGTCCGGGGGTCCAGGGGTCCAGGAACTGCTTGGTACGGCAGGGGTTCAGGGGTCCAGGGGTTCGGGGGTCCAGGGGCGTCTGGCCAAGCAGGCGTTTCGGTAGCGGCTGTCGTGGGAGACGTCCTCGCCGACCCACTCGGGCAGGTCGAAGTCCTCGTCGGGGCGGTCGAGCTCGATTTCGGCGAGCACAAGCCCCTCGTTGGCCCCCTCGAAGACGTCGACCTCCCAGCGCTTTCCGGCGTGCTCGACGTCGTAGCGCACCTTCTCGACCTGACAATCCCCACAAAACAAATTCAGCATCTCGCGGGCGTCCGCCTCCGGGATCTCGTATTCGTATTCCGCCCTCGAAATCCCCACCGTCGGCCCCTTGATGGTCAGCACCGCCCGGTCGCCCTCCAAGCGCACCCGCACCGTGGAATCGGGCCCGGTGTCGAAATAACCCTGACGCATGGGCGTCTGGGAGACGACGTTTTGCTTCCAGGCGTCTGAGGTGACCAGGTATTTTCGCTCGATTTCGGTGGGCATTTGTGGGTCCGGGGTTGTGGTTTCGCGTGTGGCTGATTATCACTTGTGCGGTAAACCTAGTGAGGTCGTTATAGCCTCCTCCCCACCCGAAGCGAAGCGGAGGGAGGGGGAGGCCCCACCTTGATCCTCCCCACGCTGAAAAACGCGCGGGGAGGAGTTCGCTCGAACCCATTTGCGATATACCAAAACCATGACCACCGGCCGACAAGGTGCCACCCCGCCCGACCTGACCCGCGTTCGCCCCTACGGCGACACGCTCGACGACGGACAGGTCCAGCTCTCATTCACGCTGCCCGTGCCCGCCGGCGCCGAGGCCGACGAGGCGGCTCGCCAGGTGGCCAAGAAGATGGGACTCCAGGAGCCGCAGGTCTACCACCGCAAAGACCTGGGCGAGGGCTATACCTACTTTATCGTCTACGGGCGGTTTTTGGAGACCGTCGACTTTAGCAAGCTCCACGTCGCCAAGGTCGAGTCCGAGCGCATGGACTTCTACGAGGTCAATGACTTCATCGAAGAGAAGATCGGCCGCAAGATCACCATTTTGGGCGCGTGTACGGGCACCGACGCCCATTCGGTGGGCATCGACGCGATCATGAATATGAAGGGCTATTCGGGCGAGTACGGCCTGGAGCGCTACCCGATGATCAATGCGTATAACCTGGGCATGCAGGTGCTCAACGAAGATTTGATCGCCCACGCCATCGAAAAAGACGCCGACGCCCTGCTGGTCAGCCAGGTGGTGACCCAAAAAGACGTCCACATCAAAAACTTGAGCGAACTCATCGACATGCTCGAGGCCGAGGGGCTGCGCCAGGAGCTCATCGTCGTCGCCGGCGGCCCGCGCGTCTCCCACGAGCTCGCCCTCGAGCTGGGCTTCGACGCCGGCTTCGGGCCGGGCACCGCCGCGCCGGACGTGGCCAGCTTCGTGGTTCAGGAGCTGGTCGCGCGCGAGCTCGTCTGAGATCAATACCGCCAGCATACGAAACGACCCGTGCACTGTCCCAGTCGCAGAGCAGACACGTCTGCGTTCTTGTAACTCATGACAACTCAGCGACATCGTATCTAATACGAGTCCTCGCACTGACCTCCCGCAGGAGATGCGAAAGAATGCAGTATATGGATGGATGTGTGACTGCCCCGCCCAATCGCCCGCGATACAAACTCGCGCTGGCTCTCGTCGGCGCTGCGCTGGCCTGCGCGATCGGCGCCGGCCCGGCGCACGCTCAGGACAGCGACGACACCGAATATATCAACGAGGAGCTCGCCCCGGCCGACGCCGACCAGGAGGGCTTTGACGGCACCTTGTCGACCAGCGCCAGCGTGAGCATGACCTCCAACCGAGATGTCGTCGGCGAGGTCGACGGCTTTTCGACGCTCGTTGGCTTGGGGCTCGACGGCAACCTCGAGTATATCAACGGCGCGCACGTCTGGAACAACACGCTGCTCATCAAAGAGAATTGGTCCAGGACGCCCTCCTTCGAGCAATTCATCAAGACGACCGACGGCGTGGAATTGGAGAGCCTGTACACGTATTTCTTTCGGAAGTGGTTCGGCCCCTTCGCCCGCGCGGCGGTGGAGACGAGCCTCTTCGACACCCACGTGCTCACCGCCGAGGCCCAGACCTACGAGATCGCCCGGATCGACGGCAGCACCGACACGCTCAGCGGCGTCAACGAGTTAGAAGTCTCCTCGTCCTTCGAGCCGCTGACCTTGCAGCAATCGCTGGGTATATTCGCCCAGCCGCTTCGCGATGACTCGCTCAAATGGACGTTCCGGGTCGGCGCCGGCGGCCGGCAGACATTCGCCAAAGGGGTGCTCGCCGTCGACGATGATGACGCCACCGAGGAGATCGAAGTAGTCGAGCTCGACGACGTCTATCAGGCGGGTCTGGAAGGCTTTACCGGCGTCACCGGTAAATTCGAGGACACCGGGCTGACCTACCGCGCGGGCGCCACCGCGCTCGTTCCGTTTGTCAATAACGATGACGAGGACCGCTCGGCCTTCGAACTCATGCGCTGGGGCGCCACCGCCGGGCTGTCGATGAGCGTGGTCGAGTGGCTCAGCGTCAACTACGATCTCAACGTGCTGCGCGATCCCCAACTCGTCGAGCAAACCCAGGTGCAAAACAACCTGATGCTGACCTTCAAATATACGCTCATCGAGGCCGAGCAGCCCCCGGAGCCGACCACGGCCGAGAGACTCGAGAAGCTCCGCGAGCAACAAGCCGAGCTCGACCAGAAGGCCCAGGAGCTCGAGTCGAAGTTGGCCGAAGATCAGCCCACTGACGAAGAGTGACGCGTTGACCCGCTCTCGATGGCAACGTATTGTCGCGTTGCCATATTCTTGCGGCCAAAGGCTGTAGCTGGCCCTTCACTCGCACTCCAGCAATCCACTCTTATGGCTGACAAAAAAACCAATGGCGTCGCCCACCTATCAGACTCCTTTCTGGCGACCACGCGAGAGCTGGTCCAAAAAGGGCTCGAAGAAGGCGTCGTCGACGAAGATCGCGACGCCTTCTTCGAAGCGCTGTATATGCTGCAGTCAGGCGATCTCGACAGCGCCGTCGACGGCTTTCGAAGCGCGGCCAGAAAGTGCGAGTCGCCGTTTGACGCGCTCTCGATGGTCGCTCTGGCCGAATGCCAGCGCATCCAGGGCCGCGAGGCCGCCGCGATCCGAGAGTGGAAGAAGATCGCCGCTGACGACGAAGCTCCCCGCGCCGCGCGCTATGTGGCGTGGCTGAGTCTGGCGGCGTTGGCCGAGCGGCGCGAGGATCAGCGCCTGCTCGAAAAGGCCAACGACGCGCTCGAACAATTCCCCGACCATCACTAATGCCCCGGTTGTTTGCCGAGCATGAAGCCTTCATCCGCCGAGAGCACAAACCCGCTCGGACTCAACCTCGACTTCATGTTCGGGCGCGGCTACCTCTGGGCAAATCGGGAGCGCCTGAGCGACTGGATCACCCTCGAGTCGCTGCGCATGGAGATCCCGGATCTGAGCTTCCCGTTCGACGCCCGCGGCGGGCTCGATCGATTTCGCAACACCCGCTGTTTGGTGCGCGAGATCGAGTTTGCCATCTCCGAGGTGGGCCTGGGCGACCTGTTGCGCCAGGCCGGCGAGCATCTCGATCGCTTCGAAGATCTGCAGGTGCGCTTCCTCGATGACGCCGTCCATCTCAGCGTGCGGGTGCGCGCATTCGGCTCGGACACCTACGTCAGTTTTCGCGCGGCGTTGATCCCGCCCGAGCCGGCGCGCGCCGACGAGATCCACCTGTCGCTCTATGATTACCGCGCCTTCGGGCCGCTGCCCTTCCCGGCCCGCCTGGTCGCCTTCGAGTTGATGACCGGGCTGCTGAACACCCCGCTTTTGCGCCCTCCCGGCCGCGGCCAGTCGTTTACGGTGGGCGTGGCCGGAGACATCTTGAGCTTACGCCCGCTCAAGCTTTTGTTGCTGCATATCTTTCCGCGGGTGGGCTGGAAGCTGCCCAACCTCTCCGGAGTGCTGCTCGAAGGCGCGCGCATCCGGCCCGGGGTACTGACCATCCGGGCCACCTCTCGAGACGAAGATTATCATCAAAAGGCCTCCAAGAATTATCAGCTCAGCGGCACCCGCGAGGGCGCGTCTGCGCTGGCCGCCTACGAGGCCAAGGATCTATTCGCCAACGCCGACCAGGCGCTGTTCGACGGCCAGATTCGCCAGGCGATGGAGCTTCTGGCCGGCTACCGCGACATCTACGGGCTACACAGCGAGCTGGCCTCGCGCGCGTTGGACTGCCTGGTCGCCGACCCCTCACCGTCTCACTTGGCCGAGGCGGAGGCGATCTGCCGCGAGCTACAGGCCGAGGAGCCCGGCGACCTGCGCGCGCTCCTGGTGCGCCCGACCCTCGCGCTGGTATCGGGCCATAACAGCTTCTCGGCCAGTGCCGACGTCTCCGCCAACACCGAGGAGGTCGTCGAGGCCTACGACGCGCTGGCCGACGCGCTCAGCGAGCGAGGCGACACCGCCGACTGGATTTTATGCCAGCTCGCCGCCTCCCAGCACCTGGCCGGCAACGCCCCCAAGGAGGCCGCCGCGCGGCTTCGAGAGGTGCTGAAGGTCTCCCCGCGAAACCGCATCGCGCTCGAGGCGCTCCAAGATCTGTACACCCGCCTGGGCGAGCAACCGGGACTCGAAGAAGTCCTCAAGCGGCTCACCGGTGTGTACACCGACCGCGACACGCTCAAAGATACCTATCTGCGTCTGGCGCGCCACCTGATGGACCGCGAGGGCGAGCTGGCCGAGGCGCGGCTATACCTGGAGAAGGTCCTGCGCCTGGCGCCCACCGAGCTCGAGGCGCTCGACACCCTCGGTGAGAGCTACGTGCTCAGCGGCGAGCCGCTTCGGGCGCTCAAGGCCTTCGGCTCGGCTGCGCGTGCGGCCGAGGCCAACGACAAGCCCCGCCAGGCCAGCCGGCTGCTTTTTCGAGTCGCCAAGCTCTGGCGCGAGGAGCTCGGCGACACCGGCCAGGCGCTGCTGAGCTGCCGGCGCGCTCTGTCGATGTGGCAGCCCTCGGACCAGGCGAAGCTAAAGCTAGAGCACGCCGACCTGCTCGAATTTGCCGCGCGCCTGTGCGAAGAGCGCGAGCGACTCGAGGAGGCCACCGACTATTGGATGGAGGCCATCCCGGTGCTCGAGGAGCTTTTCGAGCGCGCGCCGTCCCGATCTTCGGCCCAATCCGGGACCGACTCGGTCGAAGGCCGAGCTGTCGAGACCTTCGAGGCCCGCCTCATCGAGGCTCACGAGGAGCTCGCCTCACTCTACGAGCGTCGCGACCGCCCGCAGGCCGGCGCCAGCCACCTTCGGCGGGTCATCGAGCTCGACCCCGAGCATCCCAGCGCCGCCGATCGCCTGGAGCAATTCTACCGCCAGTCGGGCCGCCCCGAGCAGCTCATCGAGCTGTATCTCGATCTGGATCGGCGCACTCACGCGCCCCAGCGCTCGCTGGACATCGCGCTGAAGCTGGCCGAATTATACGAGTCGTTGCACCTGGCCGACGAGGCTGCAGACCAGTTCGAGCGCGCCCTGGAGATCGATCCGTCGGCCCGCGAGCCGCGCGAGCGCCTCCTGGACCTGCTGCATAGCGAGGGCCAATTCGAGCGGCTGCGCCAGACCATCGAGCGGATTCGCAGCCGTTCGCGAGATGCCCAGGTCCGCCGCGACCTGTCGCTCGCGCTGGGCGAGGTGCTCTTCGAGGAGCTCGATGAATATGCGAACGCCGCGCGCGCCTTCTTCGAGGCCGTCCAGATCGAGTCGACCGATCTGGTCGCGCTTCGTCGGCTGGTCGCCGCGCTCGAAAAGCTCATCGAGCGCGACGGCCTGGGCGCCCCGGCGCCGGCCGGCTCGGGCACCGTCGATCGCCTGCTCGAGCGCGTGCTGATGAAGACTGCCGAGCTCGAGCCCAGGCCGGTCGATCAGGGCTACGCCTTCGAGCGGCTGGCATCGCTGGCCGACAAACGAGGCGACGAGGCCAGCGCCGAGGAATCCCGGCGCCGCGCAGAGTCGGCGTTCTCCAGGGCCAGCCGCGACGAGGCCGAGGATGTGGACCGACGCCTCGACGAGTTGCTCGAAGAGATGGGCGCCGGGGGCCTGTCGGCCGGCGATCTGTTGACCGAGCAATCATCCCCCGAGCCGCCCGCTCCCGACAAGCCGGCCCCGACCGACAGGGGCGAGCGCAGCACGATGAAGCTGCCCGCGCCCAGCGAGATCATGCGCCCAAAGCATGGCTCGACCGGTGAACAAGCCCGCCAAGACGATACCGACACCGTCGAATTCGAACTCGGCACGCCCCAAAAGCCGCAGCCGCCCCAGGAACCCGAAGAATCGCGCCTGAGCGGATTTCGGGAGCGGTATCGCGAGCTATTTACCGAGCGACCGGCGACACGTCGGGTCGGCGAAGAGCTGCCCGAACCCGCCGACGAAACGCCCACCGGCGAGGCCCCCACAGACGACCGGCCGTCGGCCGACCAGGAGCCGGCCTCGCTGCGCGACGCGCTCGAAGCGGCCCGCGCGACCGAGGACTCTGGACAACTCGCCGAGGCGATCTCGGCGCTGGTGGCCGCGCATCTGGATCCCGGCGACGAGTTCTCGGTCGAGGAGGCCGAGCTTCTGCGCCTGAGCCTCGAGCTCGGCGAGCTGTATTATTACGAGATCGAGGACGCCGAGGCTGCACGCCCGCACCTCGAGCGGGTCCGAAAGCGCGACCCCAACGGGCTCGGCGCGCGGCCGGTGGTGCTGACCACTCTCGAGGCGATCTACGAGGAGAGCGGCGACGTCGGCCAGCGAATCCGGCTGCTCGAATCGCGGCTCGAAAACGCCGACACCGAGGAGATGGCCACCACCTATCGGCTGCTGCTCGCCCAATTGGTCTGGGACGAGCGCCAGGACGTCGAGAAGGCGCGAGCCTGGCTCGACGAGGTGCTCGACAGCGACCCGAACCAGGAGTCGGCCCACCGTCTGCTCTCGCAGATGGCCCGCGACCAGGGCGATTTCGACGCGGCGGCTAAACATCTTCGGGTCGTGCTTAAAGTCGCCGGCGGCGGTTTGGACGCCGTGGAGCTGGAACGTGAATTGGCCAACCTCTTGCTCAAAGAGCTCGACCGGCCGCAGGCCGCCAAGATCCACTTCGAACAGGTCCTCGATGCCGCGCCCGGAGATTCGATGGCGCTCGAAGGGATCAAGAACTGCCAGGCAGCGACCGACGATTGGCGTGGATATATCGACAGCCTGGGCCACGAGCTCGGGCTGCTGATCGGCAAGCCGGAGGGGCTCGGCCTCGACGAGATGCTCGGAGTCCGCGCCGAAGACCTCAGCCCGGCCCTGCGCGTGCCGGCCAGCCAGATCGTGGCCGACGCGGCGCATATCGCCGAGGAAAACCTCGAGGATATTCAGGCCGCCCGCGGGCTGTGGGGCATGGCGTTTTCGCTGTGGCCGGAGCACGTCGACGCCCTCGAGCGACGCATCGCGCTGGATCGCAGGCTCGACAAAGAAGAAGATTTGGCAGAGGATCTGGAGTCGTACGCTGAATTATTGCTCGACGTACACGCCCGATTCGAGGCGCTGACTGAGGCGGCCGCTCTACACGCCGGCCCGCTGGAGCGCCCCGACCGGGCCCGCCCGCTCTACGCCGAGGCGATCGCGTTGGTGCACGATGAAGCCACGCCGCCCGACGGGCTCGACAAAGCGCGCCGCGCGCTTCGCGCGCTGCAAGCCGATCACGATGGCTAAAAAAGGGTATACTACGCATGATGACCGCTGCCGACATACGCCGCCACACCTCGCCGGTTCTTCGCGCGAGCCTCGCGCTTATCGTCGCGCTCTTTTGTCTGGGTCTGCCGCTTCAAGGCGGGGCCCAGGAGCTCGAGCTGCCCAGTCTGCAGCTCGAACGATTCCGGCCCGCCACCGGCCCGGGCGACTACCTGAATGTCTACGGCACCGTCTTACCCGACCACCTGGAGTGGGACGCCGGCTTTTATCTGGGCTTTAGCGATGACCCGATGCAGATCGCCACGGCCAACTACCCGTTCAAGGAGACGATCGACCTGCAGACGACGACCTCGTTTACGGGCAACATCGGCCTCTACGATCGCTTCGAGCTCGGCCTGCTGATCCCGGTGACGGTGTTGCAGACCAGCCAGGAGCTCCAGCCGATATTGCCGGCGGGCTCGCCGAGATCGACCGATCTGGACTTGATGGGCCTCAATGATTGGCGGCTGACCGGTAAAGTTCAGGCGCTCGACCTGTTCGAGGACCCGCTGGGGCTGGCCTTTATTGGCGGGTTGTACCTACCGCTGGGCACCAGCAATACGCTGACCAGCGACGGCGGCTTTGGCGCCGAGTTGTTGGCGGCGGTCGACTATTGGCTGTGGCGCGGCATCCGAATGGGCGCCAACGTGGGCTATCGCTACCGATCGACCCACGAGGTCATCCGAGACAGCACGATGGGCGACGAAATCCTGTGGGGGCTGGCCTTTAACATCCCGCTATTCGTCGAGGAGCTCGACGCGGTCCTCGAGGTCGACGGCGCCGTGAGCGTGGCCCGCGATCCGAGCATCAGCCGCATCTCACGCGGCGAGGTGGCCACCGAGCTGAAACTCGCCGGCCGCTATGCGCTCAGCGAAGATTGGACGGCGACCGTCGGCATCGGCTCGAGCGTCGGTGACGGGATCGGCTCGCCCGACCTTCGTGTCCTCGCCGGCATCGGCGGCTATTGGGTCTCCGGCGGGCGCTGGTCGCACGGCTATCGGGGCCCGGCCTTCCACGGCACCGCTGACCCCTGCCCCGACGCGCCCGAGGATTGGGATGGACCCGTCGACCAATATGGATGCCCCGATCGCGACAGCGACGGCGACGGCGTGCCCGACTCGGTCGACGAATGCCCGGATACCGACCCCGGCGTCTTCGTGCTCACCAACGGCTGCCCCGACGACGACATCGACGGCGACGGCATCCCCAATAGCGAAGACGAGTGCCCCGAAGATCCCGAGGACTTCGACGACTTCGAAGACGACGACGGCTGCCCCGATCCCGACAACGACGGCGACGGCATCCCCGACACCGCCGACGTCTGTCCCAACGAGCCGGAGAACTTCAACGGCTTCATGGACGAGGACGGCTGCCCCGAAGATCCCGACGAGAAGGTCACCCTGACCCGCGAGAAGCTGGTCATCGCCGACAAGGTTCACTTCGAGACCGCCAAGGCGACCATCCGCCAGGACAGCCACGCCATTCTCGACGAGGTCGCCGGTGCGCTCGACGAGAACCCGCAGATCGAATTGCTGCGCGTAGAGGGTCATACCGACTCGCGCGGCTCCGAGGATTATAACGAGCTGCTCAGCCAGCGCCGCGCCGAGAGCGTGCGCGACTACCTCATCGAGGCGGGCGTCGAGCCAAGCAGGCTCACCGCCACCGGCTATGGTGAGGCCAAGCCGTTGGCCGACAACGACACCGAGGAGGGCCGCAGCCGGAACCGGCGCGTGGAGTTCACGATCTTGGAGACCTCCGAGAATATTCTCGACCGATGATACGGGAGCAGGCACTGGTTTATCGACACCATCTCATCGCCGTCGTCCTCGCGCTGGGAGTGCTGGCCGGCTGTAGCGAGGAGCAGACGACCATCGATCTGCGCTCGGTGCCCCTGCCCGCCGGCGGCTCGGTGCACGCAGTGGCCGTGCTCGACGGACCCGACCGCCTCGACGTGGTCGCTCCGTCAGCCATGGGGCTCTTCGTACACCGCAACGACACTGGCGCCTGGCAGCGCCTGGACCCGGATTGGCCGACGAGCTTGCCCGAGCGCCATTCGGCGCCGCTCCGGGCTCTGGGCGGGACCGCCGCGTCGCTGAACCTGCCGCGATCACAGGTCTTTACGGCCCACGAGGGTCGGCTCTGGATGGTCGTCGGTATGCCCGGCCCCGACGGCCCCCGACTCTTAATGAGCGAAGATGTCGGTCGAAGCTGGACGGTCGTCGGGCTGCCCGAGGTAGACGATAGCGAGGCTGGCGACCCGGCCGCCGACAAGCCCTCCACGGCCAGACTCTCGGGTGGGCAGCAGGCCCACGCCGCCGTGCGCCTGCTCAACCTCGGCGACGAGGGATTATTTCTCGTCAACGGCACCCATCTGTGGCGGCTGTCGGCCTCCGAAGACCAGCCGCTCGATGACACGCCCTGGGAGGCGGTCTCCCTCGAGGGCATCGATTGGGAGCGCCAGGTCGGCGAGACCGGCCTGCCGACCATTCTCCGCCACTACCTACCCGCCACCGACGTGCGGCCCTACGAACTGCTCACCGTGCTTCGCGACCGGCTGTCGGTTTACCGACGAACCAACCCCGACGAGCCCTGGGTAGAGACGGCCACACTGGGGGCTGCCGACCGTCAATTGCTCGGCGTCCCAGACACCGACGCCGTCTTGATGCTCACTCCCGTCGGGCTGCGGGTGTCGACCGATCGCGGCGAGAATTGGGACTACCTCAACCCGCCCGAGATCCCGCGCGACGGCCCCGAGGGCGTGGCCGTGGAGGTGCTTCCGGCCACCGACCAGGCGCCGGTGACGATTCTGCTGTCGCTCGACAACGGCACCATCTACCGCACCACCGACCTGGGCCGCGAGTGGGTCGAAGTGCGCCCCCCCGATGACGACCGGCGTCTGGTCACCGACTTTGTATATAGCCCCAGGCGCGACCGGGTGTGGGCGGCCAGCAACGGCGCGGGCATTTTGCGCTCGCTCGATCGCGGCGAAACCTGGCATTCGATCAACGACGAGCTGCGGGCCACCCGCCCCCTGGACATCGACATCGACGACAACGGCGGAGTGCTCCTGGGCAGCGACGCCGGCCTCTTTCGCATGATCGGCGTGCCCGGCCGCGGCCACTGGCAGATGCTGCAGGACCGGTCGACGAGCGCGCTATACCTCGAGCCCAACAGTGGCACGCTCATCAGCGGCACCACCAACGGCGCCCTGGTGCGCCTGGAACCAGACGGCAAGTCCAGCGCCGCCGAGGCCGTGCCGCTGGAGCGCGGCGACGAGATCGTCTATCAGCCCATGCGATTTCGCGGCCAGGACCTGCCGCCGCGGACCATCGCCACCATCGAAGCGCGGCCGGACAGCCAGCAGATCTTCGCCTGGTCTATCCAAGAGGGCCCGCTGACATCCGTCGACGGCGGTGTCTCGTGGACACGGCTGGCGCTCAACCCGGCATTTCAGAGCGCGTTGGAGGGCTCGTATTTATCGAGCTTTACCACCGATTACGGCGAGCGCATGTACTTGATCACCCACTCGCTCGACGGCGCATCGCCCACCCAGCTTTGGCGCTCGTATAATAACGGCGAGACCTGGCACGCGGTGTCGAGCTTCCCGCAGAGCCGGCGCCGAGATAACATCTTCATCGATCGAAGCGCCGAGGAGCCGCCCGAAGTCTTGTTCATGGCCCACGG
>JBKGZI010000172.1:0-11441 GCA_046545675.1 Persicimonas sp.
AACGCCGTCGAGCCGCATGAACATGAAGTCTACCGATCAACGCCGATCACACCCAGGAGATGTGGGTGCTCGGGTCGAATACGCGGCGCAGCGAGTTGTTTACGTGGGGCCTCGATCCTTGCTTTGAAGGGCCGATATCAACTATGAATGCCCAGGTGATGAATCGCGATTCAATAACTCTAACACAACCACGGAGTAGCTCATGGCCGCCCACAGATTTGCACTGACCGAGTTGTCCGAGGACGAACAGATCTTTCGAGAGGCCGTCGCCAGCTTCGCAGGCAAGGCCATCGCTGCGCGCGTCGAGGAGATGGACCACAACCAAAAACTCGACCCGGAGCTCATCGAGCAATGTTTTCAGATGGGCCTGATGGGCATCGAGGTGCCCACCGAGTACGGCGGCTCGGGTAGCTCATTTTTCACGGCCATCCTGGCCATCGAGGAGCTCGCCAAGGTCGATCCGAGCATGTCGGTCTTCGTCGACGTCCAAAATACCCTGGTCAACAACGCGATCTTGGCGTGGGCCACCGAAGAGCAAAAGCAGAAGTACTTCCCGAAGATGTGCAGTGAGTGGGTCGGCGCCTATGCGTTGAGCGAACCGGCCAGCGGCTCGGACGCCTTCGCGCTGAGGACGCGCGCAGAGGATCGCGGCGACCACTTCAAGCTCAACGGCAATAAGCTGTGGATCACCAACGGCGCCGAGGCCGACCTCTTCGTGCTCTTCGCCACCGTCGACCCGGAGGCGGGCTACCGCGGCATCACGGCATTTTTGGTCGAGCGCGACTTCGAGGGTTTTTCGGTAGGCAAGAAAGAGGACAAGCTCGGTATTCGCGCCTCGTCGACCGTCGAGCTGATCCTCGAGGACTGCCTCGTCCCCAAAGAAAACGTCCTCGGCGAGGTCGGCAAGGGCTATAAGGTGGCCATCGAGACCCTCAATGAGGGCCGCATCGGCATCGGCGCGCAGATGATCGGCTTGG
This sequence comes from Persicimonas sp., assembly GCA_046545675.1. Classification (GTDB taxonomy): domain Bacteria; phylum Myxococcota_A; class Bradymonadia; order Bradymonadales; family Bradymonadaceae; genus CAYLTX01. The sequence continues at coordinate 978 of JBKGZI010000172.1, forward strand.
CACAGGGTGCCTTCGACGCGGCCATGAACCACATGACCGAACGTGAGCAATTCGGCAAGCCCCTCGCCGAATTCCAGGGCATGCAATTCCAATACGCCCAACTGGCCACCGAGATCGAGGCCGCCAAGCTCATGGTCTACAACGCGGCGCGCCTCAAGGACGCCGGCAAGCCCTTCCTCAAGGAGGCGGCTATGGCCAAGCTATACACCAGCCAGGTCGCCGAGCGCGTGGCCTCCAAATGCGTCGAATTCCACGGCGGCGTCGGCTTCACCCGCGAGTACCCCGCCGAAAAATACTACCGCGACGCCAAGATCGGCTCGATCTACGAGGGCACCTCCAACATGCAGCTGCAGACCATCGCCAAGCTGCTGCTCAAACAGCATAGCTAGTCACGGCCGAAAAAGGCGGCTCACCACAGAGGGCACAGAGGAAGACCAAAAAAGTTTTTCCTCTGTGAGCTCTGTGGTGAACGTTTTTAAGCCCCGTTACCCAGCTCCCAGCTGTATCGGAAGAGATAAGCGAACGTCTCCACGTGCCGCTTCGCCTCGAAGGGCGTCTCGCCCCAGGCGTAGATGCCGTGGCTCTGGATATTGACCCCCGGCACCCGCGGTTTTGTCGCGCTGAGATAAACGCCGATATCGGTGGCGATTTTGGAGACGTCGAAGTGGTTGGCCAAGATGGGCACGCGCACGCGCGGGTCCTCGTCCCAGATTCCCAGGCCTTTGATCATCTCGGCGCCGGCCATGATCGTCGAGCCGATATCGTCGTCGCGCTGGCTGCAAAAGGCCGCGTGCGGCTCGTGGACGTGATAGACCGCGCCCGCCTGGGGCAGGTGCCGGTAGATCACCTCGTGGATCTCGGTCTCGGCCGACGGCTCGACGCCACGAGGAGCCTCGGGTTGCTCGCCGTCGACGGCGCGCTCCAAAAAATCCTCCGGGTTCAACCGGCTCTTGTCGCGCCCGCTCGCCGTGACCAAAAAGCGGCCCTCGCCAAGGCGCACCGAGAGATTTCCGCTCGTGCCCAGCATCCAGCCGTGGCCATAAAAAGCCGCAGCGTCGCGAATCATCGCTTCGGCTGCCGCATTGCGTGTCGGATATGCCATCGTCCATCCTCGTCTCATATTTGTCTTTACAACCCGTACAACATACCCCACCCGTCAGTTCATTTCATGCACCGCCATCCCTTCGGCTTGCCACGGCCCAAGGATTGCGGTAATTAAAGACAAAATCAGGTGATTCCGCGGAGCTACACCATGTCCGAAGACGAAAAAAAAGAATTTGCCCACCGACCTGATACGAGCAGTCGCCTTCAGGCCATCAACGAGAAGGGATTTATCGTGGTGGTGACCCGCGCCTTCGGTCCTAACGGCGAAGATCTCATCGCCTACGATGGCCCGAAGTTCAGCGGTGAGCCGGGCGTGCGACTTCGGGTCACCCAGGGCGACAAGCAAGAGGACGTGGTCCTCAGCCCGTTCTTTGGCGACCCGAGCAAGGTCAACGACGTCGAGTTCGAGGAAGGAAAGCGCTGCGTGCTGACCTGTCCGGAGTCCGGCGCCCAACTCGACCAAATCCCGGGCATGGAGTCCGAAGACGGAGGTCACTACTACGCGATCTACCTGACCGACAAGCTCGGAAAGGGTGAGCTGGTCGCGGTCAGCGACATCTGGGGCGACACCAACTCGCGTATCCTCAGCGAGGGCGAGCTGCTCAAGCTCTACGCCGAGTCCGAGCCGATCGAAGAGTAGAGACCACCGAGTAGCGCCACCAGCGCTGACAACTCGCTAGAGCACCCGAATGGAGGCCGCGCATCGAAAGATGCGCGGCCTCTTTTACTTTCTGAGCCCTTTTTTTGCTTTCTGAGATGCAAGGCGGGACCGATGCCTCGAGTCATAGACGCTCACTTGCGATTTTAATCTGGTGCAGCTCTCTAGGAAGTACGTGAGCAGTCCGGCGAGGACAGAGCGATGAGGTCCGAGGCGTTGCAGCGAGCCGATGCGGGCGGCGCCAGATCCCACCCCGTGGTTGCTATTTGTCTACGATTTTCATGTGGTCACTCGTGGGCGGTTCATACCAAAGATGCTAGATCCTCAACCTGCTGGAATTCTTGCCGCCACTTCTGCTAGGATGCGCCCCGTTGCCACCTGCGGAAGTTGAGAGGTCGCAATTCTCTAAGGTTTTTGGCGCCGAGTACAGCTTGTAAGCGCCGTCGCGAATTCGAGAGTAGGCGTTATGGCGCAGAATATAGACGTCAATAGCAATAGTCAGTTCATACAAAGGTCGTCCACGATGAAACGGTTTTTATCTCTATGTGCATGCTTGGTCTTGACCGCCGGCCTCACCGCCTGCGGCGGCGGCGAGAACGGTGGCGGAAATAATACCTCTGGCCCGGCCTGCGAAACCCATGATGATTGCTCTGGCGAGGAGCGCTGCAGCGCCGAAGGAAGCTGCTTCGGACCCGGCGATAGCTGCGAGGCCGACGCCAACTGCCCCAACGGCGAGGCGTATTGCTCTGTGGATGACCGCACCAGCGCCGAAGGCCAATGCCTGGGCAACTGGTGCGACGGCGACGAAGACTGCCCCGGCCACGCGGTGTGCAACACCGAGACCAATACCTGCCGCACCGGATGCCGCGCCGACGACGATTGCAGTGGTGACTGGATTTGCGATTCCATCACCCTGCAGTGTGAGGACCCCAGCGAATGTGAAGAGGACTCCGACTGCTCGGCGCACAAGCAATGCAACACCGACGGCGACGTCAATGTCTGCGAATACGACGGCACCTGCGAGCGACAGGTCCACTGCACCTCGTATGCCAACCAGCTAGACGATGGCGAAGAGTATTTCTGTAACGACGAGGATCTCTGCGAGCCGGTGCCTCCCTGTGAGAGCGACGACGAGTGCGAAATCGGCGAGATCTGCGTCGAGGGCGACTGTCGCGGCGGTTGCCGTGGCGACGACGATTGTCTGCTCGGCGAGTATTGCGACATGGATACCCTGAGATGCACGGACGGCTGCAACACCGACTCCGATTGTGAAAACGAAGGCGATGTCTGTGTCGACCTGCAATGCGAGGCCGGTTGCCCCGACGGACGTGACCAGTGCGAGCCGGGCCTTATCTGCACCGGCGACCCCGCTTATTGTCAGCCATGCGACGATGATAACCAATGCTACGGCGCCGAGTTCTGTGATATTGACGCGACCGATTCCGAGGACACCGGCTGGTGCAAAGAGCTCCCGCCGGAATGCCCCGACGATGCTTTTGCCGGCAACAATAGCCAGGCCAACGCCTGGGACTTGGTCGACGACCGCCCCGCCGACGACTACGGCGATGACGACTTCGACTACGAGAACTTCCTGACCGACGGGGGCCTGCCCTTCGAGGTGGACAGCGACGAGCATTCCATCTTCTGTCGCCAGAGTGAGGGCGGCGAGTGGTATAAGATCCGAGCCCAGCCCGGAGAGGTCATCGACATCGAGGTCGAATATGACAACGACAACGGCAGACGCGGAAATATTGACGTCGCGCTGGTCGACGAGTCGGGCAACACTCTGCGAGCCTCCGACCGCCAGCCTGACGCTGACGACGGCCGTGAGATCATCCAATACGGCGTCAACCCGGGGCTAGACGACGAGCAGGAGATCTACATTCACGTGCGCGGAAACGTCCTCGATGCCAAGGTGCCTTACCGGCTCTACGCCGATGCGCGCGCCCCCGAGGCCTGCAGCGATGACGGCTTCGAGCCCAATAATGAGCTGGACAATCCGGCCGACCTCGACCCTGACTCCCCGCACCAAGATCTCGAGGTCTGCGGCGACGATCCCGACTTCTATCGCCTCGACGTCCGGAGCAATCAGATCGTCACCGTGCGGCTCGAATCCGAGCGTCGCTTGGGGGAAATCAACGTCGCTCTGATGTACGACGACGGACTGAGCCAGCAGCTCGAATCCGTCCACGATACCCGCGACTTGCAGGAATACCAATTTGCGACCACCACGAGTGAAGATCTGAAGCTGGAGATCACCCTCGAGGATGGTGTCGGACGCGCCGAATACGATCTCGAGTGGTCGGTGACCGACAACGAGTGTGCAGACGACTTCGAGGTCAACGACACCTGCCCGGACGACGTCGAAATTCTCAACGACGGTGATACGTCCGGCAGCTTCAGCGTCACCCACGATGACCTCCGGGCATGTCCGGACAACGATTATTACGCGGTTAATCTGCGCCCCCTCGACGAGCTGACGGTCACCTCGACCTATGATCGAACCGAGGGCAGCGGCGGCGTCCTGCAGATGACGCTCTTCGGCCCCAACGACTGCGACGACAATCCGATCCCGGCCCACGAAGAGGAGATCAGCCCGGAAGTCTTCGAGCTGGCCATCGGAGACATCAACGATCCGGCCGAGCCCTTCGTGGCTCAGGAAGGCGGCACCTATTATATCCTCGCCGTTCCGTTCTCGGGACTGCTCATCCACTACGACCTCGATGTCCAGGTCCAACCCGGACCGGCCTGCGAGGACGACACCTACGATGAAAACGGCAGCAACGACGCCTACGACGAAGCCGTCGTCCTCCAGCCGGGCGAGGTCATCGACAACGGTCCCCAGTCGGCGCTGATCGATATGAAGATCTGCGACTACAACCAAGACTGGTACCAGATCACCGTCGCCGACGGCGAAATGCTCGAATGGGAGCTGCGCCACGACGCAGCCGACGGTGAGCTCGATGCCACCCTCTATGATGACAACGGCAGCAACGAGATCGATACCATCGATGACCAGGGCATCGTCTCGGTCACCAATGATACCGGTGGCGACGAGACCTACTGGCTAAAGGTAGAGGGCGCCGACGGACGTCCGGTTCGAAATAGCTACCGCTTGTTGACCTATGTCGACGGCGACGGCACCACAGACGCGGATTGCCCGGACATCTTCGAGGATAACGACACCAGCGGCGAGGCCGTCGAGATCACGCCGGGCACCGAGTCCGGCCTGTTGTCGTGCTCCGGCGATGACGATTGGTATAAGACCTCGGTGCAGGCCGGAGAGACCATCACCGTCACGACCACTGACGATGCCGACGGCAACGTCGATCTTCACCTCTACGAGGACTCCGACCTGAGCAGCTACCATATGCGCTCGTCGAGCTCCTCGGACACCGAGGAACTCACCTACACCAGCGCGCGCGACCAATTTATCTACTACCGGGTCTCGACGGCTTCGTCGGGCACTCCGGACACCACCTACGAGCTCGACGTCGCCACGACCGCAGGTCCGGCCTGCGACGAAGACGAATTCGCGGGCAACGTCGACAGCGACAACGCCCAGGCGGTCGAGGCACCCGGACTCTACGGGCGCCTGATGAAGTGTGAGGATACCGAGGACTGGTTCGAGGTCGACCTCAACGACGGCGAGCTCTTCGAGGCGTATATCAACTACGACGACGCGCTGGCCGGATTGGAAGTGGCTATCTATTCGGCCAACGACCTGGCCGACCTGTCCTCGCCGACGGCCAGCGGAAGCACCTCGGCCGAGGTCACCCCCTCCGCCGACGGCACCTATTATGTGCGCGTGCATTCGCCGACCCGGGCGCGAGTGGGCTACGACCTGCTCCTTTACCGCGACCTCGACGACAGTGGTGACATCGAGCTCGACGGCTCCGAGGGCCCGGCCGACCGGGTCTGCCCGGACCAATTCGAGAATAATGATAGCGCAGGCGAGGCCGCCGAGCTCACCGCCGGCAGCTACGATGACCTATTCCTGTGCTCGGGCACTCCGGTCAACGACGACGATTATTATAGCGTGTACGTCCCGGCTGGGGCGACGCTGACCGCCGATGTCTTCTTCTCCCACGACGATGGCAATATCGATCTGGAGATTCAGGGCAATGGCACCACCGAGACCAGCGATTCTCAGACGGACGACGAACAGGCCGTGCTGACCAATTCGAGTAGTGTCGGTGAGAGCTTCATCGTCAAGGTCCACGGCGTCGGTAGCTTCCAGACCGACTACACCATGGACCTCGCGCTGAGCTTCGCCGGCAGCTGCACCGATGACCAATTCGACCCCAACGAAAACGACGATCCCGCTTCCATCTCCGAAGGCGCCTACGACCTGACGCTGTGTGAGGACACCGAGGACTGGTTCGAATTCACCCTCGCCGACGGAGAACAAGCCACGATCAACATGGAGCTGCGACACCGACTCGGCGACATCGACATGGCGCTGTACGACAGCAACGGCAACGAGGTCGCCAGCTCCGAGACCACCGACAATCTCGAGAACATCGAGTACACCAACTCGACCGGCTCGTCGGCGACCTACGAGCTGGCAGTCTTCCCCAAAGACGGCGTCTTCCTGCGCAACAGCTACGACTTGTGGCTGGAGCTGGGCAGCAACTCGCCCAGCGCGCCGTTCTGCACGGATCCCTACGAGCGAAACGATGACACCGAGTCGTCCTACAGCCTCGACTTCGACGATGATCCACAGGTCGCCGATGCCATCATGTGCAGCACCGAAGCGGACTGGTATCAGGTCGACCTCGCGTCGGGCACGTCGTATGACTTCAACGTCTTCTTCGACCATTCCGCCGATTTCGACCTCGCCATTGAGGTGCGCGACGGCAACGGCAACCCAATCGACGACGCCGACGGCGACGCCATCGAATTTAATGCGCACAGCAGCGACAACGATGAGCTGACCACCTTCAGCGCGCCGCACTCCTCGGGTACGGAGACGTACTTCCTGGGTGTGAAGCAAATGGGTGGCGACGATACCGTCGAGGGCGACTACTACATGTACTTCGACGAGACGTCGGCCAGTTGTCCTGAAGACAGTCACGAGCCGAACAACCGCTCAGCCGATCGTTCGTCGCTCGACGAAGGCGTTCACGCTCTTGGCATGTGCCCGAATTCTGGGGAGGGTAGTAATCCCGAAGAGGAGTACTTCGAGTTTGTGCCCGATGCTGATGGGACAATCACCGTCGACGTCTACTTCGACGATACCGCGGTGGAGATGGAAGGCTACTTCGAGTCGTTCTCGCCCAACATGACTGCCAGCAAGAACCGCATTACTTATTCACAGGCGGTTACAGCAAATACCGTCTACGTGATGTATCTGGCGCATCTTAGCGGTAGCGGACCCTACTTCGTGAAGGTCACCTACGACTGAGGTGCCGTTAACATCTGAGCACAAAAGCCCGGCCGAATGTTTCGGCCGGGCTTTTTGTTATCTACGCCGAGGTCTTGCCGTTTCATCGGCGGGTTGTTAGAGACTTCTTGGCGGCTACGATCGTCATCACATGGCCCCAGCACCTGATTCCCAGCGACGCGAGCAATACCATGGGTAATAAGATCTCCCTTCCGGTCGTCACCGAAAAGCGCGAGCCCACCGGTGCGGACCGCAACTCCGGGCCGGCCAGGCCGCAATACCAGAACCAGCCCGACACCGCCGGCCCCCGGCCGCGTTGGATCCGCAAGCGGGTGAGCATGAACGAGGAGTTCTTCGAGACTCGTCGGCTCGTGCACGACAACGACCTGAACACCGTTTGCGAGTCGGCCGCTTGCCCCAATATCGGCGAGTGCTGGAGCCGCAAGGCGCTGACCTTCATGATCCTGGGCAACACCTGCACGCGAAGCTGCGGTTTCTGTGACGTGATGACCGGCCGACCCGGCGAGGTCGACACCGACGAGCCCCGTCGGGTCGCCGACGCGCTGAGCAATCTCGACCTCAACTACGTCGTGATCACCAGCGTCGACCGCGACGACCTCGACGACGGCGGCGCCGGCATCTGGGCCGAGACCATTCGGCTGACCAAAGACCAATGCCCGGAGCTGGGCGTCGAAGTGCTCACCCCCGACTTCAAGGGCGACCTCGACGACGTCGACGTCGTCCTCGACGCCGGGCCCGACTGCTTCGCCCACAATATCGAGACGGTCGAGGAGCTGCACCGCGTGGTGCGCCCCCAGGCCAAATACGAGCGCTCCCTGGCCGTGCTCGAGCGCTCCGCCAAGCGCGACGACATCCTCACCAAGAGCGGCATGATGCTCGGCCTCGGAGAGACCAACGAGCAGGTGCTGGCCACCATGGAAGACCTGGTCGCCCACGGCGTCCAGATCCTCAACCTCGGCCAATACCTGCGCCCGAGCCCGCGCCACCTGCCGGTCAAACGCTGGGTCACCCCCGAAGAATTCGACCAGCTCAAAGAAGCCGGCGAGAAAATGGGCTTCGAGCACGTCGAAGCCGGCCCCCTGGTCCGCTCGAGCTACCGCGCCGACTTGCAGGCCGAAGAGATCGCCAACAAGCGCGCCTGCTCGAATTAGCACCTGCGTTAGCCACCGGTGCCAGACCTTCCAGGTCTGGATTGCAAGGCAGGATGTCTAATAATGAAAGCAACAGATCGCCAAGAAAAGCTCGAACGTGCTGACTGGCGGGTCTACGTCATTCTAGATCCTGCCAAGCTCCCGGCCGACGCCGGCCTGCTCGACACCGCCCAGCGCGCTCTCAGAGGCGGCGCAGGTGTGCTGCAGTTAAGAGACAAGCAGTCTGACGCCCGCACGCTCGTCGAGCGCGCTCAGGCCCTCCAGGACCTCTGTGACGGCCACGACGCGCTCTTCATCGTCAACGACCGCCTCGACGTCGCGCTGGCCGCGGGCGCCGACGGCGTCCACCTCGGGCCGAACGACATCCCCATCGGACGCGCCCGCCAAATCGCCCCCGATCTGCTGGTCGGCGGCTCCGCCGGCACGCTCGAGCGCGCCCAGGCGCTGGCAGAGCAGGGCGCCGACTACCTCGGCGTCGGCGCCATCTTCGACGCCCACCCCAGCAAGCCCGACGCCTCGGACCCCCGCGGCCCCCAGATCCTCGCCGAGATCACCGCCCAGCTCGAGATCCCCATCGTTGGTATTGGTGGAATTACGGTCGACAACGCCGCCCAGGTCACCCGCGCCGGCGCCGCCGGCGTGGCTGTGATTCGGGCCGTTGTTGCCAGCGACGAGCCGGAGCGTGCGGCACGCCGGCTCCTAGAGTCGCTCTAGCGCCAAAATGGAGCGCGGGATGCCAGCCCGCAAACGCCCAACAAACTGACACCCTCGCCTAACCGTAGTACACTGATCTCCCCATTTTACCGCCGGGAGACAGCCGTGCCGTACGATCCCAACCGATTCGACCAACGCAACGAACGTCTCATCGAGCTGGGCGCGCAATTCGTCGAGCGCTGTGTGGTTCCGTACCACCGCGCCACGATCCGCGGCGTCGAGCGCATCCCTTCGGGCCCGGCGCTCTACGTCGGCAACCACAGCGGCGCCCTGCTCAGCATCGACACCTTCATCGCCTTCGCTCGCGTCTTCGCTCGCCGGGGCCTCGACGACCTGCCATTCGGGCTCGCCCACAGCGTCGCGGTCCGCGCCCCGCTGCTGAACCAAATCCTGGTGCCGCTCGGCGCGGTCGAGGCCAGCCACGACAACCTCGAGCGGGCATTCGACGCCGGCAAAAAGGTCCTCGTCTACCCGGGCGGCGACATCGACTCGATGCGCCCGTTTCGCCACCGCAACCGCGTCAAATTCGGCGGCCGAACCGGCTTTATGCGTGCGGCGCTGCGCCACCGGGTGCCCATCGTCCCCCTGGTCGCCGCCGGCGCCCACGGCACCCTGATCATCATCGACGACTTGCCGTGGCTGGCCAAATTACTCGGCGTCGACGAACGCTTCCGCATCGAGGTCTGGCCGCTCGCGCTGAGCATCCCCTGGGGCGTCACCCTCGGCCCCACACCGCCGTACTTTCCACTGCCCGCCAAGATCGACCTCGAATTCCTCGAGCCGATCACCTTCGAGCACACCGGCCCCGAGGCCGCCGACGACCCCGCCTACGTCGCCTCCTGCGCCCGCCGCGTCCGCAACAAAATGCAACTCGCGATGGATCGCCTCGTGGGGTGAGTGAAAAGGAGTTCGCACGATGCAACGTGCTGCAGGTCAGCAGCATCTTCTATTAAAGGCTGAGGCCATTTAGGGGCTGCGTGATGTGAGTTGGCTCAGGTTCGCAACTTAGGGCTGCGTGCTGCGAGTTCACGACCATCGCAAACCCGAATGCTGCGAGAGAGCGTCCCCTAAATGGTCAAAGCCCTTAATAGAGGAAGTGCGAGATCGGCAGGATGTGCGTTCGCACGATGCGACGTGCTGCAGGTCAGCAGCATCTTCTATTACCTCGTGTCCCAAAAGCTGAGGGTCGAGTGCCTCGTAAGGCCGACCTCATGTCGGACAACGAGGTACTCGACCCTCAACTTTTTCGACCTCATGTCGAAAAAATGGCACTCGACCTCCGCGTTTTCCGACCAAATTAGTGAGAAGAGACAGATACGTGGTGGGTTCGAGCGACTCGTGAGACGCCACCCACTCCAGGATCCGTCGAGACAAACGTACATGCTCGCCGTGGCACCGGACCAGGCCGTGTGAGCATCAGGCCAGCAGTG
>JBKGZI010000173.1:0-11428 GCA_046545675.1 Persicimonas sp.
GTTTTACAGCGTGGGGAGGATTAAGGCGGGGCTCCTCTCCCTGTATCCCTTTTATGCGGCTCGACCGTGCTCCACTACGCTATTGCTTCGTGGAAAGGGACGCCTCTCCTTGATCCTCCCCTTCCCTTCGCTTTCGCTACGGGCGGGGAGGGGGGCTTGTCGCCACCCCAACCATCACTCCGGCCCAAAAATCTGAGCCCAAAACAACTCCCCGCCGCGCGATGTTCTCGCCGACCGCGGCAGTAACCTTCCGCGGAGGGTGAACTGTGGTGGGTTTATGCGTCGGTAGCGATCAAGACGACCCAACTGCGCTCTCCAACCTCGCCGGCGACGCCGACTCCGATGGCATCAGCGTCGGGATCGAGCGCCTCACTACAATAATCCTCGAAGATCGCGTCGATGAGTTCGCTGGGCTGAGCGCGGGGGTGGAGCAACGGAAGAATGATTTGACCCTCATACTCACTCTGGGAGATCCGATCGTTGAGATCGCCCTGAGCCTCGCCATCGTTGGCGGCCATATCTTCGGCGTGCTCCTGAGCCGGCGCAGTAAGCAGCGGATCGAAGCGAAGCGGCGAGGACGGATCCATCGTGTCGCCCGCACACATCGCCTCGGTACTGCGCACCTGATTAATCTCGGCTGCAATACGCTCACCGAGGCTCATGCACGAGCTGTCGAAGCATACATCGTCTCCGCCGCATTCATTGCCGCACTCGCCGCAGTTGACTTCGTCTTCTTCGAGAACGACGCAATAGCCGTCGCACCAGGTCCGATCGGGATCATCACAGACGCAGGTGCCTTCCTGACATGTGCCGGTAAAGCTAAGGCAGGTCGCTCCACATGCGCCACAGTGGTCCTCGGAGCTGCCGTTGACGTCGACGCACTCACCGTCGCAATACGACATGCCATCGTCGCAGGGGCAATACGCATCCGGATCGTCGGGGTCATTGCAGGGGTCGTAATTGGGGTCGACGTCCTCTTCCGAGCCGCCGTCGGCGTCCTCGTCGCTGCCGCCATCCTCGTCCGGAGTATTATTATTCGAGCTGCCGTCTTGGGCGCTATTATTGCCGGCATCGCTCAACTCTCCGCCGCCGCCGTTGTTGCCGTCGTTGTCGTCGCCGCAACCGGCGGCGACAAAGGTCAGGCACATCAGGGCTACGAGGCAATTCTTGAAGATCCTGCGCGTCAACATCTTGTACTCCGTGAACGGGCTATAAAAGGAGTCGTTTCTGGCGGCGACAATAGCGGAAGATGAAGGGCTGTGAAAGGGCAGGCTCTTGTCAGGCTGAGGGCTCTGCGTGAATAATGCGGCGGGTTGGGGCGTCTTAGGGATAGGGGTTCAGGGCTCCGGGGGGCCAGGGGTCCAGGAACTGCTGAACGGCAGGGGTTCAGGGGTCCGGGGGTCCAGGGGTCCAGGCAAGGCAACAACGAATTCGGGTGAAACTCAGAATGCGCAAATACATCCTCATAGCTCTTTCGTTCGTGTTCGTCGCGGCTGCGCCGCTCATGGGGCCGTCGGCCGAGGCGAGCGAGCTCGCCGAGTCCGAGTGGGTTGTTAGTGCCGAGAAGGCCAAGGGCCTCATCGAGGCGGACGCGGCCACGGTGCTGGATACGCGCGGTGGGAGCTGGAAGCTGGGGCATGTGCCCGGGGCGCAGTCGGTCGATTGGAAGGATTTTTCGCAGAGCGACGGCCACAACAAGGGTAAGCTCCTCGACGATCGCGAGGCGCTCACCAAGAAGCTGCGCAAATTGGGTGTCTCCAAGGGCAAGCCGGTGCTGGTGGTCGGAAAGCCGCCCAATAATTGGGGCGAAGACGGCCGCATCGTGTGGATGCTCCGCGCGCTCGGCCACCCCGAGGTCGCGCTGGTCGACGGCGGCCACAAGGCGCTCAAAAAGGCCGGCGTAAAGTCGGTCATCGGCGGCAGGGAGGTCCCCACCGGCGATTTCACGCCCGCCACGAGCCCCTCATTCTCCATTGACCGCGACGGCCTCAAAGAGCATTACGAATCCGATGACTACGCCGTCCTCGACACCCGCGAAGAGCGCGAATTCGACGGCGAGACCCCCTACGGCGAGTCCCGCGGCGGCCACGTCCCCGGCGCAAAGCATATCCACTATGCCGACCTGTTGCGCCCCGATGGGCGCCTTTTGCCCAAAGCGACCCTCGAGAAGAAGCTCGAGGCGCTCGGCGTCACGCCCGCCAAGAAGGTCGTCGCCTATTGCACCGGTGGGGTGCGCTCGGCGTGGTTGGTCGTGGTGCTCGCCCACCTCGGGTATGAGGATGTGGCGAATTATCCGGGATCGATGTGGGATTGGGCGGCCGCGCCGGCGGATGAGTATCCGCTGGACGCGAGAGAGTAAGATAGTGAGAGAGTAAGAGAGTAAGAAACAACAAAGGTCTTACCGAACATATCAGGCCGATCGGGAGCAGTTGCAGTATCTAACTTTCTCACTTTCTCACTCTCTCACTTTCCTCCCCACCACCATCAAAACCCCCGCCAACCCCGCCACACCCAACACATGCGCCGCGACCACATGTAGGCCAAACGCCACGCCTACATATCCAAACCCCGCCGCCGCGGTCATCGCGGTCATCGCGTAGGGGAATTGGGTGTGTACGTGGTCGAGGTGGTCGACCGACGAGGCGATCGAGCTCATCACCGTGGTGTCGGAAATCGGCGAGCAGTGGTCGCCGAAGATGGCACCGTCGAGGACGGCGCCGAAGCATAGAAATAAGATAATGCCGCCGCCTTGGAGGCCGGCGGCGGCGTCGCCGGCGATACTTGGGTCCTGGGTCATAAAGAAGGCCAGCGGGATGATCGCCGGCAGCAGGATGCCCATGGTGCCCCAGGAGGTGCCGGTGGCAAAGGCGATCACCGCGGCGGCCAGGAATGTGAGCACCGGCAGCATCACCGGGGTGATGATGTCGTGGACGGCGCCGACCAGGTAGATGCCCGTGCCCAGGTCGCCGCACACCCCCTGGATGGCCCAGGCGAGCACGAGGATGGCGACGGCCAGCCACATGGCGGGCACGGCTTTGAGCCAACTGAGCAGCGCGTCCGACAGGCTCAACAGCCGTTGGCCGACGGCCAGGGCGATGGAGACGATGCTGCCCACCAGCGCCGCCCAAAACAGCACTTTGGCGTTGTCGGCGTCCGAAAACGCGTCTCGCCAGGCCGTCCAATCGCCCATATCGCCCGCAGCTTGGCCCCAGGCGGCTAAAAACCCGCCCAGATCGGCCTCGCCGAAGAGCATCTCGCCGACCCCGGGAATCGCGCCGGGCTCGCCGCCAGGCAACGCCCCCGACCAGCCCGACCAGAACATCCCCAGCATCGTGCCCACGATGACCGTGGCCACGGGGATCACCGCGTTTCGCCAATGCGCGGTGATATGTTTGGCCGGCTCGAGGTCGGACAGCACGTTGCTCGTCAGCGGCGTGGAGCCGGGCCGGAGCACGTCGCCGGTGTTGCGGGCGCGCAGCTCGGCCTCGCGCATGGGGCCGAAGTCGCGGCCGCTCAGGGCATTCATGAACACGAATAAAAGCGCGAAGATGCAGTAGAAGCGAAGCGGCAAGATCTCGAAGAAGATCTCGTAGCCGCTCATGCCCATGCCAAGCTGGGTCGAGAGCGTGTCGAAGAGGCCGACCTCGTAGCCGATCCAGGTCGAGATGATCGCGATGCCCGCGATCGGGGCGCTGGTCGAGTCGACGATATAGGAGAGCTTCTCGCGGCTGATACGCCGCTTGTCAGCCATCGGGCGCATCGTCGTGCCGGCGACGATGGTGTTGGCGTAGTCGTCGAAGAAGATCGCCAGGCCCACACACGCCGTGGCGACCTGGGTCGAGCGCGCCGTCCGGGCCAGCCCGGCGAAGACCTCGAGCACGCCCTGCATGCCGCCCATGCGGGTGATCACCTGGACCATCCCCACCAGGCTGAACGTAAAGGCGATGATATACAGGCTGAACGCGTCGGCGACGCTGCCCCACAGGTAGTTCTCGACGCCCATCCAGGTGGCTTCGAAGATATGGAAGTCGGTCTGCAGCGCCGCGCCCATCCAGACGGCCGCGACCAGCGCGACGATCAGCCGGCGGAAAAACAGCGCCAGCAATACGGCCAAAAGAGGCGGCACAATCGCCGTCCACCGGCCGGCGCGCTTGTCGGCCGAGAACGCCTCGAAGGGATTGCCGCGCTCGGGGATGATCTCGGCGCGTACTCGTACGTCCGACTCGAGACTGCTGACCATCAATTTGAGCGTGGCCGCCGCCTCCGGGGCGGTCTCCCCGAGAAACTCGCCCTGCGGCAAGCGCTGGAGCTCCTGGATGCTCAGTTTTCGGCCGGCCTCGGGGCCCTCGTAATCGACCCGCACGCGCACCGGGTTGTCGGCGGTGGCGCCGATCTCGGCGAGCCCCTCGCCGATGTCGTCGGTATGCTCGCGCACGATGACCTGGGCGGTCAGCCCTTCGGTGGTGTCTTCTTCGGCCTGCGTATGGGGCAATACGATCACGCAGGCGATCACCACCAACATAAAACCGACCACGCGCTGGTAGGTCAGCGTCGGCGCCTCGGTCTGCTCAGAGCCTTCTTTGGCGTCGCTCGGAGCACTTTCAGTCATTTCATGGCCCGGTTCGACACGAATATAAAACGAATGCATGCTTGCATAGAATTACGTCAAAGTTCTAAGTTATGGGGGCATCGATTTACAAGGATGCAGCGACCACAATGCAGCTCCGCTGAGGTGTGAAATCGGCGGATCTTTGCGTGGGCGAGGGTGCGAATCGAGTCTTTTCCGGTAGAGGTACGGCGTGGCATCTCGGGAGTCGCAGACGTCGACAGTCAAACGAGTAGGAACACAGACCACCTCGACGACGTCGAAGGCGAAGGCGGTCAGTGTCGAAATTCGCGGCCAAAAATTATCCGTGAAGAGCGACCGTGATCCCGATTTTGTCCGCCAACTCGCCGCTCATATCGACCAGAAAGTCGCCGCGCTCCAAAAGGCGGCGCCCGCGGTTCCGCTCTCGAAGCTTTTAATGCTGGCAAGCATGACCGTCGCCGAGGAGTTATTCGAGGCGCGGCACGATATAGATCGTTTGAAGGAAGAGATCTCCGACCGCACGGACACAATGCTGGCGATGTTGGAACAAGTCGACGTCGACGGGCAGAATCCCGACTCCGGCTGAGGTCCACGCCGGCATGAAGTCAAATCTCTAAACCGGACTACTCCGGGAAAAACTTCGATATGCCTGTCAGCTCGCGTTCAACTCGCACGTGAGCAGATACGATGGCCGGACAGCGCCCGTCCGAAGAGACATCCGAGAAAAAGAAGGCCGAGCTGCGCACCGCGGCTCTGACCAAGCGCGACGAGATGACCTCGGCGGTCGCCGAGGAAGCTTCGCGTGCGCTCTGCGAACGCCTGCAGGACGTCGAGCCGCTCCAGGCATGCTCGTCGATCGCCGGCTACGCGCCGATCCGCAACGAGATCGACGCCGGACGCTACCTCGTCGGCCGCAAGGCCGCCGGGGCTCGCCTGTACTTCCCGCGCGTGAGCGGCGAAGACACCCTCGAATTCATCGAAGTCGACAGCCTCGACGAGCTCTCCGAGGGCGCCTTCGGCGTCCCAGAGCCCTCCGGCGAGCCGGCCCCGATCGACGCCATCGAGGTGTTCTTGGTGCCCGGGGCCGCCTTCGACCACCAGGGCAGGCGCCTGGGGTTTGGGCGTGGCTATTACGATCGTGCGCTGGGCCGCGCGCTCGCCGCTTCACAGAAATCAGCACAACAAGATTCAGAACGACGAGATGCACAAAGTCAGGGGCCTCGGCGCCCGCTCATAGTCGGTATTTGCTACGACTGGCAGCTCATCGAGGGAGAAGTCCCCACCGAGCCCCACGACATTTCCATGGACGTCATAGCGACCAACGAGGAGGCCATCTGGTGCTCTTCTCGGT
Source organism: Persicimonas sp. (assembly GCA_046545675.1). GTDB lineage: Bacteria > Myxococcota_A > Bradymonadia > Bradymonadales > Bradymonadaceae > CAYLTX01. Next base: position 5,940 of record JBKGZI010000173.1, read on the forward strand.
CGCCTGACATATATAAGTAGGAGTTAATATGATGGACATCGTCTTTTTGGCGGTGGGGATAATCGTCGGCCTGGTGGCCGGGGTATTATTCGCCACTCGAAAAGCGGATGCCACGCTCGAATCCCGGGTCTCCAAGAGACTCGCCGAGCTGCGCGACGAGACGGTCGACAAGACCAAAAAGCGCGTCGAGGTCGAGCTTCGCGAGGAGCTGACCGGCACGGTACGCGAAGAACTCGAGGACAAATACGACGAGGAGATCAAGCAGGCCGCCCAGCAACGAGCCGACCGCACCCTCGAGGAGGCCGAGACCAAGGCCAAGGCCGTCACCAAGCAAGCCGAGCTCGACGCGAAGTCGATCGCGCTCGAAGCTCAACAAGAGGCCGAAAAGGAGCTCAAGCAGCGCCGCGCCGAGCTCCAAAGGCTCGAGGAGCGCCTGACCAAGCGCGAGACCAACCTCGACGAGCGTGCCAGCAAGCTCGACGAGCGCGACGAGGAGACCACCCGCCGCGAGGAGCGGCTCAACGACCGCCAGATGAAGCTCAACGAGCGCGAAGAAGCCATCAGCCGCCAGGAGGTCACCGCCCAGAAGCGGCTCGAAGAGGTCTCCGGCTACAGCGCCGAGAAGGCCAAAGAGGAGCTCGTCGACTCTCTGGTCGCCGAGGCCAAGACCGAGGCCACCCAAAAGGTGCGCCAGCTCGAAGAACAAGCCATGGAGGAGGCCGATCGCCGCGCCAAAAAGGTGCTTGCCACGGCCATCCAGCGCTACGCCGGCGAGTACGTCACCGAGCGCACCGTCAAGGTCGTCCAACTTCCCTCCGATGATATGAAGGGCCGCATCATCGGCCGCGAGGGCCGCAATATCCGCGCGCTGGAGGCCGCCACCGGCATCGACGTCATCGTCGACGACACCCCCGAGGTCGTCGTGGTCAGCGGCTTCGATCCGGTACGCCGCGAGATCGCCAGGCTATCCCTCGAGAAGCTCATCGCCGACGGGCGCATCCACCCGGCTCGCATCGAGGAGGTCGTCGACAAGACCGAGCAGGAGATCGGCCAGGTCATCAAAGACGCCGGCGAGCAGGCCGCCTTCGAGCTGGGGGTCCACGGGCTGCACCCCGAGATCATCAAACTCCTGGGACGGCTCAAATGGCGCACGAGTTATGGACAAAATATGTGGTCGCACTCCATCGAGGTCGGCTTCCTATGCGGCCTTATGGCCGACGAGCTCGGCGTCGACGTCAAGCTCGCCCGCCGCGCCGGCCTGCTCCACGATATGGGCAAGGCGCTGACCCACGAGCGCGAGGGGAGCCACGCGCTGGTCGGCGCCGAGATCGCCAAGAAGCACGGCGAGGTCGAGATCGTCCGAAACGCCATCGCCGCCCACCACGACGACGAGCCCCAAAACTCGGTCATCGCCCATCTGGTCATCGCCGCCGACGCGCTGTCCGGCGCCCGCCCCGGCGCCCGCCGCGAGATCCTGGGCACCTACGTCAAGCGCCTCGAGGAGCTCGAGCGCATCTCGCTGGATTTCGACGGCGTCGACAAGACCTACGCCATCCAGGCCGGCCGCGAGATCCGCGTGATGGTCTCCAACTCCAAGGTCAACGACGACCAGGCCTACACGCTCAGCAAGGAGATCGCCCGCAAAATCGAGGACGAGCTGACCTATCCCGGCCAGGTCAAGGTGTGCGTGATTCGAGAGACCAGGGCTGTGGATTATGCGAAGTGATGGTCAGCTACGGGGGGGCTGAAAACCCCTCCCCGCTTTGCAGTTCAAAAGTGGGGAGGATCAAGGTGGGGCGCCTCTCCTTGATCCTCTCCTTCCCTTCGCTATCGCTTCGGGTGGAGAGGGTAACTTGCCAAACGCCCCTCTCCTATGCTCTATAACCCCTCCGAGCACTCTTAAACCCACACCACCAAAAACCATGAGCAACTTCGAAAGCAGCATCCTCGACGAACTCCAGTGGCGCGGCTTCATCCATCAGATCACCCACGAGGGGCTCGACGAGCTGCTCGACGAGGAGTCGGTGACGTTGTATTGCGGCTTCGATCCGACCGCCGACTCGCTGCACGTGGGCAACCTTCTGCCGATGATGGGGCTGGCCTTCTTCAAGCGCCACGGCCACGATCCGACGGCGCTGGTGGGCGGGGCGACCGGGTTGATCGGCGACCCGAGCGGCAAGGCCGAAGAGCGCAGCCTCATGGACGCCGAGCAGCTCGACAAGAATTTAGCCGGCATCAGCAGCCAGCTCGATCGCGTCCTGCAGCGCGCCACCGAGATGCACCCGGAGACGCTGCCGGCCGACATCGGCGGTGACGTCGAGGTGCCGCTTCTGAATAACGCCGATTGGCTCGGTGATTGGAGCTATATCGACTTTTTGCGCGAGGTCGGCAAATTCTTCCGCGTCAACGCGATGCTCCAAAAAGAATCGGTGCGCGCGCGCCTCGAGGAGCGCGAGCAGGGCATCAGCTACACCGAATTCAGCTATATGCTCATCCAGGCCTTCGACTTCGTCGAGCTCTTCGACAAGCGTGACTGCCAGCTTCAGATCGGCGGCAGCGACCAGTGGGGCAATATCACCGCCGGCACCGAACTCGTGCGCCGAAAGCTCGGCGAGACCGCCTACGGGCTGACCTTCCCGCTGATCACCGACTCGGCGGGCAATAAGCTGGGCAAGACCGAGGAGGGCGCCGTGTGGCTCGACCCCGAGCGCACCAGCCCCTACGAGTTCTACCAATATTGGGTGCGCCGCGACGACGCCGACTGCGCCAAGCTGCTCCGGCTCTTCACCTTTTTGAGCAAAGAAGAGATCGACGAGCTGGTCGACACCATCGAGCGCGGCGAGAACCGCGGCGACGTCCAGCGCAAGCTCGCCTGGGAGGTCACCGCATTGGTCCACAGCGCCGAGGAAGCCGACAAGGCCGTGCGCGCCTCGAAGATGCTCTTCGGCGAGAAGATCGAGGGGCTCACCGACCGCGAGCTCGCTTCGATCTTCGCCGACGTCCCGTCGACCGAAATCCCCCGAGAGAAGTTCCAGGGCGACGGCATCGGCATCCTCGACCTCTTCACCGAGACCGGCCTGCAAAAGTCCAACGGCGCCGCTCGCCGGCTCATCAAGCAGGGCGGGGCGTACCTGAACAACGACCAGCTCGAGCGCTGGGATAAACAGGTCACCTTGGACGATCTGGCCAGCGAGTCGATGTTGGTGCTGCGCAGCGGCAAAAAGAAGTACCATGTGGTCAAAGTGGTCGATTGAGGCGCAATCTCCTGCACAGCATCAAAAAAGCCGGCGCTGCCTGATGGGCAGCGCCGGCTTTTTTGATGCTTCGCGGCTCGACGTCGAGCCGCGAGCGGACAGCAGGTAGGGTCAGCAGGTCGGACCGTCGCCGCCGAAGTCCGCTTCAGCGTTGGAGCTGAAGTTCACGCCGCTGCAACCGTTCAAGGTCACGTTATTATTGGTCGAGATGCCGTGGCTGGCACCGTTGGAGATCTCCAGGTTATTGATGGTGATCTGAGTCGGGTCGCTTCCGCCGAGCTGCAGGTTGGCGTTGCCCACGGTATGGTGCAGGCCTTCACCGCCGGCGTCGGTGATGATCACGTGGTCGAGTTCGTTGTCGACGCCGTTGCTCGAATTGTACATCACGCCCTTCCAATAGCCCGGGGTGGGTTCTTCGCCACTGAAAGTGATCTTCTCGTCGGAGGTGCCGATGGCGCTCAGCCGGGCGTCGTCCCAGATCTCGAGGCCGCTATTGGCTCCGAAGGTCAGCGTCGCGCCCGCCTCGATCTCGATGGTCGAGTCGTCCGAATCGACTTCTTCACGAATGAAATAGGGCACATCGAGCACGCTCACGCTCTGATCGACGGTGATCGAGCCGCCGGTGACGTGGACGAGGTCCTCGTCGTTGCCCGTATAGCTGCTGTCGGTGTCCATGGCGCCGATGATATTCGGATTGATGTAGGCGGCGCCTTCGGTGTTTTCGGTCAGCGTATTGGAGGCAAACTCGCGAATATTGACCTCGTTGCGCGCTGAAAGCCCGTAGGTGGCGTTATTTCGAAACGTCGAATTGGTGATCGCGATTTGAGCGGACTCGGTCATTTGGAGGCCGGCGGCGTCAGAAGTGTGATGGGCGGCCTCGCTTCCGGCGTCCTCGAGGACCACGTAGTCGAACTCGTTGTCGATGCCATTGGAGTTTTGGAGCAAGATGCCTTGCCAGAACCCACGTGTGGGCTCCTCGCCGCGGAAGGTGACCGGGGCGTCCTCGGTGCCGATGGCCTTGATGCGCGCGTCTTCCCATATCTCGAGGGCGCTATCCGCGCTGAAGACCATGGTCGCGCCGGCTTCGAACTCCAGGGTGCTGGTCTCCGAGTCGATCAAGTCCCGCACGAAGTAGGGCACGTCGATGGCCGAGACCAACAGGTCGCTGGTGATGTCACCACCGCTGACATAGACGAAGTCCTCTCCATCGGCGTTGCCCGAAAAGCTGCTGCTGTCATCGAATGCGGAGAGGTTACTGGGGTGGACAAACGCCGCGCCGCCACTGTTATCGGTCAGCAGGTTGTTGGCGAACTCGCGCAGGTCGGTTTCTTCGCGCGCGTATAGGCCGGCGGCATCGTTGGAACGAAACGTCGAGTCGTTGATCGCAATGCGCGTGTCTTGGCCTAATTGCAGCCCGGCGTTCCGCACGGTGTGATGGACCGCGTCGCCACCTGCGTATTCAATCGTGGTATACGAAAGCGAATTGTCGACGCTATTGGAGTCGCGGATCGACACGCCGCTCCAAAACCCCGGCGTTTCGCTGGCGCCGGTCAGGACGATGCCCGCCTCGTCGGTGCCGGAGGCGGTCAGCTTTGCCTCGCCGGTCACGGTGAGGTCGGTGTCCTCGGCAAAGCGCAAGATCGAGCCGGCCGCAATCGTCAGGTGCGCCTCGTTGTTGACGCTGAGACTGGAGGTGACGTCGTAGCATCCCTCCAGCGTCTGGTCGGAATCGATCGTTCCGCCGATCTCGGTAAAGTCGTCGCAGTCACCCGGATCGGGCGTGTTATTGTTGCCCGGGGTATTGTTGTTGTCGTTGTTGGGTGTGGTGTTATTGCCGTTATTATCGGTCAGCTCATCGTTATTGTCGTCGGAGTGGTCATTGACCACGCAGCCGCTGCCGAGGGTGGCCGCCAACGCCACCACCAACAGGCTGGTCAGCACTCGCCTACCGGTCATCGTCGGAAGATTTCCGTATATGGTTGTCAGCTTCTTCATTGAACTACTCCCTCCATTGGGACTTCGGTTAATAATTTGAGAATTCATAGCTAACCAAACGCCGACGGTTAGTCAAAAATAAATCAGCCGGCTTCAGCTTGCCCAGATAAGACGCGGGGGAGGTCGGAAATATTCATTCGCAAGAAAACGAAAACCCCGCGAAGCCGTGAAGCTTCGCGGGGTTAGCGTCCCGTACGGGATTCGAACCCGTGTCGCTGGCGTGAAAGGCCAGTGTCCTGG
>JBKGZI010000174.1:0-11406 GCA_046545675.1 Persicimonas sp.
AAAGGCCTGGCACGATTCGTAAACCACAAGATTTCCGTGACTGCACTTAAGTAGAGACACGCAGACTATTTAGCTTACGGACGGTTTTCGGAGTGCCGGCTACAATTGCTGATCAGCAGCGAGAGAGTAAGAAGGTGAGAAAGTAAGAAAGTTAGATACGCCCACCGGCTCGAGGCGATCCGGGTCGGTTGGAGCGTTATTCTCACTCTCTCACTCTCTCACTCTCTCACTTTCTCACTCTCTTAATACTACAACGTCACTTTCGACGTGAGCGCTCATCGAAGGCTGATGCGACCGAGAGCCGAAAGACCTCCGTGAGTGCACTTAACCTAACGCCCCTCGTAGCTCCCGACTGCCGCCGGGTCGCCGTAGCAGTGGCCGTCGTAGTCAGGAAGATCGAAGCCGTCGAAGCCCGCGTCGTGGTCGAGCGGCCCGGCGGCGCCCACCGCGGGGCTACTCGTGCCGATGCGATAGTCGCCGCCGGCGCGGTCGGCGAAGCCCGGATCTTGCTGGACGACGCTGTTCTGGGGCGCAGGAATGCCACTACTGAGGGTGGGCCCGTCGAAGTCCGGATCGTCGAGGGCGTACCACAGGTTGTTGGCGAAGGTGAACGTCTCGGGTGCGGTGTCGGGGCCGACGTTGACGAAGACGCCGTTTCGTAGATCGTCCACGTTGAACGCGACGACATTATTGACGAATCGGCCGTCTCTCGATGGGACGAAGCGGTCGCCGACCGTCTCCTGGAGGATGCGCGCCACCCAAGTCTGGGGCTCGACGACGGTATTGTGGGCGAAGAGGCAGGCGTCGCAGCCCACAAAGGCGATCGGTGCGCCGGACTCGGCGCCGACGCGCTCGAAAATATTGGCCACCACCTGTATGCGTGCTCCCTCGTGCGGGGCGTCCTGCGGGCGGAAGTACTCGAGGCCGGTGCTGCCCCCGGCGTTGACACCGCGGCCGCTGACGTCGGCGATGCGGTTGCCGTGGATGAGGATGTCGGCCGTGCCGCCCTTGGCCTGGACGCCGGCGCTGGGCTTGTCGTGGATGTGGTTGCCGGCGATCACCCCATCGTGACAGCCGACTATATCGATGCCCTGGCCGCTGCACTCCGAGACGTCGCTGTCGAGCACCCAGAAATCGTCAACCCCGGACATCTTGATGCAGTCCTGGTTTCCGCCGTCGCCGACGCCCTCGACGGTGATATTTCGCAGCACGACGTGGTGGGCGGGCGTGTCGAAGCTGCCGCCGTCGTCGATATTGAGTCCGTTCTGGGAGGTGTTGCGGATGACCAAATTCTCCAACACGACGTATTGTGGATCGCTCAGTTGAAGGCCGGTGTTGCCGCCCTCGAGGAGCCCTGAGTGTTGCCTTCGGTCGAGTCGTCGCTGCATGCAGCCAGCGAGATGGCGACGAGCAATATGACGAGAAAGTCACGACAAGTCCGCGCCATTCTGGGACCTCTATATCAACAGTACCGGGTGTTGTGCACACCACCCTACAGCTTGACACATCACCGTGCCACACACGACATTGGACGCACCAATAAACAAGCAAACCATGCACCCTCGGCAGCTCTCAGCTCGGGTGGCTAGGGATAATAAAACCAAGTGGAGCAGACGATGAGCGAAAAAGCATTCGAGACGACCAATCGATTTTTGCAGCAGGCCTTCGACGTCCTCGATCTCGGCAGAGAGCAGGTCGTTTTCCTCGAGACCCCCAGTCGTGAGCTCAAAGTCGAGCTGATCATCCGCATGGACGACGGTTCCATCGGCAACTTCATCGGATATCGAGTCCAGCACGACGACTCGCGAGGGCCATTCAAGGGAGGGCTTCGCTACCATCCGAAGGCCGACCTCGACCACGTGCGCTCGCTGGCGAGCTTGATGACCTGGAAGACCGCATTGATCGACGTGCCCTACGGCGGCGCCAAGGGCGGCATCCAGGTCGACCCGATGCAGCTATCGATGGCCGAGCTCGAGCGGCTCACTCGCCGATTTACCCAGCGAATCCACGAGTTTGTCGGGCCGACGACCGACATCCCGGCGCCGGATATGAACACCGACGCCTCGGTGATGGCCTGGATCTTCGACGAGTACTCCAGCCTGCACGGGTTCAATCCGGCGGTGGTCACCGGAAAGCCGGTCTCGCTGCACGGCTCGAAGGGGCGCGAGTCCGCCACTGGCCGCGGCTGCATGTTCGCTATTCGCGAGGTCCTCGATTTCGATGGCCGCTCGCTCGAGGGCACCTCATTTGTCATCCAGGGCTTCGGCAACGTGGGAAGCTGGGCGGCGCGCCTGCTGCACGAGGCCGGCGCCAAGATCTTGGGCGTCAGCGATATCAAAGGCGGCATCTATAACCCCGAGGGCCTCGACCCGCTGCCGCTCTTGGAGCATGTCTACGAGTCGAGCTCGGTGGTCGATTACAAGCACGCCGACAATATCAGCAACGAGGAGCTGCTCGAGCTCGATTGCGATGTGTTGATGCCTGCCGCCCTCGGCCACGTCATCACCGAGGCTAATGCTGGCGACATCAAGGCTGATTACGTGCTCGAGGCTGCCAACGCGCCGGTGACCTTCGAGGGCGACCAGATCCTCAACGAGCGCGGTGTTACGGTGGTGCCCGACATCTTCTGCAACGCCGGCGGCGTCACCGTCAGCTATTTCGAGTGGGCCCAAAATATCCAGCACTTCTCTTGGAGCGAGGAGCGGATCAACTCCGAGCTCGAAAAGCATATGGTCGACGCCCACCAGCACCTGCGCAAGCTCATGAATAAATACGACGTCTCCATGCGCACCGCCGCCTTCGTCGGCGCCGTCGAGCGGGTCCAATCGGCCACCCAGATGCGCGGCATTCAATGAGGTTGTTCGAAATGGAATGCGGGTATGTTAGCGGGCGTTTGATCGTTGATTCTTCGAGGGCTTTCGCCTAGGAAAACGTGCGCTTCTGCCGATCAGCAACACCTTCTGTTTGCGGCGAGGGCAAACAACGCCCTCGCACAACAGCAATTTTAGGGACGTTTCAACGCGGCTAATAGGGGTCTTGAAGCCAGCCCCTAAATCGTAGTTTGCGCGCCGTACCGCGCCCTAAATAGAGGGTGCCACGACTTCTGCAAGGCCTGACAAAATGACTGAAGAAAGACGCAAAAAAGTCCACATGGTATCCCTCGGCTGCCCCAAAAACCGGGTCGACTCCGAGGTGATGGTCGGGCTCATCCAGGGCGACGGCGAATTCGATATAGTCGCCGACGCCGACGGCGCGGACATCGTGGTCGTCAACACCTGCGGGTTCATCGACGACGCCAAGGAGGAGTCAGTCGACACGATCCTGGAGATGGTCGAGCGCAAAAAGGTCGGCCTGCTCGACAAGGTCGTGGTCACCGGATGTCTGTCGCAGCGTTATTCGGGAGATCTCGAGGTCGAGATCCCCGAGGTCGACGCGATCTTGGGCACCAAGACTTTCACCGCGATCAACGAGGCCCTCAAAGGTGAGCTGGCCGAGAAGACCTATATTCAGCCGGGCAGCTTCATCATGGATCACGAGGTCGCCCGCACCAATACCGTGCGAGGTGGCACCGCCTACCTGAAGATCGCCGAGGGATGCTCGCGAAGCTGTAGCTATTGCATCATCCCGAAGATCCGCGGCACCCAGGAAAGTCGCACCATCGACGACGTGGTCGCCGAGGCCAAGCGGCTGGGCGACAGCGGCGTCAAAGAGATCATCTTGGTCGCCCAGGATATGACCAGCTACGGCATCGATCTCGATCCGCGCGAGAACCGCGATTATCTGGTCCGATTGCTTCGCCGCCTCGACGAGGAGGCGACCCAAATCGACTGGGTGCGCATGCTGTATATGTACCCGTGGAATTTCAGCGACGAGCTGCTCGAGATCTTGCAGGAAGACAACCGCATCCTGCCGTATGTCGACATGCCGCTGCAGCACATCAATCAGCGCATCCTCAAGTCGATGAAGCGCAATATCCAGCGCGAGCGCCAGATGGATCTGATCGCCCGGCTGCGCGCTGTCGACGATCTTGTGCTGCGCACGACCTTCATCGTCGGCTACCCGGGCGAGACCGACGAAGAGTTCCAGGAGCTGTACGATTGGGTCGAAGAGGTGGAATTCGACCGGGTAGGTGTCTTTACCTATAGCCCCGAAGAGGGCACGACCGCAGCCGAGATGGACGGCCAGCTCCCCGAAGAGGTCAAAGAGGAGCGCCGCGACGCTCTGATGTCGCTGCAGCGCGAGATCAGCCTGCGCAAAAACGAGGAGTGGGTCGGCTACAACACCGATGTCATCGTCGACGGCGTCAGCGAGGCCCATGAGGCGGTGCTCGAAGGCCGCCACTACGGCCAGGCCCCCGACATCGACGGCGTGGTGTATCTATCCTTCGACTACGGCGGCGACATGCCCACCCCGGGCGATATCGTGGAGGTCGAGATCCAGCAGGCCACCGACTACGATCTGGCCGGCGTGGTGATTCCCCAGGAGCGCAACGACGGCCCGATCCGCATCGGCGGCACCGACGCACGTCTGGTAACTGCAGAGAGTTAGATAGTGAGAAAGTGAGAGAGTTAGATACAGCAAAGGCGGCCGATCGAACTTTCACGTTCGATCGGCCGCCTTTCTTACTTTCTCACTCTCTTACTTTCTCACTCTCTTACTTTCTCACTCTCTCACTCGCGCTGTCCGCGAATGACATGTTCCTCGCCGGCCTGAATGGCCGCCAGCGTCCCGCCTTCGACGTTGATGCACTCCTCCCAGCCGGCGTCTTCTAGAATCTGACAGGCTACCTGACTGCGACCGCCCGACCGGCAGATGACCGCCACCGGGCGGTCGTCTTTTTCGGGCAACTCCCCTTCTTGGAGCTTCGAGAGCGGAAACAGCTCGACGTCACGCACGTGGACCTCCTCGTACTCGTCGGTCTCGCGCACGTCGATGATGCGCAGATCTTGGGCGTCGCGTGCGTCGGCGATATCGTCGTAGTTCATGCGCTTCATGATGGGCTCCTCTTTTGAAAAGTTTTCTCGATGCGCCCGCATTGCACCCCAAAGGCGTAGATCGCGCAAGCTTCAGATAAGCCTTGTCTCGAACAACGCCTGTCTCGCACATTGAGGCCGGCGTTGCCGTTGGTCGTTCAGCTCGCTACATTTATGAGCAAGTCAGTTCCACGACACTCCCGACCGAGGCTCGCCCACTATGGCCGATCTCGACCCAGACGAATGCTCGATAGCCCCCTGTTTTTTGGTGGCCTCGCCCAAGCTCGACGACAGCCCCTTCGAGCGGGCGGTCATCTTGCTGGTCCACCACGATGAGCAGGGCGCGATGGGCTATATCGTCAACAAGCCCGTCCAGGTCGACTTCGGCACGCTGATCGCCAGCGTCAACGAGTCGATCGAAGATCGGATCTTGGCCGAGCGCTTCGAGCAGACGGTCTTCTTTGGCGGGCCGGTGCGCATGGAGCAACTGTGGGTGCTCTTTCGCCGCTCCTCGCCCGGCCCGCCCGCGCGCCCGTTGGCCTTCGAGGGTGGGGCCGAGGCCCACCCCGCGAATCTGCACTTCGGGGAGCGCTGGACGCTGTCGGCCGCCGGCCGGATCATCGAGCGCTTTGCGCTGGAGCCCACCGACCGCTTCTTCATGCCCATGCTCGGCTACGCCGGCTGGGGTGCCGGCCAGCTCGCAGATGAACTCGAGGACGGCTCCTGGCTGCTGGCCGACTTCGACGAGGCACTCGTCTGCGAGACCCCCCGCTGCGGACTGCTGGGACCGTGCATTGAAGATCATCGGCGTCAATCCGACCGCTTTTTTGATGATGGGAAAAGCCGGCTCGGCTTGAAGCCCGAGATCCTCCCCCCCAAGACTCGATCACCAGAAAAGAACCCGATCACCAAAACAACCGATCAGATCAGGGGTGATCTCCCCCTCGAGATCACGGTTGATCTCGGCCAGCGTTACGCCACGCTTGGATGACCTCGTCGGGGGCCGATGCAAGCAAAAATTTTTGGCCGCCGCGATCTTCTCCCGCCTGAAAAAATCTCGTCACACCATCGACATTTTTCTACCCTTTTAAAAGCCAAGTTACGCTTGGACTTAGCCCGGTTCGCCGGTCGGCCGAGCCCTCCAAAAAAGCCGATTTTGGTCTTGAGAACGCTGTTGCGCGGTTGATGAAAAAGGACGCAGAGGCTAGATCTATTTGCCCGGTTTTTTTGAGCTGTAACCCGTATCCAGACCCCCCGGCATTGACCCATGACCGATATTTGGCAAGCCGCGCTATGCGACCTCCAAGAGAAGGTGAGTTCGCACAATTACAAGTCGTGGTTTCGGAACATCAAACTTCACCATCGCGATGAACAGACGTTTTTTCTGGAAGTCGGCGACGAGTTCCTAAAAGCGTGGATCGAGGACAACTACCTCGATCTGATCGAGGATTCGCTCGAGGTGGTCTCGGGCTCGGCGGTCGACGTCGAGTTGGACGTCGCCAGCGCCTATGAGCGAGCCGGCGCGGCCGACGCGGACGAACAACTCCACGCCATCGATGCGCCCGAGGAAGCCAAGGCTGCGCGCATCGGGCGCCTCGACTCTCAGGCGACCTCAGACGCCCCATTTCAGGGGGCGATTGCCACTGGCGCCGCCCGGGTTTCCGCACCTCAGCCGACGGCCGTGCCCACTCGGGGCTGCTCGGGCGAGGAGCTACGCGAGCGGATCGTCGCCGCCGGTCTGAATCCGCGCCACGACTTCGACGAGTTCGTCGTCGGCTCGTCGAACCAATTTGTGCACGCCGCCTGTACGGCGGTGGCCGACAATCCGGCCAGCTCTTATAACCCGCTATTCATCTTCGGCGGGGTGGGCCTGGGCAAGACCCACCTGCTGCACGCGGTGGGCATCGAGACGCTCAAGCGCAACCCGCAGGCGCGCGTGGTCAACCTGTCCAGCGAAGACTTCATGAACCAGTTGATCACCTCGCTTCGCAACAAGGATATGAACAGCTTTCGCACTCAATTCAGAAATACCTGCGACGTGCTGTTGATCGACGACATCCAGTTTATCGCCGGCAAGGACTCCACCCAGGAGGAGTTTTTCCACACCTTCAACGCGCTGTATCACAGCGGCAAGCAGATCGTGATCACCTCCGATCAACTGCCCAAGGATTTGCCGGGCGTCGAGGAGCGGCTGCGCAGCCGGTTTAGCTGGGGTTTGTGCGCCGATATTCAGCCCCCGGAGATGGAGACCCGTCTGGCGATCTTGGAGAAGAAGGCCGAGTCCGACGGCATCGAGCTGGGCAAAGACGTGGCGATCTTATTGGCCAGCAGCATCCGCAGCAACGTGCGCGAGCTCGAGGGCACCCTGATCCGGCTGGGGGCGCAGGCCTCGCTGATGGGCCAGCCGATCACCATGGAGTTGGCCCGCGAGATGCTCGAACGGATGAATATCGATCAGGGCCGGCGCATCGATACCGAGCGGATCATCGAGATCGTCGCCAACGACTTCGACATCACCCCGCGCGATATCAAGGGAAAGCGCAGAACCCGCGCGATCAGCAAGCCTCGCCAATACGCGATGTATTTGGCCCGCAAGCACACCGACAACTCCTATCCGCGCCTGGGCGAGCTCTTCGGCGGCAAGGACCACACCACCGTGCTCGCCGCGGCCAAAAAGATCGGCGGGTTGGTCGACGACGGCGACGACGATATTTGCGCGATCATCGACCGGCTCGAGAACAAGCTTCTTCGCTGAAACGCCCGCCCGACGTCGGGTGTGTTCATCGCCTGTAGGTTGGCAGAAGATGCCCTCCCCGCTTTTGCAGTCCCAAAGTGGCACGCGCGGGGAGGGAGTGCAGTACTGACCGACAGACGATGAACACCCCGCCCGACGTCCCGAGGGTTGACGAAGTCGGTCCCTTCATGTTTATTTGCCACGCTTTTCGACCCACGCCCGCGCAGCGCTGAGATCTGAACGTCTCGAAATAGCTGCCGGCGGGTCGTTGTTTCCAATTCGTCTCATCTAGAGGTGAGTGGGCTGACCATTTGAGGGTGCCCCCACTCGCCCGTGAATTGCATAGCGAAAATTGCTCGAGGAGATCAGCCATGCCGAAGAGAACTTATCAGCCAAGCCGTAAGAAGCGTCGCAAGTCCCACGGATTCCGCGCACGTATGCGCACCAAGGGCGGACGCAAAACCCTCAAGCGTCGGCGCAAGAAGGGTCGCAAGCGCCTGTCGCCGCGCAAGTTTCACAAGCGCAGTCGCCGCAAATAACCTGGCGCCGGCGCCGGCCACCTCGGCTCATTTGATGAGCCGAGGTGGCCGGCCGGCGACTGGATCCTCTTTGTGGGCTCAAATCCGGTGATATCGCCTGACCAAGACGCGCGCTTTGAGGACGACGAAAAGTTGCGAAAGCTCGAGCGGTTGCGCAAGCGCCCCGAGTTTCTGCGCACCCAGCGAGGTGGCAAACGCCGCGCGGGGGCGCACTTTATCGTTTACGCTCGCCCCAACGATCATCAGTGGTCGCGCCTGGGCGTCACCGCCAGTCGCAAGGTGGGCAAGGCGAACGTGCGAAATTGGTGGAAGCGGCGCGTGCGCGATATTTTCCGGCGCAATAAGCAGCAGATTCCGACCGGCTTCGACTTTGTAGTGATCATCAAGGCTTCCGGCCAGCGCGACGATTACCCGACGCTTCGCAAAGAGCTGCTGAAGCTATGTCGAAGCGCCGCCAAGGCCGCTCGTCCTCGTTGAATGGCGAGGCGCATTCCCGAACCGAGGGTCACACCAGTGGGTTCGACTGCCGATAACTCAGAGCCCAGCGAAGACCAGTTGGTATCGACCGAAGAGGTCGGACAGGTGGTTCGAGCCGGTATGTTGGCCACAGTAGCCATGGCGATGGTTCGCTTTTATCAGCGGGCTATCTCTCCGCTGCTGCCGCCGTCGTGTCGATTCAGGCCCACCTGTTCGCAGTACACCCTGATCGCCATCAAGCGCCACGGCTTTTGGCGTGGCATCTGGCTGGGGCTGCGCCGCATTTTGCGGTGTCACCCCTTCCATCCCGGGGGCCACGACCCGGTCCCGTAAAGACCCGGTCTCCGATCAATCAAACAGAGTGTCGGGCCACCGCCTTCGAGGGCGGCCGTCTATATCTGAAGTAATCCAACCCAAGACTCATCATGGAACAAAAGCGCTTCTTGCTGGCGATGGTCCTAAGCGGGGCTGTGCTCGTGATCTGGCAGGTCTTTCTTGCCCCTCCACCGCCCGAAGAGCAGCCGCCGGCCGAGCAGGCCGTCGAAGCTCCCGAAGATCAGGCCGCCGACGAGGACCGGGCCGATGGAGCTGATGGCGCTGATAGCGCCCAGGGCGCCGATCGGGACGCAGCCGACTCTCAGGAGCCGGCCGCCGAGGCCGAGCCGACGGCTGAGGCCGGCGCCGAGGCCGACGCCGACGCCGAGCGACCCCAGGTCGACCGGCGCGAGGACGTCATCAAGACGCGCTGGTTCACCCTCGACATGACCAACGCCCACGGCAGCGTCACCAGCGCACACCTGACCGAGCCGGAGCAGTACGTCGAGGCCGGCGACCTGGTCGATTTTCCCGACGACGCCACCAAATATCCGTTCCGCACCGCCTTCATCGACGGAAACCTCGATTTCCCCGACAACCCGGTCTATGAGGTCGTCGAGGAGCAGAGCGTGGAGACCGACGGTGGCTTCTCGAAGCTGGTCTATCGCTACGAGGACCCGCAGGGCCGCTTTACGGTCGACAAGATCTTCGAGGTCGACTCCGACCTCGCCTATATCGTCAATATGGACGTCGTTGTCACCAATAACCTGAGTGAGGGCACGCTCGCGGACACCTTGGCGGTCGACATCCTCGACTGGAAGGACCCGGACAAGGAGTCGAGCATGCTCGACTTCCAACCCAACGAGTTGTCCGGCGTATGCCGAAACTCCGAAGATCTCGAGCGGGAGTCCTTCGACACGCTCGCCGAGGACGGCGCCGAGCGCTTCGCCGCCGGCGAGACCCAGTGGGCGGGCGTGGACACGCGGTATTTTCTGATGGCCGCCATCCCCGGCGAGCCCGCCCAACGCTGTGAGCTCGACACGGTCGACGACAATTACGTGCGCGCCCGCTTGGTCAACCAGAGCATGTCGGTGCCCGCAGGCAGCTCGCAGACGATGTCCCACCAGCTCTTCTTGGGACCCAAGGACGTCGACGTCCTCCACGAAATCGGCCACCGCCTCTCGGAGAGCGTGGACTACGGCTTCTTCGCCTTCATCGCCCGACCGATGCGCTGGGGACTGAACCAGCTTCACGGCTTCCTGGGCAACTGGGGCCTGGCGATCATCTTGCTGACCTTCCTCATCCGCGGCGCGCTGTGGCCGGTCAATATGAAGGCCTACTCGAGCATGGAGCGGATGAAGAAGGTCCAGCCGATCCTCAAAGAGGTCAAAGAGAAGTACGACGACGACCGCCAGCGCATGACCGAAGAGACGATGAAGATCTTCAAGGAGCACAACGTCAGCCCGGCCGGCGGTTGTCTCCCGATGATCATGCAGATGCCCATCTTGTACGGGCTCTACGTGATGATCTACAACTCGGTCGACCTGTACCACGCCGATTTCATGCTGTGGTATACCAACCTGGCCGAGCCCGACCCGTACTATATCTTGCCGGCATTGATGGGCGTCGTGATGTTCGCCCAGCAGCGCATGAGCACCGTCGATCAGACCAATAAGCAAGCGGCCATGATGATGAAAATCATGCCCGTGATGTTCACCGCCTTCATGGTCTTTTTGCCCTCCGGCCTGGTGCTCTACTACGCGCTGAGCCTGCTCATCGGCGTCATCCAGCAATTCTACGTCCGCAAGCGCTTCAGCGACGAAGAGGAGATCACAGCCGAGGCCTCCTAAGGCCTCTCCTGGACCCCTGGACCCTGGACCCTGATCATGAACGAACCAGCACAAGCGCACGACAGCTTCGACCCGGTCGCCTACGGCGAAAAGTGGCTCACCGACGTCTTCGAGCGCATGAACGTCGACGTCGACGTCGAGGGGAGCAGCGCCGACGACCGGCTGACCTTTGAGGCCAGCGGCAAAGACGCCGAGGCCCTGCTGGGCCGGGGCTCGTCGGCGCCCAAGTCCGTCGAGGCGATCCAGACGCTTCTGAGCGCCGCGCTGACCGGCCAAGGCGAAGATCGCCAGGTCTTCATCGACGTCGGCGGCAGGCTTGAAGAGCGAGACGAGCGGGGCGAGCACCTCGAGCAGGTCGCCCGTGACCTGGGAAGGACCGCCACCAAGCTGGGCCGATCGCTGACCGTCGCCGGCCTCAACAGCTACGAGCGCGCCATCGTCCATCAGGCGCTCGAAGACGACGCTCAGGTGAGCACCGAGAGCGAAGGCCAGGGCTCTTTTCGCAAGCTGAAGATCTC
>JBKGZI010000175.1:0-11403 GCA_046545675.1 Persicimonas sp.
GCCCAACTCGACGCTGCTCCCTTCCGGGGGCTCGAGGCTCCACCGAAAGAGCAGCGGATCTCCGTCGGGATCGGCGCTCGAGGAGCCGTCGACGACGACCGCCTCGCCGACGGTGACCGTGCTGAGCTCGGCGGAGAGCGCGGCTGTCGGCGCCTGATTGGGCTCGTCGCCGCAGGCGAGCGGCGCGAGCATCAGAGCAGCGATCAAATAACGGAAAGCAGTTTTTCGCATATCGCCTCAGCCGAACTGACACCAAGAACCGAGAACTTTCACGGGCCGGCAAATAATGCGGTGACGGCTTTACCCGACAAGAGTCACTCCCCGCCGACCAACCATTGAATATCATATTTCTCGCCCAACCATAAGATCGCGGGCAAGACGAGGAGGGTGGCGACCAGCGTGCTGGCGATGCCGGCGATGGCCAAATAGCCGATCGACTGCAGCCCGTCGTGGCTGGTCACTGCCAGGCCACCAAAGCCGATCATCGAGGTCACCGAGGTCATCACGATCGCCGAGCCCACCTTGCGCATGACCGCGCCGACCGAGCCGGGGCCGAGGTCGCGATAATGGTGATAGAAGTGGACGCCGTCATCGACGCCGATGCCGATGATCACCGGCAAGATGATCACGTTGAAGAAGTCGAGCCGGATCCCCAACCATCCCGCCAGACCAAACATCCACAACGCGCCGAGCAAGAGCGGCGTGAGCGCCACCAGCCCGCGGAACGGGTGGCGGAAGACGAACGCCAGAATCAAGAAGACGACCACGAGCGCGATGCCCATCATCCGAACGCCGTCGGTCTTGATCTCGTCGAGCATCGCCACGTAGATATACGCCTGACTGCCGATGCGGAAATCGACCCCGGACGCCTCCCGCACATCCTGCAACTGCGTCAGGTAGCGCCGCGCGTCGACGCCGTTCATCGCGTTGACCGCCGAGTTGACGTAGACGATGTATTCGAAGGCGATCTCCTCGCCTTCGGCCGGCGGGTGAGCCGCGTCGCCGGACTCCCTGAACAGGCGCTTGGACCACGGCGGCAGGTCGTAGACGTCGACCGGATCGGCGTCGAGGCTCACGGAGAGCTCGTCGACGCGCTCGCGGTCTTTTTTGTCGAGCACCGACAGGTCCTCGTCGGCGAGCAGCTCGTCGATGCGGCGAATCTCGACGATGCGCTCCTCTTGCTCCTGGCGGGTGCCGGGCACGAACGCGTGGATCGAGCCCAACGAGCGCACCGTGTCGAGCTCGCCATTTTCGAGCCGCTCGTCCATGAGCCGGAAGACGTCGCGGGCGTCTTCGGGGTCGTCGAAAAGCAAGACCGTCGGCGTCGAGGACTGCGCGCTGCCGACCGCGCTGGTCCACTTCGCACCGGTCGAAGTCTGCTCTCGGGGCGGCTCGAAGGTCTCCGGCTCCATCTCGCCGCGCGCCTCGATGGCGTGCTTGACGACCACCCGAGCCCGGTGGGCGGCCTCAGCCTCGGCAGCTTGCGCGGGGGACTGCTCTTCTTCTTGTTCGGCCCACGGCCACTCGATCTGGCCGATATCGTGGAAATCGTCCTCGAAGCCGACCTTGGGCAGTTGGGTCATCGCCAACGCGACAAAACCCGCGGCGGCCAGCAAAAAGAGCGGCGCAAATCGGCGCACACGCGCCTCATTGAACAGGCTTCCGGGCGCGAGTCCCAAAAACGTCGACCCCGGCGCGGAGGGCTTGTGCGCCAAGACGTGTTGGACGGTCAAAATCAGCGCCGGCAACACGACCAGCATCGCCAAGAGCGTGCATATGACGCCGATGCTGGCCACCTGGCCAAATTGGCTCAGGCCGCGAAATTGCGCAAACGACAGCACCACGAAGGTGACGAACGTGGTGAACGCCCCGATCACCGTGGCCCTGCCGGTGGTGCTATAGCAGCCCACCAACGCGTCGACCGGCTCCATCCCCTCGGCGCGCAGATGGTTGTAGCCGCTCAATAGATGAATGCTGAAGTCGATCGCCAGGCCCAGCAAAATCGCGAAGATGAACACCGTGACGGTGGTCAACTCGCCGAAGATCGAAAACCCGATCGCCAGCGTCCAAAGCACGCCCATGATCAGCGGGGTGAGCACGAAGCTCACCGCGCGAAGCCGCCTGAAGTACAACCCGATGACCAAAAACAGCCCCAAGATCGTGAAGATCGCCGAGATCCGCACGTCGCTCAGAATGGAGCCATACTCCTTCTGGCGGTTGACCAGCCCGCCGCCGTATTCGAGCTTCATCTCGGGATGGTAGCTCGACGGGTCCAGCGAATGGCCGACCTCATCGACCTTGTCGAGCAGCCGGTTGGTCGCCTCCAGGTTGGTCGACGACTCGACGAATCGCACCACGATGGTCATCGAGTAGCCGTCGTCGCTGACCAGATATTCTTTGTACTCCTGGTGGGCCTGATCGTCGTATTTTTGCTCGATGTCGTCGGTCTTCAGGCCCTCGTCCTTCTCGCTGCCCCCGAGGTCGACGAACAGCGGGTTGGCCTTCTTTTTCTTGTCGCGAATCTTCTCTTTGATTCGATCGTGCAGCGTGCGCAGATCGTCGGGCTGCAGGTAGAGGAGCTTGTGCTCCTCGAAGAATCTCTTGTCATTTTTATAATGCGCCAGCGCGACCTGATCGAGCTGGCGCAGCTCGTCGGCGTAATCTTTGACGAAGCGCTTATTGGCCTGCCCGTCGGGCGAGTCGATCACCACGAACAACGCCGAGCCGCTGCCGACCCGGTCGCCGACCTCTTCCATGGCCTGGTAGGCCTCTGAGGAGGTGGGCAGCAGCGCCTTGAAGTCGCTGTTGATATTCCACTGGCTGGCGATCACCCACACGGCCAACGCGCTGATCAGCACGCTGAGCGCGCTGATCAGCAGATAATGGCGCCCGACGAACTGACGAAAGAAGACCGAGATGAAGCGCTTGAGTAGGGATGTCATCGTTGCATTGACTCTTGCTTTGACTCACGAAGGACGCTTATGAAACAAGCGTCCGATATCGACCATACCGCTCGCACCGTTGGACTGCATGTCCCGCAAAAAAGACAAGTCTCATACCGACGCCACCGTGATGATCGACGCCCGTTATATCAGCGGGCAAACCAGCGGCATCGGGCGCTATACACAACATCTGATCGAAGAGATCCTCGAGTTGGATTCGGGGATTGAGCTCGAGCTGATCACCCACCCGAGCCGGCCCGAGCCCTTCGAGTCCGCCCGGGTATCATGTCAGACGTTCGGGGCCGCTCCAAATTCACTGCGCACCAGATTTCTTCTGTCGCGCTCGGTCGACCTCGACGGGGTCGACCTCTTTCATTCCCCGTTTAATATTTTGCCCGCCAACCTCGGCGTGCCCAGCGTCTTTACGCTGCACGACATCATGTGGCTGCTCGATACTAGCTACTGCACCGATAGCTGGTGGCGCAAGTTGGTCACCGGGACTTTCTACCGTCAGATGATCCCACGCTCGATGGACCAAGCCACGCGCGTGCTGACGGTCTCGGATCACTCCCGCCAATCCATCGAAGATTATTTCCCGGACATGCGAGGTCGGGTACACGTGACCTACAACGGGGTGGACCCGTTTTTTCGTCCGATGAGTCCCGAAGAGGGCTGGCCGATGTTGTCGAAATGGCTGGCTCCGCGCTCGCGCTTTGTGCTCGTGGTCGGCCAGGGCTCACCGTATAAGAACCACGACGGGGCGCTGGCCGGATTCATCGAGGCGTTCCGCGACCAGCCCGACGTCTACTTCGTGCTGGTACGCCGGCTGACCCGCGGCCCGGCCAGCAGGCTGCGCCAATTGATGGCCGACCCGGACGTCGCCTCGCGGATCATCCAGCTCGACTACGTCTCCGGCGACGAGCTGCGCGCGCTGTTCAGCCTGGCGCACGTCTTCCTATTTCCGTCGCACTACGAAGGATTCGGCCTGCCCGCCCTCGAGGCGATGTCCTGCGGCACCCCGGTGGTCACCTCCAACCAGGGCGCGCCCGCCGAAGTCGCCGGCCCGGCCGCGCTCACCGCCGACCCGAAATCCCCCGTCGACATCGCCCGGGCGCTCAGGCGCCTATTCGAGGACGACGAATTATGGCACAAACAACGCCAGCGCGGCCTCGAGCACGCCCACGAATTCACCTGGCGCCGCTGCGCCCGCGACACGCTCGATGTGTATCGGAAGGTGCTGGATGAACGATGACGGTCGGAGATTCCCTCCCCGCCCGAAGGGAAGGGGAGGATCAAGGAGGGGGCCTTTAACCGTGAAAGCAACAACCCCACCTTGATCCTCCCCACGCTGAAAAACGCGCGGGGAGGGAGATTTTCGCCAACCCCCAAGCCTCAAACCCCAAGCCCCAAGCCCGCCATGTCCCGCATCTACCTCGACGCCCGCAACATCACCGCCCGGCCCGCCGGGGTGGCGCGCTATGCGCTCAGCCTCATCCCCGAGCTCATCCGACAGGCCCCTCAACACGACTACGTGGTGGTGCGCCACAGCTCCAATAAGACGCCCATCGAGGTGCTCGGCTACGACCTGACCGAGGCCTGGATCGACACCCCGATCGATAACCTGCACAACTTCGCCCTCGGCGCCCCCGCGCTGCGCGGGCTCTTCGACACCCACGGCGCGCCGGATCTCTACCACGACCTCTTCCACATCCTGCCGCTGGGCCTGCGCCTTCGCGCTCCCAGGGACTTCAAGGTGGTGGTCACGCTGCACGATCTGGTGTGGCTGGACTACCCGCACCAATCCCAGCCCAACTGGCTGGCGGCCGAGGCCATTCGCGCGTTTGCCCGGGCGGCAATTCCCTACGCGCTCGACAGCGCCGACCACGTCATCAGCGTCTCCGAGCCGACCGCCAGACGCGCGCGCCGCTGGCTGAAGAGCGGCCGGTTTACGACCATCCCCCACGGGGTGACCCACGAATTCTTCCGGCCGTGGCCGCCGCCGCGCGAGACGCTGCCGGAGGTCGTCGACGACCAGATCCCCTACGTCGTCGCCATCGGCAACGACAAACCCTATAAGAACCTGCACCGGCTCATCGACGCCTTCGCCCGCGCGCTACCCGAGATCGGAGACGCTCGCTTGGTGCTCATCGGCAACTGCGCCGGCCTCGAGGACCAGATCGCCTGGTCGGGCGTCGCAGACAAGGTGATCCTGACAGGCTTTTTGAGCGACACCGAGCTGCGCCAGGTCCTCGGCCACGCCCGATTATTCGTCTTCCCCTCGCTGGTCGAGGGCTTCGGCCTGCCGGTGCTCGAGGCCATGGCCATGGGCGTGCCCACCGCGGTCAGCGACCTCGAGCCGATGCGCACCGTCGCCGGCAACGCGGGCATCAAATTCGACCCGCACAACACCGGCGATCTCGCCAAGGCGATTACCCGCGTGATGACCAGCGACGCCACCCACGCCAGCCTCAGCGAGCGCGGCCAACGCCGCGCAGCGGAGTTCCGCTGGCCGCTGACCGCGCGGAAGACGTTGCAGGTATACAAGAAAGTGTTGGGATAACGGTGCCAGGCCATCTTGGCCTGGATCCAGGGCTGGGAAGCCCTGGCACCGGTGTTCATGTCACAAGCTCGAAGATCTCCTGCGCCAACTCGTCTTTGCTCCGCCCCGCATCCAAGCGCACGATCCGCTCGCCCTCTTCTTCCAGCGCGTCCATCACCTGCGCATAGCGCCGCTCCAGGCGCTCGAGCTTCTCGCGGGTCTCGTAGATATCGCGGCTGGCGCGGCCTCCCATGCGCGACAGGCACAGGTCGACCGACGCCTCCAAAAAGATCGTGACGTCCGGGGTGATCGCGCGCTCGTTGAGCGTGCGTACCCACTCCAGATCCATCTCGTCGCCGTCGTCGACGTCGCCCTGGTAGGCAAACGACGAGTGGTAATAGCGGTCGCTGACCACGGCCTTGCCGGCCGCGCGCGCCGGCTCGACGCCGGCACGGATATGGTCGAGGCGGTCGGCGGCGAAGAGCAACGCGAGCACCTCGCGGCCCACCGGCTCGACGCCACCGTCGGCCGTCGGCGTGACCACACGCTGCGAGAGCATCTGCCGGATCAACACGCCCACCGGCCCATCGGACGGCTCCCGCGTACCCACCGCCGGCTGGCCCTCGGCGATGAGCCGCTCGACCAACAACCCGGTCTGCGTGGTCGTCCCCGCCCCATCCAACCCCTCGATCACCACAAACGGCGGACTCTCGAATAATTCGCTCATCCCTTCCTCTCAGTAAAAAAGCTCAATCTTCGCTACCACGCCCCAAAAACGCCCCCACCCGCCGATGGTGCTCCTCCGAGGCCCACAGCTTCGAGAACGCCTCGACCTCGGCCTCGATAGCCTCGCTGCGCGGCATCTCGCGGGCTCGCAGCGCGCCGCGTTTGAGGGCGCCGATCATCTCGCGCTCCTGACGGCCGAGGCGCTCGGCGAGCGCGTGGACGCCCTCAGTGAGGCCGGCGCGGGGCAGCACGCGGTCGATGAGACCGGCGATCATGGCCTCCTCGGCGTTGACGTGAGCCTCCTCGGCGAGCCAGCGTAGCGTCATTCGGCGGCCGACGGCCTCGACCAGGCGGGTCAGCCCGCCCCAGCCGGGTGTGACGTGAAATTTTGCCTGCGTCAGCCCGAAGACGACGTCCTCGGCCGCGTAGCGAAAATCAAAGGCCAAGAGCGTCTCGCAGCCGCCGCCGTAGGCGTCGCCGTTGATCGCAGCGATGGTCCAGCAATCGAGCCGCTCGAGGCGCTCGAGGATCGCCTTCATGCGCTCGGCCATCTCGGCGGCCTGATCGGCAGTGGTCAACTCAGCGAACTTGCGCAGATCTCCGCCGGAGATAAAGCACCTCTCGCCGGCGCCGCGCAGCACGAAGACGCGCCAATCAGGCTCGTCCTCGAGCCTGTCGACGACCGCCTCGAGCTCGCCCATCACCTCGAAATCAATGGCGTTTAAAGCCTCCGGGCGATCGATGGTCGCGTGCAGGATCGGCCCCTGCTCTTCGATGATCAGGCTCATATTATTCTCGCTTATTGACGCTCGAGGATCCCGGTGGCCACCTGGCGAAGACCGGGATATTCGTGGCCGTCGGCGACCGCCCGAAGATAAGTAGTCGCCTGCCGGCCGCCGATGTCCGCCAGGATATATAAGAGCTGGCGAAGATGCTCGTATTGGCGTGTGCGGCTGAGACGCTCGGCGGCGGCGACGACCGCCGGTCCGGCCTCCTCGCCGTCGATGCGCTCGAGCGCGGCGGCCGAGGCGACGACGATGTCCGGCGAGTCCGACTCCAGCAACGCTCGCAGCCCGGACGCGGCGCCTTCGAGGCGTGCCTCTCGGGCGCGATGAATCGCGTCGAGGCGCTCGTCTTCGGAGGCCTTCTCGTCCTCGAGATCCTCGAGGATCTCGGCGTGCTCGTCTTGAGGCGAATCGTCTTGAGGCGAATCGTCTTGAGGCGAATCGTCTTTAGCCTGCTCGCTGGCCCGTTGCTTGTCTTCGAACTCCTCGGCGTCGCGATCGCAGCCCACTCCAAACGCGAGCACCACAGCCAGCATGATCGAGGCGAATACGACGAGTGCCTTCATCTTGCTCTCCTCAATCTACGATCACGCCCAGATAGATATCGGCCGCCTCGTCGTGGCGGCCCAGGCGCTCGAGCACCGAGGCGCGCACGATGCGCACGTACCCGAGGTGTTGCGGAGCGCTGTCCTCGAGGCTCTTGGCCAGGGCGTCGACCGCCTCCAGTGCGCGCTCGGCCTGGTCGGCCTCGACCAGCGCGGACACCTCGAACCAGCGTATAAACGGCATGTCCGGGTTCTCCTCGCCCGCCTCCTTGGCGAGCGTGACGGCCTGCTCGTAGCGGCCGTTGAGCAGCGCGGTGGCCGTCTCGGGAATCAACGAGCGCCGCGCGAGGGCCTCGTTCACAGCCGGATCCGAGGACACCGACTTCGCGGCGTCGAGCCGCTCCTTCTGAATCTGCCAATCTTCCAGATCGAGCCGGGGCGTGGGCTGGTCGGTGTCGGTGACGAGCCGGCCCTCGAATTCGCCGAGCAGCCGGCTGACTACCTGGCGGCGAAGCCGCGCCAGCTCGGGCTGTGCGAATCCGGTGCGCAGCAACGTCTGGTACAGCCCCCACGCCCCACCTCCGCCGCGCGTATACGCGCTGCCGCTGTCGAGTTGCTCCTCGAGGGCGCTCAGCGCCATTTGCTGCGACTCGGGCACCGCCCACGGCTCACCGCCGGCGCGCGACGACGCCAGCTTGCGCTCCGCGCGCACCTGCTCGATATCCTCGGCCCCCGAGGCCTGCTGCATATACATATCGTAATAGGCCACCGCAGGCGCATAATCGGACTGCCAGAAGTAGGTGCGCGCCAGGTTGCGATACGGCACCGCCTCCTCGGGACGCGCCTGAACCGCGAGCACGTAGCCCTCCTCGGCGGCGTCGTATTTCCCCTCGTTATAGGCGGCGTTGGCCTCCTCGAGCACCTTCGAATAAGCCGCATCCTCGGGCTCATCCTCGGCTCGAAGCTGCTTCGAATGCCCGATCGTCACCACAACAAGGACGAGCGCTATGCTGAGAATATGCTTCATCACAACCTCTCCGGCGGCTCCGGCTCGAAGCCGAATAGATTGGGCAGCGCCACGCCGATGCCCAGGCTGAAGACGTTCTCGACGCCCAGGCCGTCGTCGAAATAAAATTGCGCGCCGTAGCGCGCCATCCCGAAGACGTTGGGCGTGACGTAATACGAGGCGCCCAGCCCCAGCGTCCAAAACGCCTCGGAATTCGACAGGGTCACCGGCTCCTCGAGCAGGTCGCCCTCGACCTCGACCCATTGGATGTTGATGCCGGTGCCCAGCTCGATGAACGGCGCCAGATTCTTGTAGAAGTGACGGTAGCGCACTTGCAGCGGCCGAAGCTGCAGCCGGCTCATATCGGTGACGGTCACCGCCACGGGCTGTTCGGCGGCCGACGACTCGATGACCGCCGGCAGGTCGAGAGTGCTCGAGGCATAAGAGGTCGACATGAGCACCAGTCCGAAGTTCTCCCAGCTATAGGTAAAATCGAAGCGCACGCCATTGGGGTCTGTGAATCGGCGAACCTCCTCCTGGACGACGAGGGGACTGTCGTTCTCGGTGAACCCGCCGAATTGGAAGCGGGTCCCGTTGGACTCGCCGCGCGCGTCGCGAAAGGTCGTGTTGTGCAGGCTGTGGTCGTAGGAGAGCCGGCCGATATAGCTATTGACCGCGATGGCGTTGGGCGCGACGTCGCTCAATAACGGGTGGCTCTCGTCGAGCGTGGCGCTCCTTTGCGCCTCGTCGCCCGCCTCCAGCTCCACCGTATCGCGCCAGCTATCGTAGCCCTCGGCGCGCACCTCGACGGTGTAGGTGCCCGGCTCCAGCTCGAGCGACTCGCCGACGCTGCCTCGCACCTGGCCGTTGATCAGCACGTCTGCATCGTCGGGCTCACCCTCGATGATCAGCACGGCGGGGAGCCGCTCGAGCTCGTGGCGTAAGATCTCGGCGCCCGAGCTTCGCAGCTCGACGCTCTCCTCGACGGGCCGATAGGTGTCCAATTGGATCGAGTAGCGATGCTCCCCGATCGGCAAACGCGTGCTCAGCGGCGTGGTGCCGGCCTCCTCGCCGTCGATGGCGACGGCGGCGCCGGACGGCTCGCTCTCGATGGTGACGGTGGCGGTGGCGTCAAAGATCTCGCCGGCCAGCTCCAAAGCCAGCTCGCGCGCATCGTCGGCGCGGACGCTGTCGCTCCTGGCGACCTCGCCGCGGCGGTCGACCATCTCGTAGGTCGCATCGAGGCGATCATCTACGCTCGTAATCGCCACGCGCAGGACCACCGACACGCCCACCGCCTCGAAGGCGAGCGTCTCGGCCGACCCACATGGCTCCAGCCCCTTTAGACAATCGGGGAGTCCGGCGGACCGGTCGGCGATGTGCTCACGAAAGGCCTTTTCGTCCAGCAGATGGCGTCCACTTTCAGCAGTGAGGGCAGCCTCCAGGCCGCGCTGGACCGCGGTGAGCTGCTCGGACGTCAGATCGGGGGCCTCGAAGCTCCACAGCACCAGTTGTGGGCGCGACGCGTCACCGGTGGCATCGGAGGCGGCGGCAGCTTTCTGCGCCGACTCCGGCTCCTGGGCAGAGGCGTCCGCGGCCCCCACAATTGGGGCCACAAAGGCGGCCAAGGTCATGAAGATCAAGGGGAAAGCCCAATTTCTTGGCTCAGGTCCTGCTGCTCTGCTATACTTAGTAGGCTCGATCAACGTTGTATGTGCAGGAGACATTCGATGAAGGGTTCCAACGGACCAATTCAGAGCACCGCCAATCTTCTCAACTACTTCCGCGAGGAACTCAAAGGGGCCTTCGATCACATCGGGCTCGACAGCTCGGAGAACACAGAAGCCTATCTCGTCCACCTTCTCGAGAGCTTCGTGCGCGTCGACGAGCAACTCGCCGACGAGGTCGGATTCGAGAAGCCGGCGGCGTTTTTATTATGCGAGGCGATGAATAGCCCCGGCGAGCAACGCCTGGTCGCCTACCGGCGCCTGGGTGATGCCAGCCTATTCAACTGCGGGTTTTTCGACGATCACCTCACCCGCCGCGGCCGGGTCAGTCCAGAATACTACCGCAATGTGGGCCGACTCGCCTACGGTCAACTCAGCGACCTGATCGGACGCAAGCCCTCGGGCGGGGTCTTCGGGCAGATCTACGAGGAGTTGTCGGCAAAATTCGACGCCTTCGTCGACGCGTTCAAATGCCTCGGCCATGATCGGAACCGCCCCGGCAAGCGCAGCGCGGCCGCCGTGCTCGAGAAGCTCCGAAACGGCGAGAGCGTCGATCTCGACGACCTCAAATGTGCCGGTCTGGTTCCCCCGAACACGACCAAGAAGTGACGGGCACTGGTGCCCGAAGCTCATTACTCTTCGCCAAACTCGGGCGCGGAGAGCACGCGAGCCAGCTTATCTTTGCTGCGCTCGTCGAACATCACGAAGCCGGCCGCGATCTCGCGAAGCGCGTGGACGGCCTCTTTGTTGGTCGACGGGAAAATCCGCGGCGCACCCTTGCGCAGCTCACGAGCGCGCTGGGTAGCCATCATGACGAGAGCGAAGCGGTTTTCGACTTTTTCCAGGCAATCTTCGACGGTAACGCGTGCCATAGAGTCCTCTAAGACAAAGGTGCCCGTCAGCGCTAAGTGCTGGCGGGCGTTGATGTTTTTTGCTCGATCGAGTCGCTCGCGCGCCTATGCAGGAAGGGGGCGCGTCCAGCGTGCCGGGCAACATAGGTCTGTCGCACTCGGCAGTCAAGTTCAGCCACTGCTACAACGCCCAATCGGTGCCAGACCTTCCCAGGTATGCAGCGCTCTACCGATAGGGGTAGGGACACCCGATTCAACGGGCGCCCCTCCCTCCGAACCGTA